>NZ_CP014546.1:4988813-5300613 GCF_001579805.1 Pseudomonas azotoformans | reverse complement strand
CAGAATTTGGCTTGGTCGGTAACAGTACGGCCATGGATGAGACATACCGCCTGATTGGCAAGGTCATGCATACCTCTTACACCGTATTGCTGCGAGGGGAGACGGGAACGGGTAAGGAAGTGGTGGCGCGGGCTATCCATTCTGCGGGGTCGCGTCGCAGCAAAGCGTTCGTGGTGCAGAACTGTGCGGCATTTCCCGAAGGCCTGCTGGAAAGTGAGCTGTTTGGTTATCGCAAAGGTGCTTTCACAGGGGCTGAACGCAACCATACCGGGCTGTTTGATGCGGCACACGGCGGTACGCTGCTCCTGGACGAAATCGGCGACATGCCGCTGTCGCTGCAGGCCAAGTTGCTGCGGGTTCTACAGGAGGGCGAAGTCCGCCCCTTGGGCGCCAGCGCGGCACACAAGGTGGATGTGCGCATCATCGCCGCGACTCACCGTGATCTCGCCGCGATGGTCGCCCAAGGCAGTTTTCGCGAAGACCTTTACTACCGGCTGGCGCAGTTTCCCATCGAACTGCCGCCCCTGCGTGAGCGCGACGGCGATGTGCTGTTGTTGGCGCGTGAATTTGCGCAAAAGGCCTCTCTTGCCCTTGAGCGCGAACCGGTGTCGTGGTCCAGCGCGGCCCTTGACCAACTGTCGCGTCACGCCTTTCCCGGCAATGTTCGTGAACTCAAGTGCCTGGTGGAACGTGCGGTACTGCTCTGCGATGACGGTGTGATCCTGCCCGCGCATTTGTCCTTGTCTGCACCCCCCACCGATGAGTCCGTCGATGCAACGTTGCGTCAACGCCTGGAACGGGTCGAGCGAGTATTCCTGATCGATTGCCTGCACAAAAACCGTGGCAATCGCACCCGTACCGCACGTGAGTTGGGCGTCGCTCGCCGCACGCTGCTCTATCGCCTGGCGCGCCTGAAGATCCCCCTGGGTGATGTCTGCGAGGGGGGCTGAATGGGGGCGTGTTGGCACCTGATTTTCATGGGAGATACCTGATGTTTTTTCGTGCGTGGCAAGGCCTTTTGCTGGTGCTGTGTTTGTTGAGTGGCTGTAACGCCAATTATGTCTTTGACGATGCCGACTACCGTCCGTTGGGTGACCCCCAGGCGACCCGACGTGGGCAGTGAGCAGGGGAGCTCCGCCATGCAACTAGTGTTTGAAGTCTGTGGTACCGAAGGCGCTGCGACGCCTGCTCGCAAGACGTTTGAGGGCGTCGGTGGCGTGATCGGCCGTGGGGTGGGCTGTGACTGGATCATTCCTGATGCCAATCGCCTGATCTCCAGTCATCACGGCTTGGTCAGTTACCGAGAAGGCCGCTACTTCCTGACCGATATCAGCAGCAACGGCATCGGTGTATCAGGCAGCATGGAACGCCTGGAAAAGGGGCAGGCACGGCTGATCAGTGAGGGTGACGTGTACCAATTGGGCGGGCTGGAGATCCGCGCTCGCTTGCTGGCAAATGAGCGGCGGTCATATGCCCGGGATGACGCGATCCCAGACGATGGTTTCCTGGGACTTGACCCTGTCGATGCACTGGATCGCGAGCCACTGCGTGCTGATTCATCGGCAGAGCTTGATGCCTTGGATACAGCCATGCAGGTGCCGTCCCAAGCGCTATGTCAGGGGGCCGTGGATCGTGATCATCTGGTCGTGCCGAAGTGGGCTGACCCCGTCAGGGAGCTCCTACCTACCGTGCCCGCTGCGCCCGCGCCGGGTGGCTCGGAAACATTCTGGTCACAGTTCGCGCAAGCGCTGGGCGTGCAACTGGACACGCTTGATACGCTGGGCCGTGAGGCCCTGGCGATCAAAGTGGCAGGTCTGCTCAGGCTAACCATCGATGGGTTGCAGCAGAGCCTGCGAACCCGCGACGAGCTGAACAGTGAAATCAACTCTGCACTGACCGCTCCAGGACTCGATACCCGCAACCCGTTAAAAGCCTGTGCCGACGGCCCAACTGCCATGACGTCATTGCTGGGTGTTGGCGAGCTGGGTGAACACTCTGCCGAATACGCCGTCGCCCAGGTCTGTCGTGAACTGCAAGTGCACCAACTGGCCTTGGTCGTGGCCAGTCGGGCCGCTGTGCGCAGTGCATTGGCAGCCTTTGCGCCAGGCCACTTGCTGCTGTGTTTCGAACGCGAGGGCAAGCCACCCAGGTTCTTCAGCGATGGCGCCCATTGGCGGGCGTATCAACGCCACTATCAACGGTTGACGTCCGGAGAGCCCTTGGGCGAGCAGGGGGTGCTGAATGATTTTTCCAAAGCCTACGAGGAGCAGGTGCGCCTGGTCTCTACCTTGCACGTCGGGTGCCCAGGATGATGTTCATGTATCGGATCGCTGTCATATCAACGCTGTCAGCACTTGGCCTATTGGCCGGCTGTAGCACGCTTTCACCTTTTTCGACGTTGACCAAACTGGACTTGACGTTGACCGCTGGCGATGAAGTCAACCCCGACCTGCACGGTCGTCCCTCACCCGTGGTGGTGCAACTGCTGGAGCTGCGGCATCCCGTGGCCTTTGAAAACGCCGACTTCTTCAGCCTCTACAGCCGGGCCGAGCAGACACTCGCCAAAGATTGGGTCAGCAGCGAGGAATGGGAGTTGCGTCCCGGCGAGCAGGTGCCGCTCAAGCTCAGTGTCGAGCCGCATAGCCGTTATGTCGGCGTGCTGGCGGCCTACCGCGACTTGCCCCACGTGCAATGGCGGTTGGTGCTGCCAGTGGTGCCAGGGCAACTGACGCGGGCCGAAGTTGCGCTGGACCAGACGGGCCTCCGCCTGGTCGCGCCTCAAACTGACAGGACGGAGGATTGAAATGAATGTCCATAACGTGATCTGGCAGGAGGGCATGCTGCTGCGGCCCCAGCACTTGCAGCATAACGACCGCTACTACCATCGACAGCTCAACCGTACCCGCCTGCTGAGCAGTGATGCCTGGGGTTTTCTGACCTTGGAAGTTGATGTGCAGTACCTCAATCTGGGCAAGGTCGTGGTCAACCGGGCCAGCGGTGTCTTGCCGGATGGCAGCTTGTTCGAGCTGAGTGGCGCGATGGAGCCTTTGGTGTTGCAGGTGCCTGCCAATGCAGGCAGACAAGCTGTGTACCTGGCGCTGCCGCTGGCAACAGAGAATCAGGTTGAAGTGCGCAGGCAGGAGCAAGGCGATGTCCTGGCTCGCTACGTCGCCTGTGAAACGGAGATAGGGGACTCCAATGCCGGCGTCGACGCTCGTTGCCAGATCCACTGTGCACGGCCGGACTTGCGCCTGATGCTGGGGGAAGGGCCCAGCGATCCGTTCTACGTGAGACTCCAGGTCGCCCAGGTGCAGGATTCGACCCAGGAGGGGGGCGTAAAGCTGGAGGCGGATTTTGTACCGACGTTCATCTATCTCCAAGGTTCGGGGTATGTGTCTTCATGCCTCAAGGAGGTGATCAGTCTGCTGGCAGCGCGTGGCGATGCGATCGCATCACGCATCCAGGGCAGTGGCGCCTCGGCTGGGGCACAGGTTGGCGACTTTTTGATGCTGCAACTGATCAACCGTGCTGAGTTGATATTGCGTCATTACCAGGGGCAAACCCAGGTGCGGCCGGAGTTGTTGTATCGGGAGTTGTTGGCGATTCTCGGGGAACTCTCGACGTTCGCCTGCGACAACAAACGTGCGCAATTGGCGGTGCAGTACCAACACGGCGACCAGGGGGCGAGCTTTCGCGGGCTGATGGAGGGGCTTCGCACCGTCTTGTCGTCGGTGCTGGAGCAACACGCCATCGAGCTGATGTTGCAACAGCGCCAGTACGGGGTACTGGTCTGCCCGGTCAGCGATCTCAAATTGCTCGGCACTGCGACGTTCATTTTAGCGGCTACCGCCCAGTGTGATACGGAGGAGCTGCGTCATCGCCTGCCGGCGCATCTCAAGATCGGTCCTGTGGAACGTATCCGCGAGCTGGTGAACCTGCATCTCGCAGGCATCAAGATCAAGCCGCTGCCGGTAGCACCTCGACAGATTCCGTATCACGCCGGCAAGACCTATTTCATGCTCGAACTCAGTCCACGTGACATCGCGCAGTTGGAGCAATCGGGTGGTTTCGCCTTCCACGCCAGTGGCGAGTTCGCCGAGCTGGAACTCCACTTCTGGGCTATCAGGAACTGAACACCATGACGATGGACAGTGAATACCCGCAGGATGAAAAAACCATATTGCTGGACCGTGAAGGGTTCGGTCCGGCACAGGGGCCCGTCACTGACTTTCCAACGCCGCCACGCTTCGAGCAGCTGGAAGACCGCATGATCTACACCGCCCAGCTGCAGGGGGCTCAGAGCTTCAAGATGGGCTCCAACAGCCTGTTGGCCGCAGCCTGGGAACTGCTGTCGCAGGTTGCCCTGCTCAAGGCCAGCCCCGGTCGGGAAAGCCTGCAGACGCTCAATGACCAGCTTTCATCGGGTGTCACCGCGTTTGAGGCCCATGCCTTGCATTTGGGGGTAGAGAACAGTCAGGTGATCTCGGCGCGTTACGTGTTGTGCAGTGTCATTGATGAGGCCGTCGTGACCACGCCTTGGGGCAGTAGTAGCGATTGGTCGAAGAGAAGCCTGTTGAGCCGCTTTCACAACGAAACCTTCGGGGGGGAAAAGTTTTTCCAATTGCTGGAGCGTTTGTCCCGCGATCCCTTCAAGCATCTGGCCATGCTGGAACTCATGTACTTGTGCTTGTCGTTGGGCTTCGAAGGCAAATACCGCGTCATGGAGCGGGGAAGGGCGCAACTTGAAGCGCTTCATGACGCTCTGTACCGCCAGATCAGGCATGTGCGCGGGGACCGTTTGCCGGTCTCCATTTCGCCAGAGGCAGGGAGAGCATCCCGGTCACGGATACGTATTGCCTCCGGCACAGGGGTCGCCATCTGCGTGCTGGTCTGTTTGCTGGTGATGTATTCAGGATTTGCCTGGGTACTGGGCCAGGAACGCAAGACGATGCTGCAACCTCTTCAATCCTGGGTGCCAGGTTTGTTTCGGACGCACTCATAACGCTGGGAGCAATGGATGAACGCATTTTTCAAGGGCGTGGGGACGGTGCTGCGCAAAAGTTGGCTGTGGAGCTTGTTGCTGGTGTTGTCCAGCGCACTGCTGATTTGGTTTTTCGGGCCTTTGCTGGCGGTGGATGACTACCGTTTCTGGCAGAGCCCGACATCCCGGTTACTGACCATCAGCGGGTTGCTGCTGTTGTGGGGACTGTCGATGGTCGTGGTGGGTACTCGCCGTACCGCTCGTTTGAGTCAACACGAGCACCACGAGCAACATCAGCGTCAGGCATTGATCAATGACGAAACAAAGCAGGTGCAGGGGCGCTTCAAGGAGGCCCTGCACACGCTGAAAAGCTCCCGACACTATGGTGACCGCAGCGAGCGCTGGCGAAACGAGTTGCCCTGGTACCTGTTGATTGGCGATCAAGGCAGTGGCAAGACCAGCCTGTTGGCTGCCAGCGGCGTGCAGTCTCTGTTCGGGCGACCAGAAACCGTGCTCCCAGGCACTACGCCTTACTGTGACTGGTATTTTGCCGAAGACGCCGTGATGGTCGAGACGGCCGGCCGCTACTTGGGCCAGCCAGACCCCTCGGTTGATGCTGCGGGATGGATGACACTCCTGGGTCTGCTCAAGTCGCGACGCCGGGCGCGGCCACTCAATGGCGTGGTGGTCACGCTGTCTGTCGATACACTTTCAAGCAGCAATGAGCACGACCTGGAGCGTCATGCGCGTCATGTACGTAGCCGCTTGCAGGACATCCAGCAGACATTGCATGCGGATGTTCCGGTCTATCTGGTGTTGACCCAGGCTGATCGGTTGGCCGGGTTTGCCGAGTTTTTTGACGCGCAGCAGGGCGACGGCGCAGAAGTCGTCTTGGGTGGGCACCTGGCAACAGGTACCGCCGGCACAGACATCGCTCAGGTGAGAGAGGTGTTCGAGAACCTTTTGCAGCGTCTGGGCGCGGAGCTGATCCCGCGCTTGCATCAGGAGCGAAATATCGCGCGTCGACGCCGGATATTGGACTTTCCACGGCAGGTCGCACAGATCGGTGATCGCCTGTGCCTGTTTATCGAGACTGGATTTTCCGCCCACCGCTATCAACATATCAATGGCTTGCGAGGGTTCTACCTGACCTGTGCGAAGACGGTCGATGTACGGCCTCATTTTGTCCAAGGCCTGTTCAAACGTGTGATTTTTGCCGAAGCCGATCTTGCCGGACTGCGTAGCCCTGAGCGGCAGCGCATACATCGGCGTCATGGGCTGATGGCGCTGGCTGCGTCGGTGGTCATGGGCACGGCGGGGGCGTTGTGGACGCACAGTTACACCTTCAACCATCAGCGGTTGGTGCAACTACTGGGATTGATCAACACCCAACCCTCTATTCAACAAGGAGACGACGAGAGCCTCGCACTGTTGACGCTGCTGGACAGTCGCCTGGCTGCAACGCAAGTGTTTCCATCGCTGGCCGAAGCACGTTGGATTGATCGGGCTGGCTTGTATCAGGGAGAGGTGAGTTATCCGCTGCTGGGCCAGCGCCTATGACCAAGCCTTGCAGCAACATTTACTGCCGTACGTGACCAGGCTGCTCGAAGGACGAGTACGAGGCAGCCTGGGTGACCGAGGGCAATTGCTGGACAGCCTGCGTGCCTACCTGATGCTTAATTTGCGCGAGCGGCGTGATGTGGGGTGGCTGGCAGAGCACGTGGCAGGTCAGTGGCGGGGGGACACTTCGACACATAAGCGTCTGAACGAGCACTTTATGCGGCTCCTTGAGCGACCATTCCTGGTGCCATTGAATGAAGAGTTGGTCGCCCAGGCTCGCTTGGTGTTGCGTGGTGAGTCGCTGGCAGAGGTGGTCTACCGGGCGCTGCGGGAACAAGCGCGGAGCCTGGAGCCTTACCGTCTAGTCGAAGGCCCGGCGTTTTCCAGCTCAGGGCCCCCTATACCGGGGTTCTACACCCAAAAATACCTGCAGGTTTTCGAAACACAGGGCGCTCAATGGGTCAATGCCATCGCCCAGGACAATTGGGTACTTGGGGAAAACTCCGACCTCAGCACCACGGAACTACGCCGGTTGATGCTGGCGCTGGAGCAACGCTATTTCAGTGAATACGCCGATGCCTGGAGTGACGCCCTGGGTCGGGTCAGGCTGCAGGACACCGGCAGCCTGCGCCAAGGCGCGGAGCAACTTGCGGGCCTCACATCAGCGCAGTCGGCCTTGGTGCAGTTGCTGCAGCAAGTGCGCGAAAACACGCGGTTAGTGCCGATCCCCGATCGGTTTGAGGCGGTGAGCTCGCACGTTGGCGAACTGGGCGCTGCGACTTCCAAGGTTCTGGCCAGAACACCACTGCCAGATACGGCCCGGCGTGCATTGCAACGCCGCTTCGAACCCTTGCACCAATTGCTCGACGAAGAGCAGAACCCAGGCGGCGAGTTGACACAGGCATTGCGCTTGCTTGATGAGCTGCAGTTGCAATTGCTGGCGCTCAACCGGGATAGCTCACCGGAGCAGGCCGCGTTCAAAATGGCCAGGCAGCGGATGGATGGGCAGCAGCCGCTGTTGGGCAAACTGCGTGATACGGCGGCCCGCTTCCCGCAGCCGCTCAAAGGTTGGTTCGAGGGTATTGCCGACCAAACTTGGCGCCACCTGCTTGATGATGCGTATGGGTACGTGAATCAGCGTTATCAAAGCGAGGTCTACGGCCTCTATGCGAAAGCCATCCAACGGCGATACCCGTTCGATGCCCACACCGGCAGCGACGTCGCCCTGGGCGATTTTCAGGCGTTCTTCAAGCCACGGGGCGCGCTGGCGCGCTTTTATGAGGGGTACCTGCGGCCATTTGTCAGTGTCGAGGGCGACCGTTATCGCATGCGGGCCCTGGAGGGGCGCAGCCTGCCAATGTCGCGTTCGGTGCTGGACCAACTGACCCGGGCCCAGACCATTCGCCAGGGGTTTTTCACCGAAGACCAAGGTGATTGGGCCGTGCGGTTCACATTGGCGCCCTACAGTCTGGACCAGGCCGTCAGCCGGGCGACGTTGCGCGTCGGCGATCAGCAGTTGGAGTACCGCCACGGCCCGATCGTGCCAATGGCATTCCGCTGGCCGATCGAAGCCGACAATGGTCGCAGCAGCCTGGTGCTGGAGCGCGGTGCAGAGCGGCCGCTGGGGATCGAGAAGGACAGTGGCGCCTGGTCGTTGTTCCGGTTTTTCGACCTGATGCAAAGCGAGTCTGCCAGCGGCCGGGATGCGCAGATTCTCAAGGCTGACCTGGCAGGCCTGCGGGCCAATTACCTGCTCACCAGCCAACGCAACCCGAGCCCGTTCCAGATGGCGACATGGCGCACGTTCCGCCTGCCGGAACAATTGTGAGTGGGCCGCACGCATGGCGCAGTGCCGGGCGCACGGCACAAGGCAAAAGCCGTGCGCGCAACGAAGATGCTCTTCTCGATTGTCCACAACGGGGTTGTTGGGCGGTCGCTGACGGCATGGGCGGTCATCAGGCCGGGAATGTCGCCAGCCAGTGGGTGGTCAACAGCCTTGCCGCACTGCCAGGCAAGGGCGGCTTTGACCAACGGATCGAGGCCGTCCGCCTTTGCCTGCGTGGCCTCGACAGTCAGTTGCAACCCGTCGATGGCGGGGCGGGCATCATGGGCAGTACGGTGGTTGTGCTGTTGCTCGAACCCAACCGCGCGGCCTGTATCTGGGCTGGGGACAGTCGATGCTATCTCTGGCGGGGTCAGCGGCTGTATCAACTGTCACGCGACCACTCCTTGCAGCAGCAACTAATCGACCGCCAGCAGTTGAGTCCAGAACTGGCCCAGGCTCACCCAGGCAGCAGGGCCTTGACCCGAGCGGTCGGAGGCCGGCAGCCGCTGAAGCTGGAAGTATTGGAGTTATGCACCCAACCCGGGGACGTGTTTTTGTTATGCAGCGATGGCTTGTACCAGGGGCTCAGTCATAGGGAGTTGGGGCGTGCCATGAGCGCCGGTACGCCACGGCAGGTCGTGGACCGGCTGTTCCACGACGTATTGCGCGGCGCTTCGAGAGATGACCTTACCGCTGTGGTGATCCAGCCATGAACGCGACGGTAGGCCCACCGAATCTGCTTGCGGGGCGTTATCAGCTTGAACGCATCCTGGGTACTGGGGGATGGGCGTGGTCTATCGCGCCCGGGACCTGCTGCATGAAGCATTTGGCGAGCCAGACTGCCGCGTGGCGCTGAAGTTGCTGGGCGAGAGCCTGTCCGCGTCGGCTGACGCTCATGTGCTTCTCTACAGTGAATTCGCCCTGACCCGAAGCCTGCGACATGATCATGTGGTGCGGGCATTTTCTTTTGAGGTGGACACGGCGCACCAAGTGGCATTTTTTACCATGGAAGTCATGCCCGGCCTGACGCTGGACCGCATGCTCCCGGAGTGTCCGCAGGGATTGCCCTGGCAAGAGCTGCAGCCCATGGCCCTGCAACTGTTGGATGCACTGGCCTACACCCATCGGCAAGGTGTCCTGCATGGCGATGTGAAGCCGGCGAATATCATGGTGAGCGAGCAGGGCGTGCGCCTGTTTGATTTTGGCTTGGGTCACGCCGAGGCCCAGGTCAGGTCAGGATTACCGGGTTTGAGCCGAAGCCGCCTGAATGCCTGGACCCCTGCGTATGCGGCGCCGGAGTTGATGGCCGGAGGATTGCCGTCCGCCAGCGCCGATCTGTACGGAGCGGCCTGTGTGCTCTATGAGCTGGCAGAGGGCCGGCGGCCTGGGGAGCGCCAATGTCATCAGCGACTGCCTCGGCCCAGGCAATTGCCCAGGCAGTACTGGCCTTCGTTACGTTCAGCATTGGCCATGGACCCCGAGCAGCGCACCTTAGGGGTCGCTGAGCTGCGCGAAGGGTTGGCCAATCGACGGCGCTTGTGGTTCGTGGGGTGATGGGTCAACCGGCCAAATCATGCAACTGGCGATATTCGTCCCAGCTCAGGCCGGCCATCTGTGCCACTTCCTTATGCACTTCAAGACGTTGGGCTTCAAAGTCTTCGGGGGATTCGGCGGTGAGTTTAAGGGTCAACTCCCAGGCAAACAGGCCCTGGCGTTCGGCCTCTGCTTCGAAGGCCTCATGCAGCCGTTCGGCGCGATAGTGCGCCAGGGTTTCGCCCTTGGCTTGAGCCGCCAGCGGGTTCAGGGTGTTGAGTTCCACGGCTACATCGGGGTGTTCGTTGAGAAACCGGTCCAATGCCAGTTGGTGGTTATCGCCGGGTGGTGACAAAGGCTTGCTCCAATCAATGGCCAGGCTTTGGACGGTGGCCGGCGCGAAGGCGGCGGGCGCGCTTGCGTAGTCGGCGGTGGGTCCAGGCGCGTATGGGGGTGAGTAAAAACAATAACAGATAGGCGATCAACACCAGGGGCAGGTCCAGGGAACCCTCGTCGGTGGATCCCGTCATTCGTTCGATCACGCCCTTGCTGATCAACAGCAGCGTAACCCCGAATACCCACAGCAGGATGTTGAAAAACAGCGGGCGTACGTTTATTGACAGCTTGTCTTGCATATCCAGCTTCTCTCCCTGGTGCCTGCTTCCTTCGCAGGCAGCCGTCCATGAATACGGCGAATCCATTGCGTAATACAGGCGCCGATAATACTCATTGAAGCAGATTCGGCGGTTGGCCCAGGTCAGAAAACTCAATTATTTTTAAAATCCAGGGGTTTGCCTGTCATCTATTACGGAAAAAACACCTGGTTGAATGGCAAAAGGCTTTCGCTCACTGTGCCAGGACGTGTAGCGTTAGCCCCGTGTTTCCGGCCCTGCCTTCCAGGGACAGTGGGCGATGGGCAGAGGGATGGGTCATGGCGCAAACGCTGTTCAAGCTTTTCTTCACCCAACGTCTGGCCGCCTTGGCCAGCACTGAGTCTCTTCGAGCGATCCGCGAAGGTTTGTTGTGGATCCTGCCATGCCTGTTGGTGTCTGCCGGCTTCCTGATCCTGTCGGAATGCGCACGGGTGCTGGGATTCGATCCGCAAGTGGTGACGTTCCTTGCAGGCTTGCACAATCAAATCAGCTCAGTGATCCCGCTGTTGGTCGCTGCGTCCATCGGTTACATGCTGGCAATCCAGTATCGCCTGCCACAACTGCCGGTGGCGTTCCTGTGTCTGGCCCATGTGGTGGTGGCGACGTTTATCCTGCGCGAATATCCTCGTGCTTCGGCCACCTTCGTCCTGTTTATTGCGATTGCTTCGCCGCTGTTGAATGTGCCGGCGATTGCCTGGCTGCACCGTTACCGCTGGACTCGCTTGGTCAACGAAGATTTGGTAGGCCACAACCTGCGGGGCACGATCAATATGGTGGTGCCGGGCGCCATCACCGCTCTGGGATTGGTGGTGGTGCTGTCCTTGCTGTTGCAGGTGCCGTATGTGGCGCACCTGCAGGGGCCCCAAGTACTCGATGCCCTGGAGTCGCCCTACGGCAGCGGGCTGTTCGTGACCCTGATGAATTCGTTGCTGTGGTTTTTCGGCATTCATGGCGTGTACGCCATGCAACCGCTGTTCGATGTGCTGGACCAGGCGGTGGTGCTGAACAGTACGGCGCTGGCAGCGGGCGAGCCCATCAAATATATGTTGAACAGCGGGCTGCTCGGCAGCTTTGCGTTTATCGGCGGTTCCGGCGGTGCGTTGTGCCTGTTGCTGGCGATCCTGCTGTTTTCCAAAAGCCAGTCCATGCGCTTGTTGGCGGTGGCGAGCCTGCCGCTGTCACTGTTCAACGTCAGCGAAGTGCTGTTGTTCGGTTTGCCCATCATCCTCAACCCGCGCTTGTTCATCCCGTTTCTGATCGTACCCGCATTGAATGCCATGGTGGCGTTGACGGTGGTGCAGATGGGCTGGGTGTCGCCTGCGGTGGTCAGCGTTCCATTCACAGCGCCTGTTCTACTCAATGCCTACTTGAGCACGCACGGCGACCTCGCGGCAGTGGCGCTGCAACTGACGCTGCTGGGCCTGGGCACTTTGGTGTATGCGCCCTATGTGCGCGCGATTCATCGCCAGGCAACCGAGGGGGGCACGGTCTACCTCAAGTCTCTGGACATGACTTTCCGGGGTCTTGAAGAAAAGGGCCGGCTGCGTGAACTGGACCCGGTGCTCGCGTCCCACAAGACACTGGCGCGCCAGGCCAATGAATTGAGCCGCATCCAACAAATCAGTGACTACGAGTTCTACCTCGAATTCCAGCCGCAGGTCTCGACCCGTACCGGCTTGTGCACGGGCTGTGAAGCACTGATGCGCGCCCGCGATGCCCAGGGCAAGGTGCATTCGCCGTGGGAGTTCCTGCAATGGCTGGCCCAGGCGCGGTTGATGCCGGATGTGGATGTGTGGGTAGCGTCCCAGGCGGTCCGCCAATACCAGAAGTGGCAGAAACTCGGCTTTGCCTTGCCGATGACCATCAATATATCCAGCGCGACCCTGACCGACGCCGCCTATGGCGAGCGCCTTGTGGAAATCCTGGCCCAGGCCCACGGGCAGGTCTCGGTGGAAATCACCGAAGACGCACTGGTCAGCGATATCCAAGTCACGCGCCAGACCATCCAGAAGCTGCAAGCCATTGGCGCCAAGGTCTATATCGATGACTTCGGCACCGGGTTTTCGGCCTTGAGTTACCTGCATCAGTTTCCGGTGGATTTCATCAAGATCGACCGCAGTTTCGTGGTGGCCCAACACGACCCCAAGGGGGCCCAGGTCATGACCGGCATGCTGCGCTTCTGTGAGGCGCTGAACTTGGGCGTGGTGGTGGAAGGCGTGGAGACGGCCGAGCAGTTGGCCTTCCTCAACACCGGCGCCGAATTGATCATCCAAGGCTGGTATTTCAGCAAGGCACTGCCGGGCGATCAGTTGGAAGGCTTTGTGCGTGAACGCGCCGCCTTGGCGCAAGCCTAATACCCGCGTTGGGTCTGCTCGATCTCCTCGACCAGGTCGTCAATCCCGGCTAGGCGCGCACGGTTGTCATGATCCCAGGGGTGGAAGCCGGGTTTGAAGTAATGCAGCCACGGCACCAGCATCCGTGGGAAAACGCCCTTGGGCCCATACAGAAATTTCAGCATGCGCCAGAAGCCTTTCAGGTGTCCGCCGCACTTGCGGTCGGCGATCAGCAGGCGCAGGTGGAAGTCGAAGACCACCAGCCAGAAAAACACCGTGGTGGTGAGCATGGTCCCGGTGCGCAGCAAATAGCGCTTGGGTCCGGGCTTGATCACCGTGTTCCAGACATCAAAGGCCACCGCCTTATGTTCGGTTTCCTCCAGCGCGTGCCAGTACCACATCTGTTGGTAGCCCTTGAGTGACTCGCCGAAGCGGGACGGGTCGCTCAACAGGATTTCGGCCAGCATCGCGGTGTAGTGTTCAAGGGCAATGGTCACGGCCAGGTTGAAGGACGCTGGCAGGTGTTTTTTCTGCAGGTCCAGGATAAATTTCAGCCGGCGGTCTAGGGTATGCGCGGGCAAGCCGGCGGCTTGCAGCAAGTCGTTGTAGGCCACGTGTTCGCGGCTGTGCATCGCCTCCTGGCCAATAAAACCCTGGATCTCTTTCTTCAGCACGGGGTCGTCGATGCGTTGGCGGTAGTGGCGCACGCTGTCCATGAAAAACAGCTCGCCCTGAGGGAACAGCAGCGACAGGGCATTGAAGAAATGCGTGATGAACGGACCCTGTTCATGCCAGTCCTTGATGCGCTCGGCGGGCAGGGTGAAACGGATGTCACGGCGGATCGGCAACATGGTGCGTGCTCCTGTTCAGAGGCGGGGCTCGTCGTTGGGTTCAAGTACCGGCGTGCGGGGCTTTGGCGCCATGCGTTTGCTGGCAAACACCACTAGGGCTTGATAGGCCGCCGGCAGGCAGCGGGCGAGCAGGTCGAGGCAATACGCGTCGCGGCCGATCAGCACACGTCGCTTGTTTTTGCGTACCCCGTGCAGGATCACTTTGGCGGCCTGGTCGGCGTCGGTGATAAACAGCTTTTCGAAGTCGGCGCGGGCTTGCTGTTCGCTGTGGATCAGGAACCCCGTCATGTTCGCGTCGATACGGCTGCTGCGGCAGATATCGGTGCGAATACCGCCAGGGTGCACGCAAGTGGCCGATACACCGCAGCGTTGCAGGTCCAGCTCCTGGCGCAGGGATTCGGTAAAGCCGCGCACGGCAAACTTGGTGGCGTTGTAGCCGCTCATGCCCGGTTGGGCAAACAGGCCGAACACGCTGGAGGTGTTGACGATATGGCCATCGCCTGCGGCTTTCAGGTACGGCAGAAACGCCTTGGTGCCGTAGACCACGCCCCAGAAGTTGATGCCGACGATCCATTCCAGGTCGGCGTAGTCCACACCCTCCACGGTGCTCGACAGGGCCACCCCGGCATTGTTGAACACCAGGTTGACCTGTCCGTGATCGGCCGCGCAGCGTGCAGCCCAGTCCTCCATGGCCTGGCGATCGGACACATCCAGTACCTGGGTGGTGATCAGCACAGGCGCCAGGGTCGACGTTTTGATCAGCGCCGACGTCTGTTCCAGCCCCTGGCTGTTTTTATCCGCCAGTGCCAGGTGGCAACCTTCTCGTGCCAAAGCTAATGCCAACGCGCGACCCATGCCCGACGCCGCGCCGGTAATAGCCGCCACGCGGCCGTTGAATGACTTCATGACAGGCTTCCTTCGGCAGCGGAATGGGCGGCGGGCACAGGACGGTCGGGCGCATTGATCGGCACCAGGCTGGCCACGTAGTCCTTGAGCGCAAACTGGCGCGTGACCTGCTTGAAGCACCAAGTCGAGCCGGGCCACAACGTGGTGTTCTTGCCAGTGCGAGGGTCTAGGTACCAGCTCTGGCAACCGCCGGTATTCCAGATGGTGCGCTTGAGTTTGTCTTGCAACTGTTGGTTGAAGGCGCTTTCCACGCTGGGTTTGACGTCCACACTGGCGATGCGATGCCGCTGCATTTGCTTGAGTGCATCGAGGATGTAAGTGACCTGGGCTTCGATCATCAGGATCATCGAGTTATGCCCCAGGCCGGTGTTGGGGCCGACGATCAGGAACAGGTTGGGATAGCCGGGCACCGTGGTGCCCTTGTAGGCATGGGCGCCGTCTTGCCAGGTGTCCATCAGGTCGACGCCGCCGCGCCCGATGATGCAGTCGCGGGGCAGGGGATCGGTGGCCTGGAAGCCGGTGCCGAAGATCAGGCAGTCGGCCGGGTGCTTGATACCGTCGGCGGTGATCACCCCGTCAGCTTCGATGCGCTGCACGGTGTCGGTGACCACCTCGACGTTACTGCGCGACAGCGCGGGGTAGTAGTCATTGGAGATCAGCACGCGCTTGCAGCCGATGGTGTAGTCCGGGGTCAGGGTCTTGCGCAGGGAAGGGCGCGCCACTTGTTTGTGCAGGTGGCGCAGGGCGATTTTCTGCACCATTTTCATCAGCCGTGGGTGCAGGGCAAAGCCGACCACACGGCCTTCCAGCGCCCAATAAAAAGCGCCACGTACCAGGCGTTGGGTGAAGGGCAGATGCTTGAACAACCAGCGTTCGAAAGGCGAGATCGCCCGGTCGGGCTTGGGCATGATCCAGGGTGGAGTGCGTTGGAACAAGTCCAGATGAGCCACCTGCGGCGCAATCTGCGGCACAAACTGAATGGCGCTGGCGCCGGTGCCGATCACTGCCACGCGCTTGCCCTTCAAGGAATAGTCGTGGTCCCACTGCTGTGAGTGGAAGCGCTTGCCCTTGAAACTGTCGAGCCCCGGAATATCCGGCAGCGCCGCGCGCGACAGGCCGCCCATGCCCGAGACCAGAACCCGTGCACTGACCTGGCGACCATCGCTGAAGCGCAATTGCCAGCGCTGGTGTTGCTCATCGAAGACCGCCCGCTCAAGGCCCATGCCGAACCGCAAGTAGGGCGCCAGCCCGAAACGCGTGGCGCATTGCTCCAGGTAAGCGCGGATCTCCGCTTGCGGCGCGAACTGGCGAGTCCAGTCCGGGTTAGGCGCGAAGGAAAACGAATAGACGTGGGACTGCACATCACAGGCGCAGCCGGGGTAGTGGTTGTCACGCCAGGTGCCGCCGAGAGTATCGGCCTGCTCGGCGATAAAGAAGTCGGTGAACCCGGCCTCCTTGAGCTTGATCGCCATGCACAGGCCGGCAAAGCCGGAGCCGATGATGGCGATGTCGATGGCGTCGCGCTGGGCATTCATAAGCATTCCTTCATGGGCATCGGGTGTGCTCCTTTTCTTGTTGTGTCTTTTAGATAGAACACCATTGCAAAGAAAAATTGAATTACTTATTTTAAAAAAGATTTTAAATAATCTACCTGAAAATATCGCCTACGCTAGTCCCAGGTTCCTCATGTGCGACTTGTCCGACGGACAGGCACGACGTTCAGGTCCAGGGTGTGGACGATGGCTGAGGCCTTGATCAATTCCGGTCAGGTCGCCAGCCGCAGGGATGCAGAGGACCGAGCTATGGCTGTTGAATGGGTTATCGCTGCGGCTGTATTGATAGGCGCAAGCACCGTTTTGTGGGGATTCAGCGCGTGGATGACGCGACGTATTGAAGCCGCCGTTCCGAACAACGGGCGCTTTGTGGAGGTGAATGGCGAGCGCTTTCATTATTACGAAGAGGGCAAGGGCCCACCGTTGGTGATGATTCACGGGCTTATGGGCAGTAGTCGCAACCTGACGTATGCCTTGTCCGGACAATTGCGTGACCAGTTCCGTGTCATCACGCTCGACCGCCCTGGATCGGGTTATTCCACACGCCACAAAGGCACCGCTGCGGACCTGCCAGCCCAGGCGCGGCAAGTCGCAGCCTTTATCGATACGCTTGGCCTGGATAAACCCGTGGTGCTGGGGCATTCCCTGGGCGGTGCGATTTCCCTGGCGCTGGCCCTCGACCATCCCCACGCAGTGTCGGGGTTGGTGTTGGTGGCGCCACTGACCCATCCACAACCGACTTTGCCCGTGGTGTTCTGGTCACTGGCGGTGCGCCCGGCCTGGCTGCGGCGCTGGGTGTCTCACACCCTCACGGTGCCGATTGGCCTGTTGACGCGCCGCGCGGTGGTCAAAGGGGTGTTCGCACCGGACAGTGCCCCTGACGATTTCGCCACCCGTGGCGGAGGGCTGCTGGGCATGCGCCCCGATAACTTCTATGCCGCGTCCAGTGAGATCGCCTTGGTCAACAACGACCTGCCGGGCATGGTCACGCGTTACCCGCAACTGACGCTGCCCATCAGCCTGATCTATGGCGCGCAGGACAAGGTCCTGGACTTTCGCAAGCACGGCCAGGCCCTGGCCGACAAGGTTCCGGGCCTGAAATTGCAGGTGGTGGAGGGGCGGGGGCATATGCTGCCGATCACCGCCACCGCGCGGGTGGTAGAGGCGGTGCACCACCTGGCCAAGCGTGCGCGGCCAGCGCAATCCGCTACGGTCCTGCATCCGCCCTTTGCGTTGGCAAGCAAATAGTCGTGGCACTCACTGCGGGTTGTACCGTCCGAAATGCTTGCTCTAGAGACCTGACCCAGCGGATGAAAAAGAGACTGTCCGGTCACGTAAAAAAGGCCTCGAAAAAGTAGTTGACGACCTAACGATTCCGCGCTATTTCTTTAAAAAAATATTTCAATGTTTATTTTGAAATGATTTTTGAAATGCCTAAGAGCGAATAAAAATGAAAAAAACGTCTTTTATCGCATGGTTGATTTCCTGGAGCATTCAACGCTCCCTGAACCTGTTTTGCACTGCCCAGCAACGGTGGCTGCCATGAATCAGACACTGGCAGCGCCAAGCGTATGGACCGACGGCAAGCGCCACCTGTGGTGGTTGGGCATCATGCCCTTGGCCACGCCTTTGTTGTCCGGCGCCCTGGCCATCACCACCGGTATCCAGCAACTCTGGTGGGTCGGCGTATTGGTGATCTTCGGCCTGATCCCGCTGATCGATGGTTTGCTCGGTGAAGACGTGAGCAACCCGCCCGAATCCGCCGTCAGCCACCTTGAATCGCAAAGCTACTACCGCTGGATCGTCTACACCGGCGTACTGTTTGTCATTTCGTCGGTGGTGATCACCGGTTGGCTGGCCGCTGGCGGTATCGACTGGATCATCCACGGCGGGCTGTTGCAGGCTGCCGCGAACCTGGAGCCGTCGAGTTGGCTGTCCCATGCGGCCAGCTACATCACCGCACGCACCCAGCTGCATGGCGAAGTGAGTTGGTTCACTTACCTGGGCATGGCCATGTCGACCGGCGCCGCCACCGGCATCGCGATCAACACCGCCCATGAACTGGGTCACAAGCCCAATGCGTTGGAAGTGTTCCTGGCCAAAGTCACCTTGGCGCCGACCTTCTACGGTCACTTCTACACCGAACACAACCGTGGTCACCACGTCCGTGTCGCCACGCCGGAAGATCCGGCGAGCTCGCGGCTGGGGGAGAGCTTCTGGGCCTTTCTGCCGCGCTCGGTGTGGTTCAGTGCCCGCTCGGCGTGGAACCTGGAGCGCGAACGCCTGCGCAAGGTCGGCCTGCCGGCCTGGCATTGGCAGAACGGCGTGCTCAGTGCCTGGATGTACAGCGTGGTGCTGTGGGGCGCGATGATCGCTTGGCTGGGAGCGGCAGTGATTCCGTTCCTGATTATCCAAGGCATCTACGGGTTTTCGCTGCTGGAAGTCGTGAACTATGTAGAACACTACGGGCTTAAACGTCAGAAGTTGCCCAATGGTCGTTATGAGCGTTGTTCGCCACGGCATTCATGGAACAGTAATCGGATTGTTACCAATATCTTCCTGTTTCAATTGCAACGGCACTCCGATCACCATGCCAATCCAACTCGTAGTTATCAATCGTTGCGTCATTTTGATGAGTCGCCGCAACTTCCTTATGGTTATGCGAGCATGATTGTCTGGGCCTATGTGCCTTACTTATGGCGGCGGCGCATGGACCATCGGGTACTGAATCATTATGCGGGAGATATTACGCTGACTAATCTTCAGCCCTCACAACGGTTGAAGTACCTGGAGAAGTACAGCAACAGCGCCAAGCCTTTTTAAGTTCAAGTCACACCGTTTGCGTACTCGGGGCCTGCGTGCCGCGCAGGCCTCTATCGCCCGGAAGTTTCCAATTCGATAGCCAGAAAGTTGTTTGACCCGAACAAAAATAATTAAAGGGAAGGACGTACACCATGCAAGCACCTGCCAAGTTCACCACCCATATCATTTTGGCTGCACTGGGCCTTATTGCCTATCACCAGGCCCAGGCCGCCCGTATCGAACCGGCTGGCAGTACGTTTACCGCCCAGGGCCCCATCAGCTTTTCAAAAGGTGCGCTGATCAGCGCTGATTGCACCATCAAGGTGGCCGGCAAAGTCGCGGCGGATGGCTCATCGGTGAATGTCGACAAAGTCGAATTCGACGGCGGCCTCAAGTGCAGCCGGGTCGAAGCCATCAACCTGCCTTGGGTACTGGTCGCCAAAGACACCAAGAGCGGTTCCATGTCGAAGATCAGCGTGGATGTCCATGCATTTGGCTTGGGCGGCAAATGCGGACCCTCGACCGCCGATGGCACCTGGGACAACGCCACCGGCAAGTTGGAGGCCGCCAATGTACCGATCGGCGAAGACTGCACGATCAAGACGGTATCTATCAAGATGCCACCTAACTTTAAGGTTGTTGAGTAACTACCTGATTTTATTGCGGTAATTGAATTGAGATTTGGCTGGAAAGGGAAGTTCTGCAGTTTCACCGTGACCTCTCGATCATGGCCATTACCCCTGGCGAAATGACTTCGCCATAACATGTGAGGAAAAACAATGAAAAGCTTGAAAACCCTCGTGTCGTTGACTGCTTTGACTGTTTGCATGGGCGCAGCCTCTCTGGCGAATGCCGCTTCGATCAGCCCTGAAGGTCCGTTCACCACGACTGCTGGCTCCATCGTGGTGCAGTCGCCGTCCTCATTTGGCGGCAGCGTGACCTGCGGCATTACTTTCAGCGGCACGGTCACTGGCGGTGTTGCCACCATTACCAACGCTGCCCTCACCGGCGGCGGTCTGTGTGGCTTGCCTACGCTTAAAAGCATTCCGGCACCCGGTTGGGTGCTGACTGCATCGGCGGGCACTGATGGCAAGAAGGGCAAGGTGGCTAACGTCGGCTACACCATCAAAAAAACCATCGTTATTCCGGCTACTGATTGCGGCATCTCCACCATCGACGTGGACTGGAACCCAACCACGCACACGCTGACGGCTGCCAACCAGCCTCTGAGCGGCGGCTGCAACATTGTCTCGCTGACCACCACTGCCACAGGTCTGACCGTTAACCCATAACGGGGATGGGTCACGGAACAAAGGGTTGATCACCCGCTGAAAGGCCGGTGCCTCGAAAGAGGTGCCGGCTGCCGTGGAAAGCCGGCCATGCCGGAAGCGAATAATAATAAGGAGTGCCGCATGATCACTAAGAAACAACAGGCTCGAACACTGCTGGGGCTGGCAATACTGGGGGGGCTGATGACGACTGCGCCCGTGCAGGCGGGTGGTTTCTCCACGCCGACTTACGGCGCCCCAGGCTGGGGCCGGGCGTTCGGCGGCGGTTCTCTGTTCAAGAACGATCCAAGTTCTGCGTACAACAACCCGGCCGCCATGGCGTTTGTCGACCAATCAGTGGTTCAACAAACCGTCGATTATGCGCGGATCAAGATCAAATACACGGGTAACTCCTACGATTACACCGGTGCCCCGGCCAGCAATACCGCGGTATTGCCCGATGGCAGCTTTGATCCGAGCACGGCCACCGTCAACAACAACAACGGTGGTCAGGGTG
Source organism: Pseudomonas azotoformans (assembly GCF_001579805.1). Taxonomy (NCBI): domain Bacteria; kingdom Pseudomonadati; phylum Pseudomonadota; class Gammaproteobacteria; order Pseudomonadales; family Pseudomonadaceae; genus Pseudomonas; species Pseudomonas azotoformans. Next base: position 5,279,831 of record NZ_CP014546.1, on the reverse strand, counting down.
GTTTCACCGCCTGGTTGCCAACCGGGTTCCTGGTGATCCCGATCAATGACCGCTTTGCCTTCGGCCTCAGTCAGGTCGTGCCGCAAGGCATGCGTACCACGTGGGATGAGAATTCCAAGTTCCGTGACTTCGCCGTGGACACCAAGATTGAAACCGTCGGCTTGACGGGTTCGCTGTCCTTCAAGGTGCGTGACAACCTTTCGCTCGGTGGCGGCATGATCGTCCAGCGCAGCCAGGGTTTCGTCAGCCAGAACATCGACCTGTTCTCGGCCGCGTCGGTCTCTCCAGGCCTGAGCAACGGCGCGTTCCCGTCGGGCGTTGGTAGCGCGCTGATGCGGGTCAAGGTGGACAATGTGTCCGTCGGCTGGTTTGGCGGCGTGGTGTGGAAACCGACTGAGAGGGACTCATTGGGCCTGAACTATCACGCCAAAATCAAAAACAAGCTGACCGGCAAGTACAAGATCCGCGCGGATGCGCTGAACAACGGCCTGATGACCGACGATACGATCTTCGGTGATGGCAAGACGCTGGTTGAAACAGCTTATCCTGGGCTCAAGCTGTACCCCAATGGCGCCAATGCCAGCACTCAGTTGGACATTCCGGCAACCGCCGCCATCGACTGGGTACACCAGCTCAACGACCGCTGGACATTGGGCGTCAGTGCCATGTGGACGCAATGGTCTTCCTTCAAGGACCTGACGCTCAAGTCCGAAGGTTCGACGATTGTCGCCATTCCCTACAACTACAAGGACGCCTGGATGTACTCCCTGGGGGGCGATTTCAAGGCCACGGATGAGCTGACCTTGAGGGCGGGCGTAGCCTATGACCAAACCCCTACCCGCAACTCGACTCGCGACCCGCGCATCCCCGACGGTGACCGTTACTTCGCATCGCTTGGCTTTGGTTATGACATCAAGGCCATACCGGGCTTGAGTGTCGACGGTGCTTACTCGCGGCAATTTGTCGAGCAGGTCAAGCTCAAGACCGTTAACGTTGATCGCTTGGGCGGTGGGCGCCTGGATGGCAAAGTGGACAGTAAAGGCGAGGTTGTCAGTCTGTCGGCCACTTACAGGTTCTAATGCATGCGGTAGTGGAACAGGCAGTCAGCGCATCTTTCTGCTGTTTCACGCAGTTACCGCATCGACGGGTCGCCTGTGCGACCCGTTTCGATTGTCACTGAGGCATTCTCTACCTCTCGCTTCATCATCCCTCGCAAGTACTCAAGCTCCTGCCTGATTCCGTCATTGTTTCCTGAAAAAAACGATGTTTCTCCTCGCTCGGATTAGTCCTATACCGGCGCCTTCTTAGTTGCAGGAAAGTTGTTCTACCCGAACAAAAAACAATTTGAAGGGATGAACGCTAACTGTGCAACTTCCTACAAGGTTCCCCTCTCATCGGTATCGGTCATTAATTTGAAGTTTGGCCTGGCCGAGGAGTTTTGCAGTTTCACCTCAACACCTCAGTCATGGTCATTGTCCCTGGCGACTAACTCGCCTTTCTATGTGAGGAATAACAATGACGAACTTTAAAACTGTCGTATCGTTGTCTGCCTTGGCTGTTCTGATGGGGGCCGCCTCCATGGCCAATGCCTACAGCATCACCCCTGTAAACACCAACTTCACCGCACCCGGCACGATCTCGGTGAAATCGCCATCCTCCTATCAGGGCCGCGGTCAATTGCGGGGCGACCTTCACCGGTAATGTCGATGCCGCTGGCGTTGCCAAAATCACTGACGTTGCCATCACGGGTGGCGGGCTTTGCAGCCTGCCCAAGATCACCGGCTTGCCATGGACGTTGACCTCGACCGGTGCTACCGCAGGTTCGGTGACCAACGTCGGATACACCATCGCGGGTTCGATTCTGTACCCCGTCTCCAATTGTGGTGCTTCCACTATCACCGCCAACTACAGCGGTGGTGTGTTGACGGCTACCAATCAATCCCTGGCAGGCAACTGCACCGGTAAGCCTGAGCGTCAAGCCAACGCCAGCGTTCACCGTTGTTCCTTGAGGATGGCGTGAATACAAGGGGCTGAGCGCCCGTTAAAAGGCAGGCGCCTCCCATGAGGCGTCTGTTGCGGCTGGCTGATTAAGAGCGCAGTAGAGGTGCCGTGTGAAGTTAAATAAACGACAGATTGAAGTGCTGCTGGGCCTGGCGTTAATGGGCGGATGGATGGTGGCCGCTCCTGTGCAGGCCGGTGGTTTCTCCACCCCGACCTATGGCGCCCCCGGTTGGGGCAGGGCCTTCGCGGGTGGCTCGCTGTTCAAGAACGATCCGAGTTCGGCGTATAACAATCCGGCTGCCATGGCGTTTGTCGACCGCAATGTTGCGCAGTTCACGGTCGATTACGCGCGCATCAACATCAAGTACAAAGGCGACGCCTATGATTATGCTGGCAAGCCGATTTCCAGCACGCCGCTGGATGACAACGGCTTTCCTGATTCCACCGCGACGACCGCGAACCACAATGACGGTGGCCAAGGGGTCTTCTCCGCCTGGCTGCCCACAGGCTTCATGGTCATGCCGCTGGGCGACCGGTTTGCCTTCGGCCTGAGCCAGGTCGTGCCCCAGGGCATGCGTTCCACCTGGGACCAGGATTCGAAACTGCGTGGGTTTGCAGTGGACACCAAAATCGAAACCGTGGGTTTGACCGGCGCCTTGTCGTTCAAGGTCAACGACCAGTTTTCCGTCGGCGGTGGGGTGATCGTCCAGCACAGCAAGGGGTTCGTCAGCCAGAACATCGACTTGTTGTCGGCGGCGGCGGTATCGGACTCTGAACTGGGCGGCATTGCTTTCCCGTCGGACGGTGGCGGCGCGCTGATGCGGGTCAAGGTCGACAATGTGTCAGCCGGCTGGTTTACCGGTGTGGTGTGGAAACCCACGGAAAAAGACACGCTGGGGTTGAACTACCACGCCAGGATCAAGAACAAGATGACCGGCAAGTACAACATCCATGCCGATAAGTTTTCCTACAACCTTATGACCCAACCGAGCCCCTTCGGCGGCAGCGGTACGCTGGTGGGCACGGCCTATCCGGGGCTTGAGCTGTTTCCGGACGGTGCCCATGCCAGCACCCGGTTGGATATCCCTGCCACCGCAGGCTTGGACTGGGTGCACCCGTTCAATGATCGGTTCACCCTGGGCGCGAGTGTGGTCTGGACGCAGTGGTCCTCGTTCAAGGACCTGACACTCAAGTCGGGGGACATCACCATCGTGTCTATTCCCTACAACTACAGGGACACCTGGATGTACTCCCTCGGTGGCGACTTCCGTGCGACCGATGAGCTGACCTTGCGTGCAGGTGTGGCCATTGACCAGACGCCAACCCGCAATTCCACCCGTGACCCGCGCATCCCGGATGGTGATCGCACCTTTGTGTCCCTCGGGCCGGATACGACGTGAAGGCAATCGAGGGCCTGACCCTCGACGTTGCCTATTCCCACCAGTTCGTTCAGACGGTGAAGTTGAATACCCAGAACGTCGACCGGCTGGGGGCCGCGAGCCTCGATGGCAAGGTGAATGCGTCCGGTGATGTCGTCAGCCTGTCGGCCTCCTATACGTTCTGATGTTTCAAGGCTGTATTCCCCTTTGGTGATGACTTGACCAGGCGGCTCGCTCAGCCGCCATTTTTTTGCCCAGGCATTAAATAATAATTTCAAAACAAAATTTGAATATAGTTTTCGAATTTTGTAGTGTGGCGTTACGCCGCATGTCATCCGACCTGGCGCACGTAGGCCGTACCCTGAATCGAATCGAGGTATCTCCATGGTTATCTGGTTACTGGTGGGTTTCGCAGCAGCGATCGCCCTGGCATATCGACAAGCTGTCGCCACCCTGTGGTTGGCCGCAGGCCTGATCTGGCTGGCAGCGGGTTACCTGTTCAACGTCGTGGCCGGTTTCGGCGCCACAGTCGCGGCGATACTGGTGGTGGCGCCCGCGTTGCTGATGACCATCAAACCCCTGCGCCGCACCTTGCTGACCAGCAGGGCTTTGGGCCTGTTTCGTACGATCATGCCGGCGATGTCTGACACCGAACGCGCCGCCATCGAGTCCGGCACCGTGTGGTGGGACGCCGAGCTGTTCAGCGGCAAGCCCAATTGGCAGCGTCTGCTGCAAGCCGCACCGGCCAGCCTGAGCGCAGAGGAACAAGCCTTCCTCGACAACGAAGTGGAAACCCTGTGCGACATCGCCAACGACTGGGAAACCACCCAGGTCTGGCAAGACATGTCGCCCGAAGGCTGGCAGTACACCAAGGACGCCGGGTTCCTCGGCATGATCATTCCCAAGCAATACGGCGGCAAAGGCTTCTCCCACTACGCGCACTCGCAGGTGGTGATGAAGCTGTCGACGCGCTGCTCGGCGGCCGCCATTTCGGTGATGGTGCCCAACTCCCTCGGCCCGGCCGAACTGCTGTTGCATTACGGCACCGATGCCCAGCGCAATTACTACCTGCCGCGTCTGGCGCGGGGTGAAGACATCCCATGCTTTGCCCTGACCAGCCCGTATGCCGGCTCCGATGCCGGGGCGATCCCCGACCTGGGCATCGTCTGCAAAGGCACCCATGAAGGCGAGGAAGTGCTGGGCTTTCGCGTGACCTGGGACAAGCGCTACATCACCCTCGGCCCGATTGCCACGGTGCTCGGCCTGGCGTTCCGCGCAGAAGACCCGGACGGGTTGCTCGGCGCTCCGGGTTCACTCGGTATCACCTGCGCACTGATCCCAACCTCCCATCCCGGCGTCAACAGCGGCCGCCGGCATTGGCCGCTGAACGCCGTCTTCCAGAACGGTCCTACCACCGGCAAGGATGTGTTCATTCCGCTGGAGTGGGTGATCGGCGGCCGCGAGCAAGTCGGCAACGGCTGGCGCATGTTGATGGAATGCCTGGCGGCCGGCCGTGCGATTTCCCTGCCGTCGGCCAACGTTGGCCTGGGCAAGGTGGCGGTGCGCGGCACCACCGCCTATGCCGCGATGCGCAAACAGTTCGGCCTGCCCATCGGCAAATTCGAAGGCGTGCAGGCGCCCCTGGCGCGCATGGCCGGGCACCTGTATGCCTGTGATGCGGTGCGCAAGGTGTCGGTGGCGTCCCTGGACGCGGGTGAGAAACCCTCGGTGATCTCGGCGATTGCCAAGTACCACGTCACCGAGCGCGCGCGGATCATCGTCAATGACGGCATGGACATCGTTGCCGGCAAGGGCATCTGCATGGGCCCCAACAACTTCCTGGCCCGTGCCTACCAGCAAAGCCCCATCGCCATTACGGTGGAGGGCGCGAACATCATGACGCGCTGCCTGATCATCTTTGGCCAGGGCCTGATCCGTTGCCATCCTTATGTGTTCCGCGAAATGGAAGCAGCGCGTAACCCGGACCGACGTAAAGCGCTGGAAGCCTTCGACAGTGCCATGTTTGGCCATGTGAGCTTTGTGCTGGCCAATACCGTCCGAGCGGCGGTGCATTCCCTGACAGGCGGGCGGTTGATTTCCGTTCCGGCCAAGATCGACCCTGCGCTGGCGTCCTACTACCGCCAGGCCAATCGTCTGTCAGTGGTGCTTGCGCTGATTTCGGACATTTCCATGGGCGTGCTGGGCGGTGCGCTCAAGCGCAAGGAAAGTATCACCGGGCGTTTGGGCGATATTCTGTCGCAGCTGTACATCCTGTCCTGCGTGCTCAAGCGGTTTGAAGACGACGGCCGGCCCCAGGCGGACCTGCCGTTGGTGCACTGGGCGGCGCAGGATTCATTGCTGCGGGCCCACGAAGCACTGGCGGAAGTGCTCGATAACTACCCCTCGAAACCCGCTGCGGCGGTGCTACGTGGCCTGACATTCCCGTTCGGGATTCCACTGCGCAAACCGTCGGACCGTCTGCTGGCCCAAGTGGCCGACGTGGTGCAGACACCGGGCGAAACCCGCGACCGCTTGTTGGCCAACTCTTACATCCCACGTCCGGAAATCGACAAGTTGGCCTACGGCGAGCTGGGTTTCCGCCTGCTGCCCCAAGTCGAGCTGATCGACGCCCGGCTCAAGCCCGCCGTGAAGCAGGGCCTGATCGAACCGATGCCGATCTCCGCCACGGCCTTCACCGCTTGGCGCGTCAAGGCGCGGGCGCTGGACCTGATCAGCGACGACGAAGACACCTTGCTCGGCCGCTACGTGGAATACGCCGACCACGGCATCCAGGTGGACCACTTCCCGCAGGACTTCGGCTTGCTGGAGGCGTTGCAGCAGCGCAAGCAAGCGCTGGAGCCGACGGCGAAACGTCGTACCAGCCAAAGCGAAAACGCCTCGGTCAATTAGCCAACACCGTGTTGTGAGTGAATCTATCAATGAGTGACAGCTACCTTTCCTTCGTCAATTCCTCTTGGGGCCGTCGCCTGGCGCAAGCCATCGGCTTGCCGCAGCCCCTGCCACTGCAACGCCACCGCAGCGGCCAGCAGGGCTTGGTCAACCCGGTGATCATCGCCGGGGCAGGGCGCCTGGCCGCCGAGGTACAGCGGATTTTCGCGGCCACCGATACCGTTGCCGCCACCCCGGCGACGCTCAAGGCACCGTCCACGGTGAAAGTGCAAGGCGCCGTGTTTGACGCCAGTGCCGTGGCCGACCTGCAACAGTTGGACGAGCTGTATGTGTTCTTCCACGCCAACGCCAAGCGCCTTGGCCACCATGGCCGCGTCGTGGTGCTCGGCACCGCGCCGGAACATTGCCAGGATTTGCCCCAGGCCATCGCCCAACGCGCCCTTGAAGGCTTGGTGCGCTCGCTGGCCAAGGAGCTGCGCCGGGCGATCACGGTGCAGTTGATCTACGTGGCGCCGGGTGCCGAAGACGCGCTGGACAGCAGCTTGCGTTTCTTCCTGTCGCGCCGTTCGGCCTATGTGTCGGGGCAAGTGGTGCGCCTGGAAAAACCGGTGGACGGCCACGTCACGGTCAATTGGGACAAACCCTTCGCCGGCCGTCGCGCCCTGGTCACCGGCGCCTCCCGTGGCATCGGCCTGGCGATCGCCCAGGTATTGGCGCGGGACGGCGCCCATGTGGTGTGCGTGGACGTGCCCCATGCCCAGGCAGCGTTGCAACAGGCGGCGGACAGCGTCGGCGGTTCGGCGCTGCCCCTGGACATCACCGCGCTGGACGCGGCCGCACTGTTGCAGGCCCACGTCAGCCAATACGGCGCCTTTGACGTGGTGGTGCACAACGCCGGCATCACCCGCGACAAGACCATCGCCAAAATGACTGAGGCCGCCTGGCGTAGCGTGCTGGCGGTTAACCTCGAAGCGCCTTTGCAGCTCAGCGAGGCATTGTTGGACAGTCAAGGCCTCAAACCGGGAGGGCGAATTGTCTGTGTCTCGTCGATTTCCGGTATCGCCGGCAACCTCGGGCAAAGCAATTACGCCACCTCCAAGGCCGGTGTGATCGGCCTGGTGCAGGGCCTGGCACCGCGTGCATCGCCGCAGCAGGTGACGGTGAATGCAGTGGCGCCGGGGTTCATCGAAACCCAGATGACCGCCAAGATCCCGCTGATGATCCGTGAGGCTGGGCGGCGCATGAATTCGCTGTCCCAGGGCGGCCAGCCGATCGACGTGGCCGAGACCATTGCCTGGCTGGCGCATCCGGCATCCGGCGGGGTCAACGGCCAAGTCGTACGGGTGTGCGGCCAAAGTCTGCTGGGAGCCTGAGCCATGGACTACGTGACGCAGATCATTGATCCGCCGCCTTCACGCAGCCGCTTGCTGCTGGATGGCGTGCGCGCCCTGCGTAAACCCAAGCTAGACGGTGCGCCTGTGCTGCCCAAGGAGCGCCTGGTGCGCTCGGCGGTGGGGTTGTCTGCCGCCGACATCGCCGCCTATGGCCGTGCCTGTGGTTTTCGCCGCGAGCAGGGCGTGCCGTTGTCCTATCCCCACGTGCTGGCGTTCCCTTTGCACTTGATGCTGCTGACCCGCCCCAGCTTTCCGTACCCGGCCAGCGGCATGGTGCACCTGGCCAATCGCATCCGTCAGCACCAGCGCTTGCACGAAGACCAGGCGTTGCGCATTGAGGTGTATTGCGAGCGTTGGGTCGCCCATCCCAAGGGCCAGGCATTGAGCATCGCCACTCGTGCCTACGGTGCCGACACGCTGGTATGGGAAAGCGACAGCCTGTACCTGCGCCGGGACGTCAAGGACCCGGTTGGCGAACCGTGGGGTGACGCGTTGTCGCTGCAGGAAGAAGGCTTGTTACGCACCCAGCGCTGGGTGCTGCCCGCCGACCTGGGCCGACGTTTTGCCAAGGTCTCAGGGGATTTCAACCCGATTCACACCTCGGTGATCGGCGCCAAGCTGTTCGGCTTTCGCCGTGCCATCGCCCATGGCATGTGGACCCTGGGCCGCGCGCTCGCCGCCCAGCAACCGCCCGGTGGCCTGGACCAGGCCGAGGCCCATTGTGACTTCAAGCTGCCGATCTTCCTGCCCGGCCAGGTCGCGCTGTGGAGCCATCCGGTGACTGGCCCGCGCCGCGAATTCGAAGTGCGCAATTTTGCCGGTGACAAACCCCATATGCGTGGCCTTTTCATCTGGAAAGAGAACCTGGAATGAGTGACTACAGCTTCAACCCGGCCCCGGTCCGTCGTGTGGCGATCATCGGCGGCAACCGCATCCCGTTTGCTCGCTCCAACACGGTGTACGCCCACGACAGCAACCAGGACCTGCTGGTCGCCGCGCTGCAAGGGCTGGTCGACCGTTACAACCTGCACGGCCAACGCCTCGGTGAGTTTGCCGCTGGCGCGGTGATCAAGCACTCGCGGGATTTCAACCTGGCGCGTGAGTCGTTGCTGTCCACCACCTTGTCGCCGGATACGCCGGCCTACGATGTGCAGCAAGCCTGCGGCACCGGGCTGGAAGCGGCGTTGCTGGTGGCGAACAAGATTGCCCTCGGCCAGATCGAGGTGGGCATTGCCGGGGGGGCCGACACCACCTCTGACGCGCCCATCGGCATTAATGAATCCCTGCGCCACACCTTGCTCGCGGCCAATCGTGCCAAGGGCATGGGCGACAAGCTGAAGACGTTGCTCAAGGTCCGGCCGTCGATGTTCTTCAAGCCGTTGCTGCCGCGCAACGGCGAGCCGCGCACCGGCCTATCCATGGGCGAGCACTGCGAAGAAATGGCCAAGCGCTGGCAGATCAAACGCCTGGCCCAGGATGAGCTGACCCTCACCAGCCACCAGCGCCTGGCGGCGGCCTACCAACGCGGCTTCTTCGACGACCTGATCAGCCCCCATCGCGGCCTGACCAGGGACAACAACCTGCGCGCCGATGCCAGCCTGGAAAAACTCGCCGGCCTGTCTCCAGCCTACGACCGCCAGAACGGCACCCTTACCGCCGGTAACTCCACTCCGTTGACCGACGGCGCCTCGGTGGTGCTGCTGGCCAGTGAAGAGTGGGCCGCCGCCAACGGCTGGCCGGTGCTCGCTTACCTGCGTACCGGCGAAACCGCCGCGGTGAATTTTGTCGACGGCACCGAAGGCTTGCTGATGGCCCCGGCCTACGCCGTGCCGCGCATGCTTAAACGCGAAGGCCTGAGCTTCAAGGACTTCGACTTCTTCGAGATCCACGAAGCCTTTGCCGCCCAGGTGTTGTGCACGCTCAAGGCCTGGGAAGACCCGGATTATTGCCGCGAACGTCTTGGCTTGGAGGCGCCCCTGGGCACCATTGATCGCGCGAAGATGAACGTCAACGGTGGCTCGCTGGGCTGCGGCCATCCCTTTGCCGCCACGGGAGGCAGGCAGTTGGCGGCGCTGGCCAAGATCATCCATGCGAACGGCGGCGGGCGCGGCCTGATTTCCATCTGCGCGGCGGGCGGGCTGGGCATTACCGCCATCGTCGAAAAGTAGCTCTATCAAAAACAACAACAAGGAGACTGCCATGAACGCTGTAAGCCTGGAACACACCGAACGGATCTGGTTGAACGCTTACCTGCCCGGCGTCCCGGCAGATATCGACGCCGCTATCGAGGACTACCCTTCGCTGCGCGAGGTGTTCCTGGAGCACCTGGAGAAGTTTCGCGAACGGGTGGCGTACGTCAGCATCGGCACCGAAATGACCTACGCCGACTGGCAGGTGCAAGGCTATGCCTTTGCCGCCTGGCTGCAGGGGCAGGGCGTCAAGAAGGGTGATCGTGTTGCGCTGATGATGCCCAACTGCTTGCAGTATCCGATTTGCCTGTTGGGTACGATCCTGGCCGGCGCGGTGGTGGTCAACGTCAACCCGCTGTACACCTCCCATGAGCTCAAGCACCTGCTCAAGGACAGCGGCGCGGAAACCGTGGTGATCTTCGAGAATTTCGCCCACACCCTGGAGAAAGTCATCACCGGCAGCAGCGTCAAGCGTGTGGTAATCGCGGCCATCGGCGATTTGCTGGGGACGTTCAAGGGCGCGGCGATGAACTTCATCCTGCGCCGGGTGCAAAAGCAGGTGCCAGCGTTCAATCTGCGCGGCTCGCTGCGCTTCAACCAGGTGCTGAAACAGGGACGGGCGCTCACTCATTTCCCGGTGGAGATGCACCTCGACGACCTGGCCTTCCTGCAATACACCGGCGGCACTACCGGCGATGCCAAGGGTGTGATGCTCAGTCACCGCAATATCATCGCCAACCTGCTGCAAGCCAAGGCTTGGGTCGGTGATCAGTTGGACCAGGACAAGCAAGAAACCAACGTCACCTTGCTGCCGCTGTACCACATCTTTTCCCTGACGGTGAACTGCCTGATGTTCATGTGCCTGGGAGGGCGCAACATCCTGATCGCCAACCCACGGGACGTGAAACGCGTGCAGATGATCCTGCGCAAGGAGCGCTTCAACGGGATTGCCGGGGTCAACACCTTGTTTAACGGCCTGCTCGAGAACAAGGAGTTCTGCGCACGGGACTTTTCCGACCTGCGCATGGTGATCGCCGGCGGCATGGCCACGCACACGGCGGTGGCCAAGCGCTGGAAGGAAGTCACCGGGCTGCCGATCATCGAAGGCTACGGCCTCACCGAATGTTCGCCGGTGGTGAGCATCAGCCCGATCAACATTGCACGCATGCGCGAGATGGAATTCACCGGCAGCATCGGCGTGCCATTGCCCTCGACCTGGGTGCGGTTTGTGCGCGAAGACGGTGAGTTGGCTGAGATTGGCGAACAGGGCGAACTGCAAGTGCGCGGGCCACAGGTGATGCAGGGCTACTGGAAACGACCGGAGGCCACTGCCGAAGTGCTGGATGCCGAGGGGTGGTTGTCGACCGGTGATATCGGCGTGATGGACACGCGTGGTTATATCCGCCTGGTGGACCGCAAGAAGGACATGATCCTGGTCTCCGGCTTCAACGTGTACCCCAATGAAATCGAGGACGTGGTAGCGCTGCACCCTGGCGTGGCCGAAGTGGCGGCCATTGGTGTAGAAGATGGCGTGACCGGGGAGAAGGTCAAGATCATCGTGGTGCGCAAGGACCCGAGCCTGACCCAGGAGCAGATTCTTGCGCATTGCCGGGAGTACCTGACGGGGTACAAGGTGCCCAGGTACGTGGAGTTCCGCACCACTGAGTTACCGAAGACCACCGTCGGTAAAGTCCTGCGCCGGGCACTGCGTTAGACTTCTCTTTTTGTGGTGAGCGAGCTTGCCTCGCGCGGGGCAAGCCCGCTCACCACAAGGTTCGGCGCTGTTAAACCTCTTCGACCTGTACCCAGCGTTCTTCTCTGGCCGCCACGCGAATCGCCGTCGCCAACCGCTCCACCTCCCACGCTGCCTCAAAGTCAGTGCCATCTGCACCTTGACCGGCCAGCGCCAGGATCAACTCCTGCACCTCCAGCGTCTTCAGCTCGTTGTAGCCCAACTGATGCCCCGCCGCCGGGCTGAACACCGCATAACCCGGCAGGGCAGGGCCTGCGAGCAAACGCTGGAAACCGTCCTGGCCAACGCGACAGACCTGCAATTCATTCAAGCGCTCTTGATCGAACGCCAAGGTGCCTTTCGTCCCGCTGATCTCGAAACTCAGGTGGTTCTTGTAGCCCTGCTTGAGCCAGCTGCTGCTCACCGTACCGCGTGCGCCATTGGCAAAACGCAGCAGGGCGTGCACTTGGTCATCCACCGCAATCGATTTAAGGTCGGTGCTGCCTTTGACGGCAGGTCGCCGGGCGTGGACGGTCTGGGTGTCGGCACACACACTCACTACGTCGCCCACCAGATAGCGCGCCATCGACAGTAAGTGGCTGCCCAAGTCTGCCAAGGCGCCGCCCGCGTGTTCCACTTCACAACGCCACGACCATGGCGAGGCCGGATCAGCCATGAAATCTTCGCTGAACTCACCCTGGAAGCTGATGATCTCGCCCAACTCGCCGCTCGCAATCATCTGCCGTGCCAGGGTGATCATCGGGTTGTGCTGGTAGTTGTAGCCCACCCGCGTCACCACGCCCGCAGCACTGGCGGCGCGGCGCATGGTGTCGGCCTGTTCCAGGCTCACGGCCAGGGGTTTTTCGCAATACACCGCCTTGCCCGCTGCGATGGCGGCCATGGCCATGGGGTAGTGCAAATGGTTGGGCGTGGTGATGGCCACCACGTCGACATTGGGATCATTGATCAACGCCTGCCAATCGCCATGGGCCTGGGCAAAGCCCCAATCCTTGGCGCAGCGGTGGGCGCGTTCGGTGTCGGCGTCGGCCAGTGCTGCCAGCTTGAGGTGCAGCGGCAGCTCGAATACCGCGCGGGCGTTATTGAAGGCCAAGGCGTGGGCGCGCCCCATGAAGCCTGTGCCGATCAAGCCGATTCCGAGTTCACGCATCGCCGTGGTCCTTTGGATTATTGTTTTCAGGAATACTATTAATGGAATAAAAATTCCCATATTTCAATAGATGGAATAAAAATTCATTGCTGCCTCGGCGATCACCCCGGCGAATACAGCTATATTCAGGCGCTGACGAAAGGGCGTCAGTTAACAAAAGATAACGTAGCGCCGATTGTCAGACGATTCGAAAGCCCGATAGGATGGCCCCTGCTTCCTCCAGGCGCTCTAGATTGCAGGTTTCAAGGCCCCGGAAGGCAGCGATAACAATAATAAATGGGAGAAAGGTCTATGAGTGAGCCTGTCATGGGTTGGGTTGTTTGCCGCCCACGCGCCGCACGCAGGGTTGCGATGCTGGCCGCAGCGCTCTCGCTGTTTGGCGCTGTCGTGTTACCGGCAGCCGTCCAGGCCGCCAGCGATACCTCGTTTGCGATTGAATCCCCCAAGGCCGCCAAAGGCCTGATGATCGATGTGGTCCACGCGGGCAAGCGCCTGGTGGCGGTCGGTGATCGCGGGCACATCCTCTATTCCGATGACCAGGGCAGCACCTGGACCCAAGCCAAAGTCCCCACCCGACAGTTGCTTACGGCAGTGTTTTTCGTCGATGACAAGCAGGGCTGGGCGGTGGGCCATGATGCGCAGATTCTTGCCAGTTCCGACGGCGGCGCCACCTGGACCCAGCAGTACCAGGACCTCAAACGCGAAGCCCCGCTACTCGACGTGTGGTTCAACGACGCCAACCACGGCCTGGCCGTCGGCGCCTACGGTGCGTTGATCGAAACCACCGACGGCGGCAAGACCTGGGACGACGTCAGCGACCGCCTCGACAACGAAGACCAATACCACCTCAACGCCATTGCCCACATCAAGGACGCCGGCCTGTTCATCGTTGGCGAGCAGGGCAGCATGTTCCGCTCCAGCGACGACGGCCAGACCTGGGAAAAACTCGAAGGCCCCTACGAGGGCTCGCTGTTTGGCGTGATCGGCACCGCCCAGCCGCAAACCCTGCTGGCCTATGGCTTGCGCGGCAACCTGTACCGCTCCACAGATTTCGGCAATACCTGGGAGCAAGTTGAACTGAACGCTGCGCGGGGAGCGCTGGAGTTTGGTTTGTCCGGCGCGACCTTGCTGGAGGACGGCTCGATTGTCGTGGTCGGCAACGGCGGCAGCGTGGTGGTCAGCCATGACGACGGCGTGACCTTCAGCGTGTTCAACCGTGCGGACCGCATTTCGCTTTCGTCCGTCACGGCGGCAGGCAATGGCAACTTGATTCTGGCCGGGCAGGGGGGCGTTCGCGTCGCTAAAGCCGATGGCGCCGAACCGACAAAACAATAAGAAGGCGGGGAAAGAATGAGCAGTCATCACAACGATAAAGCGACCTTTCTTGAGCGCCTGATCTTCAACAACCGCCCGGCAGTGATCGTGATCTGCCTGCTGGTGAGTATTTTCCTGTTCTGGCAGGCGACCTTGATTCGCCCGTCCACCAGCTTTGAAAAAATGATCCCGCTCAAGCACCCCTTCATCGAGAAGATGATGGAGCACCGCAATGACCTGGCGAACCTGGGCAACACGGTGCGCATTTCGGTGGAGGCCAAGGACGGAGACATCTTCACCAAGGAGTACATGGAGACTCTGCGTCAGATCAACGACGAAGTGTTCTACATTTCCGGGGTCGACCGCTCGGGCCTCAAGTCGCTGTGGAGCCCCAGCGTCCGCTGGACTGAAGTGACCGAAGAAGGCTTTGCCGGCGGTGAAGTGATCCCGCAGAGCTACAACGGCTCGCCGGAAAGCCTCGATCAACTGCGCAACAACGTGCTCAAGTCCGGCCAGGTCGGGCGCCTGGTGGCCAACGACTTCAAGTCGAGCATCGTCGACATCCCGCTGTTGGAGTCTTACCCGGACCCACAGGACCAGGGCAAGTTGCTGGCCTTGGACTACCGCAAGTTCTCCCATGAACTCGAAGACAAGATCCGCACCAAGTTCCAGGAGCAGAACCCCAACGTGCAGATCCACATCGTCGGCTTCGCCAAGAAAGTCGGCGACCTGATCGATGGCCTGATCATGGTGGTGCTGTTCTTCGGCGTGGCGTTCGGCATCACCCTGGTCCTGCTGCTGTGGTTCACCAACTGCCTGCGCAGCACCATTGCTGTATTGAGCACCACCCTGGTGGCGGTGGTCTGGCAGTTGGGGCTGATGCATGCCGCCGGTTTCGGGCTGGACCCTTACTCGATGCTGGTACCGTTCCTGATCTTTGCCATCGGTATTTCCCACGGCGTGCAGAAGATCAACGGTATCGCCCTGCAATCCAGCGAAGCGGACAACGCGCTGACGGCCGCACGCCGCACCTTCCGCCAGCTGTTTCTGCCGGGAATGATCGCGATCCTCGCCGATGCGGTGGGCTTTATCACGCTGCTGATCATCGACATCGGCGTGATCCGCGAACTGGCCATCGGCGCCTCTATCGGCGTGGCGGTTATCGTGTTCACCAACCTGATCCTGCTGCCAGTGGCGATTTCCTACGTCGGCATCAGCAAGCGCGCCATCGCCAAGAGCAAGAAAGACGCGAACCGCGAACACCCGTTCTGGCGCCTGCTGTCGAAATTCGCCAGCCCCAAAGTCGCGCCGGTCTCGATCTTCCTGGCCCTGATCGCCTTTGGTGGCGGCCTCTGGTACAGCCAGAACCTCAAGATCGGCGACCTTGACCAGGGCGCGCCGGAACTGCGCCCGGACTCGCGCTACAACAAAGACAACAACTTCATCATCAGCAACTACTCCACCAGCTCCGACGTGCTGGTGGTGATGGTCAAGACCAAGGCCGAAGGCTGCTCGCGCTATGAAGCCATGGCGCCCATCGACCAGTTGATGTGGAAGATGCAGAACACCGAGGGCGTGCAGTCGGCGATCTCGCTGGTGACCGTGTCCAAGCAGATGATCAAGGGCATGAACGAGGGCAACCTGAAATGGGAAACCCTGTCGCGTAACCCGGACGTGCTGAACAACTCCATCGCCCGTGCCGATGGCCTGTACAACAACAACTGCTCCCTGGCGCCGGTGTTGGTGTTCCTCAACGACCACAAGGCCGAAACCCTCGACCGCGCGGTGCATGCGGTGCAGGACTTCGCCAAGGAAAACAACAAGGACGGCCTGGAATTCATCCTCGCCGCCGGTAACGCCGGGATCGAAGCGGCTACCAACGAGGTGATCAAGGAGTCGGAGCTGACCATCCTGATCCTGGTGTACCTGTGCGTGGCGACCATGTGCATGATCACCTTCCGCTCCTGGGCGGCGACCCTGTGCATCGTGCTGCCGCTGGTGCTGACCTCGGTGCTGGGCAACGCGCTGATGGCGTTCATGGGTATCGGCGTCAAGGTCGCAACCTTGCCGGTGGTGGCGCTGGGCGTGGGGATTGGCGTGGACTACGGCATCTACATCTACAGCCGCCTGGAAAGCTTCCTGCGCGCCGGCTTGCCGCTGCAAGAGGCGTACTACCAGACGCTCAAGTCCACCGGTAAAGCCGTGCTGTTCACCGGCCTGTGCCTGGCAATCGGCGTGTGCACCTGGATCTTCTCGGCCATCAAGTTCCAGGCCGACATGGGCCTGATGCTGACCTTCATGCTGCTGTGGAACATGTTCGGCGCGCTGTGGCTGCTGCCGGCGCTGGCGCGGTTCCTGATCAAGCCGGAGAAACTGGCAGGGCAGAAGGGCAATTCACTCTTCGCGCATTGATCGATTAGACCATTGCCGCAAGGCACCGCGGGGGAATTGACCTATCATGTGTCTTTTCCCCCGCAGTGACTTCACATCATGACCGATTCGCAACCCAACCTGAGCACCGCCCTGACCGACAGCGACATGCTGATCATCAACGGGCTGCACGCCTTCGACTTCACGTTTGACCAGCACTTGCTGATCGAAAGCATGGACGGCCGGGAACTCAAGCGTTGGAAGTTCAGTCCAGAACAACTGAACGCCGCCACCTTTGATGACAGCTTGCAAAGCTGGCTCTTGCGCAACGAAGACGGCGAACACCGTCTGGTCTGCTTGAGCGCTATCAAGGGCGACAACAATAACGATGAGGATGAAGCGGATGATGATGCGTAAATTCTGGCCCCTGCTGATGGCGGGCAGTGTCGGTGCCATGTCGGTGCAAGCCGCGCCGGCTGAGACCTATGAACTGTTGGTGGGCAGCTACACCGCCGGCAGCAGCGAAGGGATCTACCGCCTGCAATTCGACAGCCGTACCGGCCAGTTCCAGGGCCAGCCGGTGCTGGCGGCCAAGGCGGACAATCCGTCGTGGCTGACGGTCTCCAAGGACCAGAAGCACCTGTTTGTGGTCAACGAAAACGGCCCCGGCCAGCAAGACCCGGTCGGGCGCGTGAGCAGCTACAGCATCGACCCGCAGAATCATCAGCTGACCCTGATCAACCAGGTGCAAAGCCTGGGCAACGAGCCGACCCATTCCAGCGTGGCCGCCGATGGGCGCTACCTGTTTGTCGCCAACTATTCGGTGCTGGAAGATCCAGGCGGAAGCCTGGCGGTGCTGCCGGTGGATGCCATGGGCAAGCTGTCGGCCCCGGTGCAACTGAGCGGGCACCCCGCCAGTCGCGTCAACCCTGAGCGCCAGGCGTCCAACCATGTGCATTCGGTGGTGTCATCGCTCGATGGCAAATACGTGTTTGTGCAGGACCTGGGGGCGGACAAGGTATTTGCCTACCGCTACGATCCGAAGGCCAACCCTGAGCTGCCATTGACCCCGGCGAAACCGGCGTCGGTGCAATTGCCACCCGGCAGTGGCCCGCGTCATTTGTTGTTCAGCGCCGATGGCAAGCATGCCTGGCTGACCACCGAGATGAGCGCGCAGGTGGCGGTGTTCGACTACAAGGACGGCCAACTGACCCAGACCCAACTGGTGGATTTCGCCGCCGGGCAACCGGTGACTGACAAGGCCGGTGCCGCGCTGCATGCCTCCAGTGATGGCAAGTTCCTGTACCTGAGCAACCGTGGCACGGCCAATCAACTGCTGGTGTTCAGCATCGACCCGGCCACCGCGCATCTCAAGGAACTGCAGCGCCGCTCCGTGGAAGGCGATCATCCGCGTGAGTTCAGCCTGGACCCGAGCGGCAAGTTCTTGCTGATCGCCAACCAGAAAAGCAACGAAATCGTGGTGGTCGAACGCGAACCCAAAACCGGCCTGCTGGGTAAAACCGTGCAGAAATTGCCGATCGATGCGCCCAGCGACCTCAAGTTCCTGGTGCGTCAATAAGCCACAGGCCCCGTCATGCGGGGCCTGAGCCTTTCTATTAATTCTGTTAATAGCGGCTACTGTTTCAAAGCATTTCTAAGGCTTAGCCCTCGGGCGTAAGTTTGGTTCCAAGGCCTTCCCCGGCCACTTAACCAAACGAACACAAGGGTTACCGACATGAATCTGAATCTCTTCTCCATCATCGCCGCTTCCGCTGTTTCCGCCACTGTTGCCCTGCCAGCCGCGGCCAGTGTGGAAGTCTCCGGCAAAAAATCCAGCACCAGCGCCTACACCCAGAAATACCTGCAACAAAGCGCCAACTTCTACGCCGCACTGGATCACAAAACCCAGCAATAACCTGCACACCAGCAGACGCCAAACCACTGGAACGAAGCCTGGCTCGTTCGAGTGGTTTGGCGTTTGTGCATGTGCAGAAGAAAAAAGATTGATATCATATTGCCATGTGTTTAAATTTGACGCTCAGAAATTGACGCTCATCTTCCTGGAATCGACAGCATGGCACTCCGACTCGCCGCACTCATTCTGGTGCTTTATTCCGCTCCCATCCTGTCTTCCGTGCATCTGGTAGACGGTGAGCCTGAGATTGCCCGCGAGCGACTGTTGGATTTGGTCCAGGGCTAAGCCTTCGCCATCACCGCTACAAACAGCGGTGATTGCAGAAACCGCTCCAGCCACTGCTGCAACCGGGGATACGGCGCGCCGGCAAACCATTCCCGATCCACATGGGCAAACTGTCGCACAAATGGCGCCAGGGCCATGTCCGCCAGGCTCGGATGATCCGCCAGCAAATAGGCGTGGTCCGTCAGTAAATCCTCCAGCTTTTGCAGGAACACCTCACCCCCGGCCCGATAATGCTCCATCGGTTTTTCCGGGTAGCGTTCGGCGTACTTGTATCGATCCAAGTGATACTTGAAGCCTTGGTCGTTCTCGGCGATCAATGCGAATACCGCCGGGTCGCCGTGCCGCAACCAGTTATCCGGATCGTTTTGCGCCAAGGCCCACTGCATGATCTCCAGGCTTTCTTCAATCACCCTGCCATCAACGTTCAATACCGGCACGGTGCCCTTGGGCGACAGCGCCAGCATCTCGGCGGGCTTGGCCTTGAGGCTCACCTCGACGATGCGCACCGGTACGCCCGAATAACGCAGCGCCAGCCGTGCCCGCATCGCATAGGGGCAGCGCCGGAACGAATACAGCAGCGCTTCGCTCACTTGACCTCCAAGGTGCTCAAACCATTGCCCTGGCGCTTGACCTGGATCTGCACCGGAATGCGTTCGTGCATTTCCTGCACGTGGGAGATCACCGCCACTTTACGACCCTGAGCCTGCAAGCCATCCAGCGCGTCCATCGCCAATTGCAAGGATTCTGGGTCAAGGCTGCCAAAGCCCTCATCGATAAACAGCGACTCGATCTTCAACGTGCTGGAGGCCATCGACGCCAGCCCCAAGGCCAGCGCCAGTGACACCAGGAAGGTTTCGCCGCCGGACAACGAATGCACCGAGCGCAGTTCATCGCCCATTTCCGTGTCCATCACCAACAGGCCAAGCATGCTGCCGCCACGCTTGAGGCGATAACGCCGCACCAACTGGCGCAGTTGCACGTTGGCGTGATGCACCAACAAGTCGAGGTTGTAAGCCTGGGCGATCTTGCGGAAGGTGTCGCCGGTGGCCGAGCCGATCAGCGCGTTCAGGCGTGCCCAGCGTTGCCACTCGTCATAGGCCTTGGCGATCTGCTCGGCGAAGGCCTGGTTGGCGTCCTGGCGACGCTGGTCTTCGGATTGGCGTGCGCGCAGTTCAGCGCAGTGTTTTTCACTCTCGGCCAGTTGCTGATTGAGCGTGGCCAAGGTGCTGTCCAGCTCTTCGGCTGCGAGGTTGCCGTTGTGCAGGGCCTGATGGTCGGCAAGGCGTTGTTCGCGTTCTTGCAGCAGTACCTTGGCCTGTTCGACGGCTTTTTCGCAGAGCTGCACCTGCTGGCGCAATTGGCTGACCTGGGCGTCATCGTAGGCCAGCAAGCGGTTGAGGCCAGCGTCATCGAGTTCCGGATGCAAGGCGCGCCATTCGCTGATACGCGTGACGAGGGCCTTTTGTTCGGCCTGCAACGCCTGTTCGCGTTCCTGTTTTGCCTTGAGGTCCGCCGCCAGTTGGACCAGCGCGTTGTGGATTTCCTGCAACTGTTTGCTGGCGTCGGTTTCGCTTTGGCGTGACTGGGTCACGGCCTGTTCCAGTTGCTGCTGCCAGTGTTCGGCGCTGGTGTACTCGCCCAGTAACGTGCTGAGTTTTGCCTGGGCTGCTTGCTGTTGGATCGCCAACTCGGTGACCTGCTGGCGCAGGGCGTCGAGTTGCTGCTGACGATGCTGCTGGTGGGTCTGTTCCTTCTCGATCACCTGTTGGCGTTCGTGTTGCTCGGCCAGTTCATCGCGTTGATGGCCCAACTGTTCCAGGCGCTGGCTGACTTGCTGGTCCAGCTGCATAAAGGTGGCGGCCGGCTCGGCGCGCAAACCCTCCAGGGTTTCTGCGGGCAGCAGGCTGGCGAACGCGCTCAGTTCCTGGTCGAGGCGTTCGCGGTCGCTGGTTAGCTCGCGTTGCTGATCGACCATCAATTGACGGGCCTGCTGGCTGGCTTCCTGGGCCGCTTGCAGTTGCTGCTGCAAGCGCCCGGCGTTTTGTTGCAGGTTGAGCAGGGCGCTTTGGCGTTGTTCGTCCTGGGCGATGCTTTGGCTCAGTTGGCCCAGTTGCTGTTCAAGCCAGGCGCTACGCTTGGCGGGTTCCTGGTTGAGCATTGACGCGGCCAGCGGGTGCGCATCCAGACTTGGCTGGAGGGCTTGCTGTTGCGTGGCCAGGTGTTCCTGCTGTTGCAGGTATTCCTTTTGTTGGGCGATCAAACCGCCCACTTCGCCGCGCAACTCTGTGAGTTTTTCCTTGAGGCTGTCCACGGCTTTCAGCGCGGTGGCTTCTTCGTTTTCGTCATGTCGACCGAGGCTTTGCAGCAACGCTTCGGGCTGGTGATACGGGTGTTCGTGGCTGCCGCACACCGGGCAAGGTTGGTCGTCCTGCAACTGCTCGCGCAACTCCTCGACGCTGGAGCTGCGGGCCAGGCGCTGGCGTTCCAACAGTTGCTTGGTCACGTTCAGCGTCTGTTCGGCAACCGTCAGTTCGGCCTTGGTTTGCAGACCGGTCTGGTTCAGTTGTTCGCGTTGCCGTTGGGCGTCGGTGAGCTTGTGCGTCAGGCTGGCGGCGTGTTGGTCCAGCTGTTGCTGGTTGTCCCACAGGCGCGTCAGGTCTTCAAAGGCGCGCTGCTGTTTGCGATTGTCTTGCAGCAGGCTCGCCAGCAACTGGATCTGCTCGGCCACGGCGTGAGGCTCTGCACCGGCCTCCTGATACAGCAGGTCCAGGGCTTCGCGTTGCTGAGCGAACTGCTCGGCGGCGCTGGTCGCACGTTGCTCCAATTGCGGCAGTTCGGCCTGGCCTTTATTCAGGCGATTGCCGATCTGCGTCAGCTGTTGCAAGCGATCGCGGTAGGCGGTCCAGGCATCGCTCAGCGGCGCGAGGGCGGCGCTGCGCTCAAGCTCGGTGCCCAGGCGTTGCAGGCGCTCAGTAACGTGATTCTGCTTTTCCAGCAGCGCAGTGAGGTGGGCCTGACCTTCGGCGCAGGCGCTTTCGTGTTGCTGTTGGTCCTCGGTGCGCTTGGCCAGCTCCTTGGTCAAGTGGGCGAGGGTGCTTTGCTCTTCAAACGCCTGTCGCAGTAATGGCACTGCATCCGTTTGGTTTTTCAGGGCCTCAGCCAACGCAGTTTGCGCGCTGGCTTGTTGTTGCCGGGCCTGCTCCTGGCGGGTATGCAGTTCGCCTTGCTGTTGGATATGCGACTGAATCTGCACGGCCAGCGGGGCAAGCACGCTGCCGAGTTCGGCCTGGCGCGCAAACTGGTGACGCTGTGGCGCCAATTGGTCAAGGCGGCTCAGGTCTTCACGTTGCTGGCCCTGGTTATCCCAGTCGGCCTGCGCGCGCTGCAGTTGTTCGGTGGCAGCAAGTTGACGTTCCTGCCATTCGCGCAGCTCCTTGAGCCAGGTGTGCTGAAGCTCAAGTTGCTTGAGTTGCGCTTGCTGGGTCTTGAGTTGCTGTTGTGCGGCATCGAACTGCTGATCCAGCTCCACACGTGCTTCGGGCGCCAGGGGCACCACGCCGGTGGCCTGGTCCTGCAGCTGCTTGTGCGCATCCCTGGCCTCTTTGGCCTTGTCGAACGCGCGCCGCCCGAGTTGGGTGTACAGGGCGGTGTCGGTGAGCTTTTCCAGCAGTTCGCTGCGCTCGTTGTCGTTGGCCTTGAGGAAGGCGCTGAACTCACTCTGCGCGAGCAAGACGGCACGGGTGAACTGTTCGAAGTTCAGGCCCAGGGCCAGTTCCAGCTGGGTTTTGTATTCGGTTTTCTGGCTGGCCAGCAGTTGGTCGCTGTCCAGGTCAATCAGGCTCTGCCGGCTGTTCTGCAACTTGCCGCTGGCCTTGTCACGGGCGCGATTGGCTTCCCAGCGCGCGCGATAGCGCCGGCCACTCACGCCGACAAAATCCACTTCGGCATAACCGCCACCGGTACCGCGCCGTAACAAGGTGCGCGGGTCACCGATGGAAATGTCGCTGTCGGCATCCGGCATCTTCGCCTGGCCGGTGTCGCCCAGGCGTGGCACCGCGCCAAACAACGCCAGGCACAAGGCATCAAGCAGGGTACTTTTACCCGCGCCGGTCGGCCCGGTAATCGCGAACAACCCGGCACTGGCCAGGGGCTCGGCAGTAAAGTCGATTTCAAACGGGCCGGCCAGAGAAGCCAGGTTTTTCAGGCGGATGGCGAGGATCTTCATGGCTGTTCCTCCTCCTGTTGCACTTCCTGGAGCAGCACGGCGAAGTCCTTCAAGGTCTGTTCATCCACTTCACTGCCATAACTGTCCAGCCAGGCGCGGCTGAACAGTTCCTGGGGCGTGAGCTGGTCGAGTTCGATCAGGCGGTCGTCGCCTTCGTCTTCACGGCTGCCGTTACCTGCGTATTCAGCGGCGATGCGCACCAGGCGCACGGCCTTGCCTTGCAGGGCGCTTTCGATCTGCTGGCGCAGGTCGGGTTGCGGCTCGTCGAGGCGCACGCGCACTTCCAGCCAAGGGTGGCGCTGGGTTTCGGCCAGCAGATCGACGTCGGGCAACTCGGCCAGGGCCTTGAGGATATCGGCCAGCGGCGCGGCTTCCAGGCGTTGCAGGTCGACCGAGCGCGGAATCAGGATCGGTTCGACGTTCACCAGGCATTGGCCCTGGAACGTCACGTCGAGGATCTGGTGCTTGTAGCCGATTTCGGAAAACGACAGCGGAATTGGCGAACCGCTATAGCGAATGCGTTCTTCGCCATTGACCTTCTGCGGCTTGTGCAAATGGCCGAGGGCGACGTAAGCGACACTTCGATCAAACAGACTGGCCGGCAGCGCCTCGGCATTGCCGATGATCAGGCTGCGCTCAGAGTCTTCCGACACCGAGCCACCGGCCATGTGCGCGTGGCTGATGGCAATCAGCGCCTGGCCTTTTTTGCGCTTGGCGTTGGCGGCGGCGATCAGCCATTCATGCACCTGGCCGATGCCGCGCAGGTAGTCGTCACCCAGGTGCGCGCCGGTCACTTCCGCCGGGCGCAGGAACGGCAGCGCCAGGCACCAGGCGGCGATCTTGCCTTTGGCGTCCGGCAGCGGGATCAGCAGGCGTTCGGCGTCGAGTTGGCCGTCATCCAGCCACAGCACCCGGCCCAATGCATGGGTACGCAGGCGGCGCATCAAGGGGGCGGGCAGCTCAATACGCGAGCCGGAGTCGTGGTTGCCTGCGATCATCACGATGGTCAGCTTGGGGTTCTGTTCGTGGGCGCTGATGATGAAGTCATACAGACGCTCCTGGGCCTTGAGCGGCGGGTTGACAGTGTCGAAGATATCGCCGGCGATCAGCAGCACATCCGGCAGATGGGTGTTCAGTTGGCCCAGCAGCCACTCAAGAAAGCAGGCGTGTTCGAAGTCGCGTTCCTGGCCGTGGAGGTTTTGGCCCAGGTGCCAGTCGGAGGTGTGAAACAGACGCAAGGCGAACTCCGTTGAAGAGATGAAAAGGAGGGGAGTTTACCCTGTAAACCTGTGGGAGGGGACAAGCGCCCTCCCACAAGGGTCAGGCGGTGTGCAGGCAGTCTAGCGCTCGGTCAGCCAGGATTCTGGCACTGTTGATCAAGTGCTCGGTGGCGCCGGCCATGTGGCGCTGATCACTGCTTAGCGCTTGGGTGGTGCCAGCAGCGGTCGCGGCTGCGCAACGCAGCAGGTCGCAGATCTGGGCGAGGGCGTCTTCGAAGCTGAGGTCGTGGTGAACGGTGAAGGTGGGTGGTGGGTCGGGGACGATTTTGTTCATGAAGGTACCTACAGGGTTTGGAGCCATTCTTTTGCCGATCTCACACGTCAAAAGGTGGCAGCTATGTGCGGGGTGAGATACCGGATTTGTAGGCGCACCCGGCCAGACCGAAGTCTGCCCGCACACAGCTGCCATAGAGCATGTTGCTCATGGCGCCTACAAATTCACGGGATCTCACACCCGATCGCTGATGTGCAGCGACGGAGCGAAGGCTAGCCAGTGGAGTGAGCAGGCGCAAGGCCGTGGGATTGTCTAGGAAACTTCCTGCAAATTAAAGCGATATGGATTGCTGGCCTTTAACAATGCATGACAGTTGATCGGCTGGGCGTCCCGCTCACCACAACAAGCCCATTCACCACAAAAAACCTGCTCACCACAGCAGGCGGGTTATTTGGGATAGAGCGGCGGCAAACTGGTGGTGTCCGCCGCCGGGTCCACCTCGCGCTCAGCCATCGGGATCGCCTTCACCGCACGCCACAGGTCTTCACCCAGCCAGAAATGCCCGCTCTCGCTGTACAGCGCGCCGTTCAAGCCATCCAACGCATCCGACAGCGGCACGAACCGCGCGGCCATGTCCGCCAAGGTTTCCGGCTGTTGGCGGGCCCAGGCGTCGAGGGCCTGACGGGTGGCTTGCGGGTCGTTGGCCTGGGTGGCGCGCTTGAGGTCGTCGAGCAGCGTGCGCGGGCTCGGGCCGGTTTGCGCGGCACGTTGCACGGCCGGTTGCCGGCGGGCACGCCACCACAAGCCAAACCCCAGCAGGGTGGTGCAGGCGAGGATCAACGTGCTCAGTTGCCACAGCCACAGGCGCTCATCATCTGGCGCGGTGATGACGGTGGGCGTGGCGGGCGTGTCCACTGCCAGGCTCGGGTTGATCGCAACCTGCAGGGTGCGCGCGGGCAGGCTGGTGCGCTCAAGGTGGTCTTCGTGGGTGTTCCACCACACCACGTCCACGGCGGGCAGTTCCAGGCTGCCGGCGCGGGTGGGCACCAGGGCTTCGCGGTCTTCGCGGCTGCCGATCAGGCCACGGTCGTTGGTCTGGTTGGCGAGCACCGGTTGGTCCGGGTAGCGGCGCAGGCCATTGATCTCGGTGCTGGGCAGGGCCGGCAGTTGTGCACTGGACAGGCCCTCGGCCTTGACCGTGAGGCTGCGGGTCAGGGAGTCGCCGACCTGCACATGCTCCGGCTCCGGGTTCCAGCTTTCGCTGAGGGTGAGGCTGCGCGCTGGCAGCCACGGGGTATCAGCGGGGTACAGCGCGGGCTTGGGTTTGACCACCAGGGGCAACTCCGCCGAGCTGACGTGGATCAGCTTGCCCGGCTTGGTGCCTTGCAGGGTGTTTTCCTGGGGCGGGCGCGACTCCACCAGCGTCGCGCTGAAGGTCTGCGCCGGGATCGCCAGCGTGCCGCTGTGTTGCGGGTAGATCGCGTAGCGGGTTTCGATCACGCCGTGGCGGATGCTGTTGATGACCTTCTCGTAGGTGCGCGACTCGCCCAACTGCTCCACGCGCGCATCGGCAATCTGCAAGGGCGTGAGGCTGCTGTCGTCATACAGCGACACCGAATGGTAGACGCGCACGGTCAACAGCGCCTGGGCCTGCACGTAGACGCTGGTCTGGTCGAGGTTGGCCTCGACAAACACCGGCGCCAGCTCGGCGGCGGTGTTCTGGCTGGCGGTTTCGACCACTTGCAGGCTGATCGGCTGGGTCTTGTAGTCGCCCACCTGCAGGGGCGGGATGACCACCGTGCCGTTTTCCTTGGGCAGCAGGGTGATGATCCAGCGCGTGGTGGCGTGGTTATCGCCGCCCAGGGTGGTGAGTTGGTTGATCTGGCGCGTGCCGCTGACTTCGAACTGCGCATCCAGCGGCGTCAGGTCTGGCTTGCCGAACTGCGTGACATCGCTGGATTCCACCGTCAGTTCCACCGTTTCCCCGGAGTTGACGCGGCTGCGGTCGACGCTGGCGGACAGGTTCGCCGCCTGGGCGTGGCCTGCCGAAAGGGCGAGCAGGAGCAGTAGGGTGGTGCGGCGGCTCATCGAGTCTTGTCCTGATGTTGTTGCTGTTCGTACCAGAATTTGCGGCGCAGCAGTTCGCCGGGGTTGTCCGGGATCTCCTGCAGCCATTGCTCCAGGGCCTGGCGGTGCTCACCGTCGAGGCTGGCGTCATTGGGGCGCAGCGGCGGGGTGGTGGTTTGTTCGTCGCCCAGTTCGCTGCCCGGCACTTCGTTACCCGTGGTTTGCGGCGTGTTGCCGGGTTGGGTGTCGTCAGTCCCGGCTTCGCCCTGGCCCTGGGAAGACGGCTCGCCGCCCGTGGCGTTTTGCCCGCTGGCGCCCGGTTGCGCAGTTTGGCCGGGTTGGGTGGTTTCGTCATCCTCGTTTTTTGCAGGTTCGGCGGGTTCCGGTTCGGCCTGCTCCTGCATCAGTGCCTCCACCAGCGCCTTGTTTTTCAGGGCTGGTTGCAGGTCGGGCTGGGCTTCGAGGGCCTGTTCGTAGGCGTCAATGGCGGCTTCCAGTTCGCCGGACTTGGCCAGGGCGTTACCCCGATTGTAGTGGGAGTAGGCGTCATTGCCTTCGGCAAACAGTTTGATCGCCTCGGCATAGTTGCCGGCCTCGTAAAGCGCCACGCCTTTCCACTGCGGGTCTTCGAAGTGTTCGGCGGCTTCGGCGGGGCGCTTTTTCTTCAGCAGGTATTGGCCTTGCTGGTCGGGACGCAGCCACAAGTCTTGCAAGCCGAACGCGTAGCTGGGCTGCGGCGCACTCAACAGCAGCAGCGGCAGGCAGAACAACCAACCACGCCGTCCGGCGCAGGCGGCGAGCAGCAGCAGGGGCAGGAGCAGCCAGTAACCCTGGTCGGCCCAGGTATCGAGGTGCAGCAGTTGGCCGTCATTGCGCAAGGTTTGCGGCGGGTCGAGCACGCCGAGTTGGCGCAGGTCCTTGTCGTCCAGGCGCGCGGCACGGTAGCGGCCGCCCATTTCACTGGCGAAGGCCTTGAGTGTCGGGCTGTCGAGACGCGGTACCAGGATCGCGCCTTGTTCGTCCTTGAGGAATTCACCGCTTTCCTGGGTGACTGGCGTGCCTTCGCGGCTGCCGATGCCAAGGATCGACAAGGTGGGCGATTGTGCGTTTTGCAGCAGCAGGCGAATGCCCTGGCGTTCCTGTTTGGACAGCGACGAACCGATCAGCAGCAAGCGACCCTGGCCGAGGCCACCTTGCTTGAGCAGGCCGAGGGCTTTCTCGACGGCCAGGTCGGCGCGATGGCCGGGCTCAGGCATGATCGACGGGCGCAAGGCTTCCAGCAAGTTGCGGCTGGTGGCCAGGTCGTCCGACAGCGGCACCAACGTGTGGGCGCTACCGGCATACACGACGATGGCGGTTTGCGCATCGGTACGTGCCTGCAACAAGTCGTACAGCTTGCGCCGTGCCTGTTCCAGGCGGTTGGGCGGGCTGTCGGTGGCGAGCATTTCCGGGGTCAGTTCCAGCAGCACCACCAACGGGTCGGAAGGCTTCTGGCTGGACTGCTCCACACGCTGCCAGCTCGGGCCGAGCAACGCCAATACGGCTAACAGCCAGGCAATGCCCAGTACCACCCAGGGCGATTTGCTCTCGCGGCCGTTGCCACCACTGAGCAACACCGCGTGGAAGGCCGGCGGCAGGATCATCTGCCAGCGCCCGGCGCGCTTTTGCCGGTGCCACAGGTGGCACAGCAACCAGCCGAGTAACGGCAGCAGCAACAACCACCATGGACGAAACCAATGCGGCCACAGGTCGATCATCGACGCCTCCGCAAACGCAGGCGTTTGAGGCGCTGGCGCCACTCAGGGTGTTGTTGCAGGAAAATCCCCTTGCTCGACAGTTTGTTGAACAGCCGTTGCAACGCGTTGTTCGGCCAGCGCTCCTGAATCACCAGCAACATACTCAGCACCAAGGCCAGGGCCAGTGGCGCGCTGTACAACGCCAGGGCCGGGCGCGCTTGGGTGGGTTGCTGTTCGACGGGCTCGAGTTTGTCGAGGGTCGCTTTGATCGCTTGCAACTCTTCACCATCGCGGGCACGGAAGTACTGGCCGCCGGTGGCTTCGGCGATGGCCTTGAGTGCCGGTTCGTCCAAGTCCAGGCTCGGGTTGACGCCCAGGATGCCCAGGGAACCGGTTTGTTCCGGGTCGGCACCGATGCCGATCGGGTAGATCTTCACGCCTTCTTCCGCCGCCAGGCGCGCGGCGGTCAGCGGGTCGATCTGCCCGGCATTGTTGGCACCGTCAGTGACCAGGATCAGCACGCGGCTCTGCGCCGGGCGCTGGCGCAGGCGTTTGAGGGCCAGGCCGATGGCGTCACCAATCGCGGTGTTCTTGCCGGCGATGCCGATGCGCGCTTCGTCCAGCCAGGCGCGCACGGTGCGGCGATCAAAAGTCAGTGGCGCCTGCAGGTAGGCCTGGCTGCCGAACAGGATCAGGCCGACGCGGTCGCCTTCACGCTCCTCAAGGAAATCGCCAAGCAGGTGCTTGACCAGGCTCAAACGACTTACGTCGTCGTCCTGCCAATGCATATCGGGGAAATCCATGGAGCCAGACACGTCCACCGCCACCAGCAGATCGCGGCCACTGGCGGCAATCGGTAACGGTTCGCCGAGCCATTCCGGGCGCGCGGCGGCGGTGAGCAGCAGCAACCACAGCACCACGAACGGCGCTTGCTGGCGCCAGCCGGGCAGGTTGACGCGGGCGCGGCGACGGGCCAGGCCTTCAAGGTCGCTGAGGTAGCTGACCTTCAAGGCGGGCTCACCGCTGTCGGCGGCCGGCAGCACAAGGCGCATCAACCACGGCAAGGGCAACAGGGCGAAGATCCACGGCCAGGCGAACTCAAACATGTTTGCGAATCCAGGTGTCGACGGCCTGGGTCAGGCCGGCGATGGCCTTGTCGTCGAGTTTGCATTCGGGTTTGTAGGCGCCTTCGACCAAGACCATCCAGCGCGTGAGGCCTGCGGCGGGGCAGCGGTTGTCGAGGAATGCCAGCCATTTGCGGCCGTTGAGGGTGTGGCTCTGGCTGTAGGGGTAGTCGTTGCGGCACAGGCGCTTGAGCAGGCCGTTGAGCTGTTGCAGCCAGGCACCGGCGGGCGCGCCATCGTAAGGCTTGGGCATGAGCGCAAGCTCTGCCAGGGCGGCGATGCGCAGCGGGTCCAAGGGTTGTTCGGCACGGGCGATGGGGCGGCGGGTCGGCAGAAAGCGACGCAGTGACCACAGGCCCCAGCCGAGCAGCGGAATCACCAGCAGCAACAGCCACCAACCCGGCGCGGGCGGCCAGAAGCCGATGGCGGGTGGGGCGATCAGCGGTTGCAGTTGGTCAAGGCTGCTCATTGTTTTTTAACCGGGCGTTGCGGGTTGAGGTATTCGCGTAGTTGCTCGACCATTTCGCTCTGGGTGCTCAAGGGCATCAGCAGTACGCGCAGTTTCTGCGCGAGCAGCTCCCAGCGCGCAAGGCGCGCTTCGGCCTGGGCCTTGTAGGCCTGGCGCAGGTCGAAATTCAGCGTGTCCAGTTCCAGCTGGGCACCGCGTTCGGCGAAACGCAGCAGCCCGGCGGCGGGCAGGGCATGGTCCAGTGGGTCGGAGATCGGTAACAGCAGCAAATCGCAATGCCGCGACAGCAAGCTCAGCTGTTGCTCGGCGCCTTCGGTCAGTGCGCGCTCATCGCAGATCACAATCACCAGGCTGCCAGGGCGCAACACTTCGCGGCCACGGCGCAGGGCCATACCAAGGGCGTCGGCTTCGGGGCGGCTTTCGGTGCTCAGGCTCTGGTTGACCCGCACCAGGCGGTTGAGCAGTTGCAGCAGGCTTTGCTTGCTGCGGCGCGGCTTGATTTCGTAGTGCTCGTTGTCGCCGAACACCAGCCCGCCCACACGGTCGTTATGCCCCAGCGCGGCCCAGCCGATCAGGCTGGCGGCTTGGGCGGCCAGCACCGACTTGAACATCTGCCCCGAGCCGAAAAACAGCCGGCAGCTTTGCTCCACCATGATGAAGATCGGCCGTTCGCGTTCTTCATGGAACAGCTTGGTGTGCGGCTCCTGAGTGCGTGCGGTGACGCGCCAGTCGATGGTGCGCACGTCGTCGCCGGCCTGGTACACGCGCACCTGGTCGAAGTCCACGCCACGCCCGCGCAGCTTGGAGTGGTGCAGGCCGATCAACGGGCTGCGCTGACTCGGCGTGGAAAACAGCTGCACTTCGCGCACGCGATGGCGCATCTCGATCAATTCGCTGAGCGTGACGCGGATCCCATCACCGGCGTTCATGGGTTTCAAGCGACGGCAACGACGTCGAGAATGCGCTGCACCACACGGTCCTGGTCAATGCCGGCGGCTTCGGCCTCGAACGACAGGATGATGCGATGGCGCAGCACGTCGAACAGCACCGCCTGGATATCTTCCGGGCTGACGAAGTCGCGACCGGCCAGCCAGGCATGGGCGCGGGCACAGCGGTCGAGGGCGATGGAGCCGCGTGGGCTGGCGCCGTAGGCGATCCACTCGGCCATTTCCGGGTCGAACTTGGCCGGGGTGCGCGTGGCCATCACCAGTTGCACCAGGTATTCCTCCACGGCGTCTGCCATGTACAGACCGAGGATTTCCTTGCGTGCGGCGAAGATCGCCTGCTGGCTGACGCGGCGCTCCGGCTTGGTTTCGCCGTTGAGCGCTTCGCCACGGGCTTGTTGCAGGATGCGCCGCTCGACGGCGGCGTCCGGGAAACCGATTTTCACATGCATCAGGAAACGGTCGAGCTGGGCCTCGGGCAGCGGGTAGGTGCCTTCCTGCTCGATGGGGTTTTGCGTGGCCATCACCAGGAACAGCGGCGACAGGTCATACGTGCTGCGCCCGACGCTGACCTGGCGCTCGGCCATGGCCTCCAGCAAGGCCGACTGCACCTTGGCCGGGGCGCGGTTGATTTCGTCCGCCAGCACCAGGTTGTGGAAGATCGGTCCTTGCTGGAACACGAAGCTGCCGGTTTCCGGGCGATAGATCTCGGTGCCGGTGATGTCGGCGGGCAACAGGTCGGGGGTGAACTGGATACGATGGAACTGCGCTTCGATGCCTTCGGCCAACTCTTTGATGGCCTTGGTCTTGGCCAGGCCCGGCGCGCCTTCCACCAGCATATGGCCGTCGGCGAGCAAGGCGATCAACAGGCGATCGATGAGTTTTTCCTGGCCGAGAATCTGCGTAGAAAGAAAGGTTCGCAGCGCAAGCAGCGCTTCACGATGTTCCATCGATGACGGTTCCTGGAGAGATGAGCCCGGTGGTCGAGAAAAAAACGCCGGGCTTGGGAGGCTTACTTTAATGCATCGAAGGGGCTGGCGACTAACGGCGTAACGGGTATTTTTGGCAATACTTGTAGGAATTTTGTGTGCGAGGCATCACGCGCGGACGTAGGTGCCAGTGCCTTTGAGGATGTTTTGCAGGGTTTCCTCGACTTCGGCCAGGTCCGACGCGCTGGTGGCGTGGGTGATCTCCAGCTGGTCCTTGCCGCCCAGTGCATCGGCATCGCCTGCGGCCAGCTCAACCAGCAGCGTCGTGGCGCCCAGGGTGACTTTCAGCCGGTCGAGGGTCGACGGCTCGTAATCCCAGGTCAGTTCCACTTCGTCTTCATCCGGGTAACGGGTCAGCATGAACATCTCGCCGTTCTTGCCGTGGCAGCACAGCATCGCCATGTTGTCTTCTTCGTCATCGCACGGGGTGACCATCAGGGCATCGGTTTTCAGCTGCAGCATGGGGAATCCTGTCTGGGGTAAGGCGTAATGCGGGCAATTGTGCCATTGCGGCGAATTTTGTGCTGCATCCTGTGTCAGACCCAGTGCATGACCTGACGGGCAATATCAGTCATTTCTGGTACTCGCAGGCGGTTCAACAGGCGGTTTTTTGCCTGGAAATAGCGGGTTGCCCAAGTCGCAACCCCACGCCTGCTTACCGATGACCGAATATGTCGCAGCGTCGCAAGCAGTGGGCTTCCCACACTCGTTAAGCTGCGCAACGGATGTGCATGAGCCAGGCGCCTGACCTGCCCGTCGTACCGTCACCCGGCAAGGTGCGCATCTTATGGAAGTTGTATGTGACCTCATTGTCTTGTCCAGCTTCACCCACCTGTCACCCTGATTCGCTAGTGTGCTTATATCAGTACCAGCGAACAGCGCTGACGGTCTCCCCGCAAGGGGATAACACGCGACGCTTCCATCAATAACAAGCCCAAGCGGAGTACCACAGATGGCGTTCTTCACCGCAGCCAGCAAGGCCGACTTCCAGCATCAACTGCAAGCGGCACTGGCGCAGCACATCAGTGAACAGGCACTGCCACAAGTGGCGCTGTTCGCTGAACAATTCTTCGGCATCATTTCCCTGGACGAACTGACCCAGCGTCGCCTTTCCGACCTGGCCGGTTGCACTCTTTCTGCCTGGCGCCTGCTTGAGCGCTTTGACCACACCCAACCGCAAGTGCGGGTCTACAACCCCGATTACGAACGTCATGGCTGGCAGTCGACCCATACCGCGGTCGAAGTGCTGCACCATGACCTGCCGTTCCTGGTGGATTCGGTGCGTACCGAGCTGAACCGTCGCGGCTACAGCATTCACACCTTGCAGACCACCGTGCTCAGCGTACGCCGTGGCGCCAAGGGCGAGCTGCTGGAGATCCTGCCAAAAGGCACCCAGGGCGAAGGCATCCTGCAAGAATCGCTGATGTACCTGGAAATCGACCGCTGCGCCAACGCCGCCGAACTGAACGTGCTGAGCAAAGAGCTGGAGCAGGTGCTGGGCGAAGTGCGCGTGGCCGTAGCCGATTTCGAACCGATGAAAGCCAAGGTCCAGGACCTGCTGGCCGGTATCGACGCCAGCCAGTTCAGCATCGACGGCGAAGAGAAAGCCGAGATCAAGAACTTCCTGGAATGGCTGGTGGGCAACCACTTCACCTTCCTCGGCTATGAAGAGTTCGTGGTACGTGACGAGGCAGACGGCGGTCATATCGAATATGACGCCGATTCGTTCCTCGGTCTGACCAAACTGCTGCGCGCTGGCCTCACCGCCGACGACCTGCGCATCGAAGACTATGCCGTAGCCTACCTGCGTGAACCGACTGTGCTGTCGTTCGCCAAGGCCGCGCATCCGAGCCGCGTGCACCGTCCGGCGTATCCGGACTATGTGTCGATCCGTGAGATCAGCGCCGACGGCAAAGTGATCAAGGAACACCGCTTCATGGGCCTGTACACCTCGTCGGTGTATGGCGAAAGCGTGCGGGTGATTCCGTATATCCGTCGCAAGGTTGCGGAAATCGAACGCCGCTCCGGCTTCCAGCCCAAGGCTCACCTGGGCAAGGAACTGGCGCAGGTGGTTGAAGTATTGCCACGCGACGACCTGTTCCAGACCCCGGTCGACGAGCTGTTCAGCACCGTGATGTCGATTGTGCAGATCCAGGAACGCAACAAGATCCGCGTGTTCCTGCGCAAAGACCCGTACGGTCGTTTCTGCTACTGCCTGGCCTACGTGCCGCGCGACATCTATTCCACCGAAGTGCGCCAGAAGATCCAGCAAGTGCTGATGGATCGCTTGAAGGCCTCGGATTGCGAATTCTGGACGTTCTTCTCCGAGTCCGTGCTGGCCCGTGTACAGCTGATCCTGCGGGTTGACCCGAAGAACCGCCTGGACATCGACCCGCTGCAACTGGAAAAAGAAGTGGTGCAGGCCTGCCGCAGCTGGCAGGACGACTACGCCAGCCTGGTCGTGGAAAGCTTCGGCGAAGCGCACGGCACCAACGTGCTGGCCGACTTCCCTAAAGGCTTCCCAGCCGGTTACCGCGAGCGTTTCGCCGCGCATTCGGCCGTGGTCGACATGCAGCACTTGCTCAGCCTGACCGAAGCCAACCCGCTGGTGATGAGCTTCTACCAGCCGCTGGGCCAGGTGTCTGGCCAGCGCGAGCTGCATTGCAAGCTCTACCACGCCGATACCCCGCTGGCGCTGTCCGACGTGCTGCCGATCCTGGAAAACCTCGGCCTGCGGGTGCTGGGCGAGTTCCCGTACCGCCTGCGTCACGCCAATGGCCGTGAGTTCTGGATCCACGATTTCGCGTTCATTGCCGCCGAAGGCGTGAACCTGGACATCCAGCAGCTCAACGACACCCTGCAGGACGCGTTTGTGCACATCGTGCATGGCGACGCCGAAAACGATGCGTTCAACCGCTTGGTACTCACCGCCGGCCTGCCATGGCGCGACGTGGCACTGCTGCGTGCCTACGCCCGTTACCTGAAGCAGATCCGTCTGGGCTTCGACCTGGGTTACATCGCCAGCACCCTGAACAACCACACCGACATCGCCCGCGAGTTGACCCGGTTGTTCAAGACCCGTTTCTACCTGGCGCGCAAGCTCACCAGCGACGACCTGGAAGACAAGCAGCTACGCCTGGAACAAGCGATTCTTTCGGCCCTGGACGACGTTCAGGTGCTCAACGAAGACCGCATCCTGCGTCGCTACCTGGACCTGATCAAGGCGACCCTGCGCACCAACTTCTACCAGACTGACGCCAACGGCCAGAACAAGTCGTACTTCAGCTTCAAGTTCAACCCGCACGCGATCCCTGAACTGCCTAAGCCGGTGCCGAAGTTTGAAATCTTCGTGTACTCGCCACGCGTCGAAGGTGTGCACCTGCGCTTTGGCAACGTCGCGCGCGGCGGCCTGCGCTGGTCCGACCGTGAAGAAGACTTCCGCACTGAAGTGCTCGGCCTGGTAAAAGCCCAGCAAGTGAAGAACTCGGTCATCGTGCCAGTGGGTGCGAAGGGCGGCTTCCTGCCGCGTCGCCTGCCACTGGGCGGCAGCCGTGACGAGATCGCGGGCCGAGGGCATCGCCTGCTACCGCATCTTCATTTCCGGCCTGTTGGACATCACCGACAACCTGAAGGACGGCGCCCTGGTACCGCCGGCCAACGTTGTGCGCCATGACAACGATGACCCGTACCTGGTGGTGGCTGCGGACAAGGGCACTGCGACCTTCTCCGACATCGCCAACGGCATCGCCATCGACTACGGCTTCTGGCTGGGTGACGCGTTCGCGTCCGGTGGTTCCGCCGGTTACGACCACAAGAAGATGGGCATCACCGCCAAGGGCGCGTGGGTCGGCGTGCAGCGTCACTTCCGTGAGCGCGGCATCAACGTGCAGGAAGACAGCATCACCGTGGTGGGCGTTGGCGATATGGCCGGTGACGTGTTCGGTAACGGCTTGTTGATGTCCGACAAGCTACAACTGGTCGCGGCCTTCAACCATCTGCATATCTTCATCGATCCAAACCCGAACCCGGCCACCAGCTTCGTCGAGCGTCAGCGCATGTTCGAGCTGCCGCGTTCGGCCTGGACCGACTACGACACCAGCATCATGTCTGAAGGCGGCGGTATCTTCTCGCGCAGCGCGAAGAGCATTGCCATCTCGCCACAGATGAAAGAGCGCTTCGACATCGCGGCCGACAAGCTGACCCCGACCGAACTGCTGAATGCCTTGCTCAAGGCGCCGGTGGACCTGTTGTGGAACGGCGGTATCGGCACCTACGTCAAGGCCAGCACCGAAAGCCATGCCGACGTGGGCGACAAGGCCAACGACGCGCTGCGCGTCAACGGCAACGAGCTGCGCTGTAAGGTAGTGGGCGAGGGCGGTAACCTCGGTATGACCCAGCTGGGTCGTGTGGAATTCGGCCTCAATGGCGGCGGTTCCAACACCGACTTCATCGACAACGCCGGTGGCGTGGACTGCTCCGACCACGAAGTGAACATCAAGATCCTGCTCAACGAAGTGGTGCAGGCCGGTGACATGACCGACAAGCAACGCAACCAGTTGCTGGCGAGCATGACCGACGAAGTCGGCAACCTGGTGTTGGGCAACAACTACAAGCAAACCCAGGCCCTGTCCCTGGCCGCGCGCCGTGCCTACGAGCGTGCCGCCGAGTACAAGCGCCTGATGAGCGACCTGGAAGGCCGTGGCAAGCTGGACCGCGCCATCGAGTACCTGCCGACCGAGGAGCAGCTCACCGAGCGCGCCGCGAATGGCAAGGGCCTGACCCGTCCGGAACTGTCGGTGCTGATCTCCTACAGCAAGATCGACCTCAAGGAAGCGCTGCTCAAGTCGCTGGTGCCGGATGACGACTACCTGACCCGTGACATGGAAACCGCGTTCCCACCGAGCCTGGTCGCCAAGTTCTCCGAGGCCATGCGTCGCCACCGCCTGAAGCGTGAGATCGTCAGCACCCAGATCGCCAACGACCTGGTCAACCACATGGGTATCACCTTCGTTCAACGACTCAAAGAGTCGACCGGCATGAGCCCGGCGAACGTGGCAGGCGCTTATGTGATCGTGCGTGACATCTTCCACCTCCCGCACTGGTTCCGCCAGATCGAAGCCCTGGACCACCAGGTTTCCGCTGACGTGCAACTGGAGTTGATGGATGAGCTGATGCGCCTGGGCCGCCGTGCTACACGCTGGTTCCTGCGCAGCCGTCGCAACGAGCAGGACGCTGGCCGTGACACCGCGCACTTCGGTCCGCACCTGGCGGCGTTGGGCCTCAAGCTCGACGAACTGCTGGAAGGCCCGACCCGCGAAGGCTGGCAGAACCGCTACGGCAAATACACCGAAGCCGGTGTGCCGGAGTTGTTGGCACGCATGGTTGCAGGCACTACTCACCTGTACACCTTGCTGCCGATCATCGAAGCCGCTGATGTGACCGGGCATGACGCCGCCGAAGTGGCCAAGGCCTACTTCGCCGTCGGCAGCGCCTTGGACTTGCCGTGGTACCTGCAGCAGATCAGCGATCTGCCGGTGGCCAACAACTGGCAGGCCCAGGCCCGTGAAGCCTTCCGCGACGACGTGGACTGGCAGCAACGCGCAATCACCATCTCCGTGCTGCAAATGGCCGACGCGCCACAAGACATGGAAGCCCGCGTGGCCCTGTGGCTTGAGCAGCACAAGGACATGGCGCAGCGTTGGGTGGCGATGATGGTGGAAATCCGTGCCGCTGTGGGGACGGACTACGCCATGTACGCGGTGGCCAACCGTGAGTTGCTGGACCTGGCATTGAGCGGTCAGTCGGTGCTGCAACCGGCTTGATTCCGCTGTAGGACAAAAAGCCCCGTATCCTGAGATACGGGGCTTTTTTTATGGCTTAAAAACTGGCGTTGCCCAGGCAGGGCTGGATAACTGTTTTCAAACCGTTGTTGTTAGCAGGCAATAAGAATGTCGCGGTCAGCGGCTTGCCACCCTCTTTGGCTGGCGCTACCGAAAGTTTTAGTGTCTGGCCGCGTGAGGCATCGTTGGCCCAGTAGGCTAATTCGTCATGGGGAACAGCAGCACTGAGCGCAAATACCGTGCCGATCTGGAACGCTCCGCCGTAAGTCCAGATGCCGTTTACCGGGTGGTCGATGGCCGTGCGTGTTGCCGTAGTGATACGCAACGGACCATCGGTGCTGGCGTCTGGACCTTCGAAAGGCGCGACGTCAAAGCCCAGTGCTGTCGGTGTGATCTGCAGTGCAAGGCTGGCGTTCGGGCTCTGTGGGGAACAGCTGATCTCAAGGCTGGCCTTGACATGGTAGTCGCCGTAAGCGCTGCCACCGAAGGTGCGGGCGGTGAGCATGGGGCTATCTGCGTAGGGCTGTTCAAGCAACCACACGGGGGCTGCCGGGGTGATGATGTAAGTCCCGGCAGTTAACGCGTCGCCGGCCCGTGCATCGACACTGAACTGTGTGACGACCAGGCCAGTGACCAGTGCGAAAGTGAGGGGGTGCATAGTGCTATTCATCCGCGTTCAAGGCTTTAGGAATGAATGCAATTCTGCGGTTCTATGACGGTCCCTGCTGTCGGTGATTTCGTAGATCAGCGTTGTAATTGTAGTCAGCCAGGGTGGGCCATTTGGCCATCGTGGCTCAGCAATTTGGCTTCCAGGTGATCCAGGTGTTGGGTCATCAGGTTCATTGCGCGGTTCACATCGCGTTGTTCGACTGCATCCACAATCGCTTCATGCTCCTGCCACGCGCAATAGGTGCACGCCTTCGCTTCGTACTGGGCGATGATCAAGGACGTTAACGGCACCAGGCTGTTGAGAAATTGCGCCAAGGGCGCGTTACGTGCCATTGCTGCCAGTTGCAGGTGGAATTCGCCGGAGAGGCGGATGGCTGGCCCGCGTTGGTCCCGTTCAATATGCTCACGCTCCCGCGCGATCAGTTCGCGCAAATGCCGGATCTGCGTCGATGTTGCCTGCGCGCAGGCCAGTTGCACCACAGTCATTTCCGTCAGGCGGCGGGCTTCCAGGATTTGGCGGGTCTGCTGTGCATCCGGCGCCGCCACCTGAGCACGCTGGTTGGGACGCAGGATGATCACTTGCTGATGGGACAGCTTTGCCAATACGCGGCGAATCACGCTGCGGCTCACCCCAAAGATCTCGCCCAGGCCTTCTTCGGTAAAGCGACTGGCCGGGGCGATCCGCTGTTCCAGGATCGCGTCGAACAGGCGTGGGTAGATGTCGTCCACCGAAGGTTTTTTACCAGCGACCAGGCGCAGGGTCGGGAGGATCGGTTCGTAGTGCAAGGCGTGGGCGGTCATGGCCTGTCTCCAAAAAAATCAGCTGCCCAGATGGTCGTCCGGGATGTTCAAGCGAATGCCCATGCGCAGGCCTTCCTGAAGGATGTGCCGGCGCATCTCGGCACTGGCCAGGGCGCTGTTCTTGTTGCGGATGGCGCGCACCACGGCGTCGTTTTCCAGCAGGCGTTCGGCCAGGTGTTCCGGCGAGTTGCGCAGTACCTGGGCGCTTTGCTTGAGGGCGTTGCTGGTCTGTTGCACCACGTTCTGGAAGATCGGGTTGGAGGTGAGGGCGAACAGTTCTTCGTGAAAGCCGATGTAGGCGTTCATCCCGGCTTCGGCGTCGCCGGCGTCGAGGGCTTCGCGCATGTCCATCAGGGTCAGGCGCAGTTGGCCGACTTCCTTGCTGCTGATGGACTGGGCCACCAGGCCGACAATGAAGGGTTCGAGGGTGTAGCGCAGTTGCAGGATGTCTTCCAGGCTGGCGTCGGCCACGGCGTCGCTGGACTGGGGTTCGCTGACGCTGGTTTCCAGCACCACCACGCCTTTGCCGGGCATAGAACGCACCAGGCCGAGGGTTTCCAGCACGATCACCGCTTCACGCAGGCTGGGGCGGCTGATGCCCATCTGTTCGGCCAGTTCGCGCTGGCCGGGGAGCATTTCACCCCGGCGCCACTGGCCACGCGCCAAGGCGGCGCGGAGTTTTTCTACCACTGAATTGACGACGGTTGAGG
This sequence comes from Pseudomonas azotoformans, assembly GCF_001579805.1. NCBI lineage: Bacteria > Pseudomonadati > Pseudomonadota > Gammaproteobacteria > Pseudomonadales > Pseudomonadaceae > Pseudomonas > Pseudomonas azotoformans. The sequence continues at coordinate 5,240,106 of NZ_CP014546.1, read as the reverse complement.
TGCTGATCACGTCGTACGCTCCTTAAGAATGAATGAAGGGCCGGCCACCCGGCCCCGCAAAATCAGAACTCCTGATGCGCCGGCAACACCGGTTTCTTGGCCTGGAAGGCATACCCTTGCTGGCCGTCCAGCACCTTGTTGGCGCGCTGGAGGTCGATGTCTTTTTCCCAGCGGGCGATGGCCACGGTGGCGACGCAGTTGCCGATCAGGTTAGTCAATGCGCGACCGATGCCCATGAACCAATCCACCGCCAGCACCAGCACCAGGCCCACCACCGGGATCGCCGGAATCGCGGTGAGGGTCGCCGCCAGAATCACCAGCGCCGAACCGGGAATGCCGTGGGCGCCTTTGGAGGTGATCAGCGACACCAGCAGGATAGTCAGCAGGTCGGTCATCGACAGCGGCGTGCCGGTGGCATTGGCGATAAATACGATGGCCAGGGTCAGGTAGATGGAGAACCCGTCGAGGTTGAATGAATACCCCGTCGGAATCACCAGGCCCACGGTGGAGCTGCCGATGCCAAGGTGTTCGAGTTTACGCATGATCTGTGGCAGCACGGCGTCGGAGGAGGCGGTGCCCATCACGATCAGCAGTTCTTCACGCAGGTACTTGAGCAGCGGCAGCATGCGCAGGCCCGACAGGCGCATCACCAGGCCGAGGATCAGCCCGACGAAGGCAAAGCACGTCAGGTAGAACAAACCCACCAGGCTGCCCAGGTGTTGCAGGGAATCCAGCCCGTAGGTGCTGGTGGTGAAGGCGATCGCGCCAAACACGCCGATCGGCGCCAGGCGCACGATCATGCCCATGATGCGGAAAATCACATGACTCAATTCGTTGATCAGCCGCGAGATACCTGAGGCGGCTTCGCCCACCAGGTTCAACGCACTGCCGAACAGCACCGAGAACAGCAGCACTTGCAGCACGTTGTTGTCGGCAAAGGCGCCGATCACCGAGTTGGGGATCAAGTCCATGAGGAACTGGCTGGTACCGCGGATGTGCTGGCCCTTGTCGGCCAGTTCATTGAGGCCGGCGGAAGACAACTGTTCCAGGTGGATATTAGCGCCTTGGCCGATGCCGGTGCTGAAGGCCATCACCAGGCCGATCACCAGGGCGACGGTGGTGAGCACTTCAAAGTAGATCACCGACTTGAGGCCGATACGCCCGACTTTCTTCAGGTCGCCTGCACCGGAAATGCCGCTGACCACCACGCAGAACACGATCAGGCCGATCAGCATCTTGATCAGCTTGATAAAGCCGTCACCCAGGGGTTTGAGTTGCGAGGAGAATTCGGGAAGGGCCAGGCCGCAAATGATGCCGAGCATCAGACCAATCACGACTTGCAGGAAAATCGAACGCGAGCACCATCTGAGCATGGGAGGGATCTCTATTCGGTGCCCTGGTGGTTCCAGGGCTTAATTGTTGTGGTCATACCGGTAAGTCCAGTGCGCGGCCAGTCTACGCCCGGTATTTTTGAAATCACAAGCAATTATTTGACGGTCGACAGGTCCCGGTCTGACCAGTTGGTCGGTAACGGCGATGCTTGAGCGGTTGGTGCGCGAGAATTTTTTTCGCTTATCATCCGCCGCTCGGCACATGAGGTGATGGATGGACACACCAGGACTGACCCCTGACGAAACCGGGCAGACCCACTGCACCTGGCGCACGGCTGCGCCGGAATACCTGCGTTATCACGACCAGGAGTGGGGCGTGCCGGTGGCGGATGATATCCAGCTGTACGAAAAGGTCTGCCTGGAAGGATTCCAGGCGGGCTTGGCGTGGATCACCATCCTGCGCAAGCGTGAGCAGTTTCGGGCGGCGTTCGACGGGTTTGATTTCAGAAGGGTGGCGCAGTACGGCGAGGCGGATATCGAGCGCTTGATGCAGGACCCGGGCATCGTGCGCAATCGGGCCAAGATCGTGTCCACCATCAACAACGCGCGGCGAGCCTGTGAACTGGTGGATGAGACGGGTTCGCTGGCGAGCTGGCTGTGGGCGTTTGAGCCCAGTCAAGACGAGCGCCCTGAGGTGGTAGACATGGCGTATTGGACGGGCAATCCCACATCACCGGCTTCGGTACGTTTGTCGAAAGCCTTGAAGAAACGCGGTTGGACCTATGTGGGCCCGACCACGATGTATGCGTTGATGCAGGCGATGGGGATGGTCAATGATCATTTGGAAGGCTGTGCGTGCCGGCCACAGATCGAGGACCTGCGCCGGCGGTTCCAGCGACCTTAGGGCTTACTGCTTGAGAGGCGTCAGCACTTCAGCCTTGTCATCCAGCACCATCACCACCAGCAACTTGGCCGGTTTTGTCTGGCTGGCATTGCTCGATTCAAAGTGCCGGGAGCCCGCAGGTTCGTAGAACGATTCGCCGACCTGGTAGGTTTTCGCTTTCTCATCATTCACCCGCGAGGTGATCGCGCCTTCCAGCACATAGGCCACGGCAGTACCTGTGTGGCTATGGGGCACGGTGGCCTGACCAGGGGCATAGTCCACGGTGAGCATAAGGGTTTTTTTGCCGGGTACATTGGTCAAGGCGTGTTCTTGCAAGACCTTGATCGACTCCTGGTTATAAACCGGTTCATGGGCAAAGGCGCTGAGCGAGGCGAGCATTAGGGCGGCGGCGAGCAGTGGTTTCATGGCGAAGTTTCCGAGTAGTTCGAGACCTCTTCACCCTACGCCGCAAGGCCTGGGTGACCAATGACCAATCCTGGCGAAGAGCAGGAGACCAATGCTTCAGTGGTCGAAATCCAGGCGACGGGCCAGGTGTTCACGGGTCAATTCGATAAAGCCTTGCAGGGCCGGTAATGCGAAGTGTGCGCTGAGCTGCTCGGCACAGTACCAGCGTCCCGTGACGATCCACAGGTCGGGGTCCATCGGGTCGCGCTGCACCCCGTAATCCAGGCAACCGGGGGCGGTGAGTACCGCGTCGGCTATCTGCTGCAGGCGCTCGCCCAGTTCCGCTGAGCGCCCGGCGGCCGCGCGGACAAGGACAGTGTTGAAGGCACAGGCTGGCATGGCGATGGTCTCCGAGGGCGGGGTCAGTGCACAGGCTAGAGCCTGGCGAAGCCAGGACCAATGACCAATCCGCCGGAAAATCCGCTAGCCAATCTGCTGGAGAATATCGCGCACCTTGTCCAGCGCCGGGTCGATGTCCAGGGTTTCGATAGCGCCAAAGCCGATGATCAGGCCAGGGCGTACTGGCGCATCGTGGAAGAACACATCCAGGGGGTACAAGCCCACTTCCACCCGGCGTGCCAGTTCCATCAGCAACGGGATGTTCACCGGCACCTTGCACAGCGCCGCCATATGGAACCCGGCCACGGTAGGCACCGCTTCGAACCACGGCGACAAGTCGCCTGCCAGGCGTTGCAGGATGCGTTCACGGCGCCCGGCGTAGACCGTGTGGCAGCGACGGATATGCTTGAGCAGGTAACCTTCACTGATGAACTTGGCCAAGGCCCATTGCGGCAGTGTGGAACTGTGCTGGTCGGTCAGCTGCTTGGCCTTGAGCACTGCGCCATAAATCGCCGGTGGCAGCACCGCGTAGCCCAGGCGCAGCTCCGGCAGCAAGGTTTTCGAGAAGGTGCCGACGTAGGTCACCACGCCACGGGTGTCCATGCTTTGCAGGGAGTCGGTGGGCCGCCCTTCGTAGCGGAACTCGCTGTCGTAGTCGTCCTCGATGATGATTGCGCCCAGCTCGAACGCCCGTGCCAGCAAGGCTTCACGGCGTGGCAGGCTCATGGGCATGCCGAGCGGGAACTGGTGCGAGGGCGTCACGTAGATCAGTCGTGTGCCGTCGGGAATCCGCTCGACCTGAATGCCCTGTTCATCCACCGGCACGCTGGCGACGCTGGCACCCATCGCCATGAACATCTGGCGTGCGGGGCTGTAGCCGGGGTCTTCCATGGCGACGATGCTGCCCGGCTCCAGCACGACGCGGGCGATCAGGTCCAGTGCCTGCTGGGCGCCGTTGGTGACTACGATGTCGCTGTCACGGCAGTTGACCCCGCGTGAGAACGCGATATGCCCGGCGATAGCGCTGCGCAGCGCCGGCAAGCCTTCGGGCTGGCTGTAGAAACCACTGTTCTGAGCGATGCGCCGCAACGCGTCCTGGGTACAGCGCCGCCATTCATCCTGGGGGAACTGGTTGCGGCTGGTGGCGCCGCCGATAAATTCATAGCGCAGTGTGCTATCGCGGGTGGGGTGGCGCATGGGCGAGGGCAGTGACTGCCACTTCGCCAGGTTGGCGGCGCAGGCCAGGTCGGTGGCGCTTTGCAGGCGTTCGCTCTGCGCTGCTCGGGCGTTGACGAAGGTGCCGCGACCGGTCTTGCCGATCAGCAATCCCTCGTAGGTCAGGGTGGCGTAGGTGTCCGACACGGTCTTGCGCGACACGCCCAATTGCTCGGCGAGCAAGCGGCTGGGCGGCAGCTGCGCACCGGCGGCCAGGCGCCCGGAGCCAATGGCTTCACGCAACTGTTGGTACAACTGTTCGGCCAGATCCTTGCGGCCGTTGATCACAACGTGCAGTTCCATGTGTTATTCCGGGCATTGACGTTGCGCCAAGCGTACGCGCGTACGCGGTAGGCTCAAAATGGTCTCTGCATAAACCGGCCGATTGGCTATAGGGCTTATGCCGTGTGGGTTCTAGGCTGGACAGTCATTGCACCCACCGCCAGAGAGCCGCCCCCATGGAACCCCGCCTGGATTACTACACCGCCTCACCGCAGGCGCTCAAAGGCATGCTGATGCTGGAGGCGACGACCTTTGGCTTGTCCATCGAAAAGCCTTTGCTGGAACTGATCAAGATCCGTGTCTCGCAGCTCAACCACTGTGGTTTCTGTACGGACATGCACTCGATGGCGGCGCGTCAGCGCGGCGAGACCGAGCGACGTTTGTTCGCGTTGTGCGTCTGGCGCGATTCGCCGTTCTTCACAGCGCGGGAAAAGGCCGCGTTGGGCCTGGAGTGAGTCCGTCGCGACACTGCCGACCTCGACGGTATCGGATGAACTGTTCGCCGCCGTGCGGCTGGAATTCAGCGAGCAGGAACTGGTGGACCTGACCATGGCGGTGTCCGGCATCAGTGGCTGGAACCGCCTGGCGGTGAGTTTTCGGCAGCAGCCGCCGAATGCTTGATCAGGACAGGAAACCACCATCCACATTCAGCGACACGCCGGTGGTGTAGCTGGATGCATCGCTGGCCAGGAACAGCACCGCGCCAGCCATTTCGCTCGGGTCGGCCACGCGCTTGAGGGGGATCTGCGCCAGGGCCATTTTCAGGATCGCGTCGTTCTTCACCAGCGCCGAAGCGAACTTGGTGTCGGTCAGGCCCGGCAGCAGGGCGTTGCAGCGAATGCCAAACGCTGCGCATTCCTTGGCGAACACCTTGGTCATGTTGATCACAGCGGCCTTGGTCACCGAGTAGATGCCCTGGAACACACCGGGGGAAATCCCGTTGATCGACGCGACGTTGATGATGCTGCCGCCGCCGTTATCGCGCATCAGCTTGCCGGCTTCCACGGACATGAAGAAGTAGCCCCGGATGTTCACGTCAACGGTCTTCTGGAACGCACCGAGATCGGTGTCCAGCACGTTGCAGAACTGCGGGTTGGTGGCGGCGTTGTTGACCAGAATATCCAGGCGCCCGAACTGTTCGCGGATACCGGCGAACACTTGGGTGATCTGTTCCATTTCACCGATATGGCAGGCCACGGCCGTGGCCTTGCCGCCGTCGGCGATGATCGCGTCGGCCACGTGCTGGCAGCCTTCGAGCTTGCGGCTGGAGACAATCACGTGGGCGCCTTGCTGGGCGAGCAACTTGGCGATGGCCTCGCCGATGCCACGGCTGGCGCCGGAAACGAATGCGATCTTGCCGTCGAGGTCGAACAGGTGGGTCTTGGACATAGCGGTTCCTTAAAGGGACGATTTGCTGATGACGTTCAGGCTCATCTGCTCCAGCAGCTTGTTCATGTGAATGAACTGCGCAAAGCGTTTGTCCTGGGTCTGGCCATGGAAGAAGCGGTAGTAGATCTGCTGCACGATGCCGGCGAGGCGGAACAGGCCGTAGGTGTAGTAGAAGTCGAAGTTGTCGATCTGGATGCCCGAGCGCTCGGCGTAGTAGTCGACGAATTCACGGCGGGTGAGCATGCCCGACGCGTTGCTCGGCTGGCGGCGCATCAGTTGCACCGGCGCCGGGTCGGCCGCTTCGATCCAGTAGGCGAGGGTGTTGCCCAGGTCCATCAACGGGTCGCCGAGGGTGGTCAGCTCCCAGTCCAGCACGCCGATGATCTGCATCGGGTTGTGCGGGTCGAGGATCACGTTATCGAAGCGGTAGTCGTTGTGCACGATGCTTGATGTCGGGTGGTCGGCCGGCATTTTGTCGTTGAGCCAGGCGCGTACCGCTTCCCAGCGCGGCGCGTCGGGGGTCAGGGCTTTCTCGTAGCGATCGCTCCAGCCACGGATCTGGCGCTCTACATAGCCTTCCGGCTTGCCCAGGTCGGCCAGGCCGCAGGCGTTGTAGTCCACCTGGTGCAGTTCGACGAACTTGTCGATGAAGCTTTTGCACAGCGCTTCGGTCTTGGCCGCGTCCAGGCCCAGCTCAGGCGGCAGGTCGGAGCGCAGGATGATGCCGTTGACCCGCTCCATCACATAGAACTCGGCGCCGATCACCGATTCGTCTGTGCAATGCACATAGGCCTTGGGGCAATAGGGGAAGCCATCTTTGAGCTGGTTGAGAATGCGGTATTCGCGGCCCATGTCGTGGGCGGACTTGGCCTTGTGGCCAAAGGGCGGGCGGCGCAGCACGAATTCCTGGCCAGGGTATTCCAGCAGGTAGGTCAGGTTGGACGCGCCACCGGGAAACTGGCTGATCGTGGGCGTGCCGCTCAGGCCGGGGATATGGGCCTTGAGGTAGGGATCGATCAGGCTGGCATCAAGTTCTTCGCCTGGGCGAATCTGGGTCGATTGGTCGTTCAGCGCCATGCTTATCCCTTCTGCTTATTCTAAAGGCCTTGGACTATTTCCTAATCTAATGCGCACAACCGCCCAGCGACAAGGTCGGGGCGGCTTAATAGGTTAGCGTGTTGGACGATGATCAGCGTGCCTGATCGGTCATTGAGTGGGCGGGGGCAGGGCAACCGGCGTGAGCACCGGACGGCCGGCGAAGTATTCCACCAGGTTATCGGCCACGCGCTGCACGGTGTCATGGGCCGCTTCGGGCGACAGGCCGGCCACATGGGAGGTGAGCACGGTATTGCTGAGCTTCTTGAGGGCGTCAGGCACTTGGGGTTCGTCGTCGAATACATCCAGTGCGGCGCCGCCGATGCGGCGTTGCTCCAGGGCCGCGACCAGGTCGGCGGTGACCACCACGCTGCCACGCCCAATGTTGACCAGGTAGCCATTCGGGCCCAGGGCATCCAGGGCGTGGCGATCGATCAGGTGGCGGGTGCTGGCACCGCCGGGGGTGGCGAGGATCAGAAAGTCCGAGGTGCGCGCCAGTTCCACCGCAGTGGCGCAGTAGGTGTAGTCCACGTCATCGCGTGGTTGGCGGTTGTGGTAACTCACCTCCATGCCGAAGCCCAGGGCTGCACGCTTGGCGATTTCCAGGCCAACAGCACCGAGCCCGAGGATGCCCAACTGCTTACCGCCCAGGGACGGGCGCATCACTTTCGGCCATTCGCTGCGGCGCACGGCGGCGTCGGTCTGCGGGATGCCGCGCACCAGCGACAGCAGCAATGCCATGGCGTGATCGGCCACCGATGGCGCGTTCACCCCGGCGCCATTGGTCACGACGATCCCGCGATTGCTGGCGGCTTGCAGGTCTACATGCTCGTAGCCGGCACCGATCACACAGATGATTTCCAGCAGCGGCAGGGCGGCGATTTCCTCGGCGTACAAGCCCAGCGGGCCACGGGTCAACACGGCCCTGATCTGGCTGCCGTGGGCCTTGATGGCTTCGGCGCGTTCGGCGGGTGTCGGTGCCAGGATCACATGAAAGTCATTGCCCTCGATGATGGGCAGGTATTCGTTGATGGTTTCAACCAGGACCAAAACAGTAGCGGTCATCGGAAGGCTCTTCCTGAAGGGTTTGAGGGGAGGAGTATGCCGTATTTGTGCGATCAGAAGCTTATCTCGACCGCACGTGCACGCTTTACAAACGCCCCGGCCAGGGTCGCATTGTGATGCTCGATAATCGCTTCGGCCTTGAGTGCCGGTGTGTCCATGCAGGTGTGGCCGTCTTCTGGCAGCACCACGGAAAACCCCAATTCCACGGCTACCCGGCAAGTGGTGTCGAGGCAGAACTGGGTTTTCATCCCCACGATCACCAGTTCATTGACCTGGGCCGCTCTCAGTTGCGCTTCTAGATTTGTGCCCAGGAAGCAGCTGGGGCGGGTCTTGTTGAACAGGTGATCGCGGGACTCATCCACCTCAAGCTCATGCCACAACTGCCAGAGCGGGCTGCCGGCTTCTATCGGTGAACCTGCCGGCCCGGTGTGGCGCGCCACGAAGATCGGGGCGCCAGCCAGGCGTGCACGCTGAATCAGCCGGTTAATGGTGGCGAGCACACGTTCACGTTCGAAGGGCTTTTCCGGGCCATCGTATAAGCCGGTTTGCATGTCGATGATCAGCAGGGCGTCAGCCATGGTGTTGCTCCTTGTGATTGCCGAACGGGCGGAGCAATAAAAAGGCCCCGTCCATTGCTGGCGGGGCCTTGGGTTGAATCTGTGAAGTGTCTAGCTCAAGCACTCACAGCCACCGCACGACCCGCCGGAAGCGGTCGTGGTGGTGGTGCGGGTGAGGGAGCGCTGGAAAATATTCATGGCCTGATCATGCTGGGACGGAGGAAGGGCTGTCAACGGCCAGTAGGGCATTTCGTGCAGCAGCCAGGAATTCATCCGACAGGTGATTGCCACGTGTCGCACGCGCGAGGGTCACTGCGCCGATCATCATTGCGTACTTGGCCAGCATTGCCTGGCGATCTCCATCCTGTAGCTGCGCAAAGACCTCCAGGGACTTCTCGACCCCCTCAATAAAGGTGTGTTGCAAGGCAGTGTCGGCGGGCTCATGGCACATGTCCGGGGCGAAGGCCGACACGGGGCAGCCGTCTCCAGGGTTGTCGCGATGGGTGGCTGTTAGATAAGGCCCCATCACGGCCTCGCGGGCAGTCTGCTGATCTTCACTGCGATCGATCTTTGCCTGCCAGCCCAGGTTCGCTTGCTCGAAGGCCTGCTGGCAGGCTTCGGTGGCCAGCGCTTCCTTGGAGGCGAAGTGCCCGTAGAAACCGCCGTGGGTCAGGCCAGCGGCGGCCATGACGTCCGATAGGCTGATACCGTGCAAGCCGCGCTCGCGAAACAGGTGCGTGGCCGCCTCGACGATGATTTCGCGATTGAGTTCGGCTTGTTTGCGGGAAACGCGCGGCATGGCAGGGCTCTCTGGATAAACGGCGGATGCTGGATGAAAACTACAGGATCAAGCGCGATTCTAAAATAGATTTGTGCGGGAATGTATATTCCGCATTCAGCCGCACGCCCCGAAAACCGCCGTATACAGGTGCCCCTGCGGGCCTGCACCGCACCACCGTTCCTCAGCTAAGTCTTTGCTTATTCACAAGAATCCCGGACAATCCGGCCCCTTCTATGGTCGGGGCGCTGCCTGTCAGGTTTTTCTGACTCGTCCCGGCCGTGTAAATGCGGAGATCCGACCGGATGAATGATCAGGCCAATAGCGTCGACGAACGCTATGCAACGACACCTGCAACCCTCACAAGCTGGAGCCGCCAGGACACCACCTGGATGCTTGGCCTGTTCGGCACCGCCATTGGCGCCGGTACGCTGTTCTTGCCGATCAACGCGGGCCTGGGCGGCTTCTGGCCACTGGTGATCCTTGCGCTACTGGCGTTCCCGATGACCTTCTTCGCCCACCGTGGCCTGACCCGTTTCGTGCTGTCCGGCCGTGAAGGTTCCGATATCACCGACGTGGTCGAAGAACACTTCGGCATTAAAGCCGGTGCGCTGATCACCTTGCTGTACTTCTTCGCAATCTTCCCGATCCTGCTGATCTACAGCGTGGCGTTGACCAACACGGTCGGCAGCTTCATGGAGCACCAACTGCACATCATGCCGCCACCACGCGCGCTGCTGTCGTTCGTGCTGATCCTCGGCCTGCTGGCCGTGGTGCGTTGCGGTGAGCAGGTGATCGTCAAGGCGATGAGCCTGATGGTGTATCCGTTTATCGTCGCCTTGCTGTTCCTGGCGGTGTACCTGATCCCGCACTGGAACGGCGGCATCCTCAGCACCGCCAGCGTGGTGCCTGCGCCGTCTGCGCTGCTCAACACTTTGTGGCTGGCGATTCCGGTGATGGTGTTCTCGTTCAACCATTCGCCGATCATCTCGGCCTTTGCGGTGGACCAGAAGCGCCAGTACGGCGTCCACGCGGATGAGCGCAGCTCGCAGATCCTGTCGCGCGCACATCTGCTGATGGTGGTGATGGTGCTGTTCTTCGTGTTCAGCTGCGTGCTGACCCTGTCGCCGGCGCAGCTTGCCGAGGCGAAGGCACAGAACTTGTCGATCCTGTCGTACCTGGCAAACCACTTCAATAATCCGACCATCGAGTTTGCGGCACCGTTGATCGCGTTTGTGGCGATTGCCAAGTCGTTCCTGGGGCACTACATCGGTGCCAGTGAAGGCCTCAAGGGCCTGGTGCTGAAGACCGGTCGTCGTCCTGAGGCCAAGCGTCTGGACCGGATGACGGCGGCGTTCATGTTGGTGGTGTGCTGGATCGTTGCGACGTTGAACCCAAGCATTCTCGGGATGATTGAGGCGCTCGGCGGTCCGATCATTGCTTCGATCCTGTTTCTGATGCCGATGTATGCCATCCGCAAGGTGCCGGCCATGGCCAAGTACCGTGGGCAGGCGTCCAATGTGTTTGTCACGGCGGTGGGGTTGGTGGCGATTACTGCGGTGGTTTATTCGTTTTTTGCTTGAGGCTGAGCGAGGTCTGTTGGTTTACATATCCGTTGCTGCGGTAACGGCTGGTATTGGTTCCGCCCTTACGGCGGGTCACTTTGCAAAAGCGGCAAAGTAACCAAAACGCTCTTGCCCCAACACTCGGCACCTCGCTTAGGCTCGGTGTGCCCTCACTCCGGCTTGAATCCGTGGGCCGCCGCGATGGGCCATCCTTGGCCCAGCGCGGCTAACCCGGCGTCCTGCCGGGTTACCCACGGATTCAAGCCTGCGTTCGGCCAGCGTGTTTAACGGGGCGCCTCAGATCAAGATCAAGAGCGACTCGCTTCGCATCGTAGATACGCTTTTCGTTTTCTGTAGGAGCTGGCTTGCCGGCGAAAAACGTGAGGACGCCGCGTTTTGTCTGGTTACCCGCGTCATCGTTGAAGACCATCGCCTGCAAGAACTAGGCGTCCCCCCAGCTCCTACAGGACCGCGTTGGCTGTTGCCTTTGCTTCACACCACTCAAGCCGGCTGTCAGGCCGCTGTGCTCTTGCTTTTGATTTTGATCTTAGGCGCCCCGTCAAACACGCTGGCCGGAATTCGGCAGGGATTTGGGGGGTAAACCGGCAGGGATGCCGGTTTAGCCGCCCCGCGCCATGGATGGCGCGTGGCGGCGGCCCCCCAAATCACTGTCGGATTACGGGCACACCGAGCCTAGGCGAGGTGCCGAGTGTTGGGGCAAGAGCCCTTTGGTTACTTTGGGGCTTTTCCAAAGTGACCCGCCGTAAGGGCGGAACCCATATCAGCCGTTACCCAAATAACGGATATGTACCCAGTCCCACCCATATCCCAGACATAAAAAAAACGCCGCGTACCTCACGATACGCGGCGCCTCTTCACATCAACACTTTAGGCCTGAATCACCGGAATGTTGGCGCTAGCTGCGATCTTGCGGAACTCAGCGATCTGGTCGAAGTTCAGGTAGCGGTAAACGTCACTGGCCATGGTGTCCAGTTTCGCTGCGTAGCCCATGTACTCTTCGACGGTCGGCAGGCGACCCAGGGTAGAGGCCACTGCCGCCAGTTCGGGCCGAAGCCAGGTAGACGTTAGCGCCGTCACCCAGACGGTTCGGGAAGTTACGGGTCGACGTCGACACAACGGTCGAATTCGGCTCTACACGTGCCTGGTTACCCATGCACAGCGAGCAGCCCGGCATTTCCATGCGTGCGCCAGCCTTGCCGTAGATGCCGTAGTAGCCTTCTTCGGTCAGTTGGTGAGCGTCCATCTTGGTCGGCGGCGACAGCCACAGACGAGTTGGCAGCTGACCCTTGACCTGCTCCAGCAGCTTACCGGCCGCGCGGAAGTGACCGATGTTGGTCATGCACGAACCGATGAACACTTCGTCGATCTTCTCGCCGGCAACGCTCGACAGCAGACGGGCATCGTCCGGGTCGTTCGGTGCGCAGAGGATCGGCTCGTTGATCTCGGCCAGGTCGATCTCGATGATTTCCGCGTATTCCGCGTCGGCATCGGCTTCCATCAGCTCAGGGTTCTTGACCCAGGCTTCCATTGCTTGGGCGCGACGTTCCAGGGTGCGTGGGTCGCCGTAGCCTTCACCGATCATCCAGCGCAGCAGGGTGATGTTGGAGTTCAGGTACTCGGTGATCGACTCTTTCGACAGCTTGATGGTGCAACCGGCAGCCGAACGTTCAGCCGAGGCGTCGGACAGCTCGAAAGCTTGTTCCAGCGTCAGGTCGTTCAGGCCTTCGATTTCCAGGATGCGGCCGGAGAAGGCGTTCTTCTTGCCTTTCTTCTCTACAGTCAGCAGACCCGACTGGATCGCGTAGTAAGGAATGGCATGAACCAGGTCACGCAGGGTGATGCCAGGTTTCATCTTGCCTTTGAAGCGCACCAGGATCGATTCCGGCATGTCCAGTGGCATAACGCCAGTGGCTGCGGCGAACGCGACCAGGCCAGAACCGGCCGGGAACGAGATGCCCATCGGGAAACGGGTGTGGGAGTCACCACCGGTACCGACGGTGTCCGGCAGCAGCATGCGGTTCAGCCAGCTGTGGATGATGCCGTCGCCTGGGCGCAGCGATACACCGCCACGGGTCATGATGAAGTCAGGCAGGGTGTGGTGGGTGGTCACGTCGATCGGCTTTGGATAGGCCGCGGTGTGGCAGAACGACTGCATGACCAGATCGGTCGAGAAACCCAGGCACGCCAGGTCTTTCAGTTCATCACGGGTCATAGGACCGGTGGTGTCCTGGGACCCCACGGTGGTCATTTTCGGTTCGCAGTAGGTGCCAGGACGAACGCCTTTGCCTTCTGGCAGACCGCAGGCCTTGCCGACCATTTTCTGTGCCAGGGTGAAGCCTTTGCCGGTGTCGACAGGCGCCTCTGGCAGCTTGAACAGATCGGTTGGGCCCAGGCCCAGTTCGGCACGGGCCTTGTCGGTCAGGCCGCGACCGATGATCAGCGGGATACGGCCGCCGGCGCGGACTTCGTCCAACAGTACCGGGGTCTTCATTTCGAAGGTGGTGATGACTTCGTCGGTGCCGTGTTTGCAGACTTTGCCAGCATGCGGGTACAGGTCGATCACGTCGCCCATGTTCATGTTGGTAACGTCAAACTCGATTGGCAGTGCGCCCGCATCTTCCATGGTGTTGTAGAAGATTGGAGCGATCTTGCTGCCGAAGCAGAAGCCACCGGCGCGCTTGTTCGGCACGTACGGAACGTCGTCGCCGAAGAACCACAGGACGGAGTTGGTGGCCGATTTACGCGACGAACCCGTACCGACCACGTCACCGACGTAGGCGATCGGGAAGCCTTGGCCGCGCATTTCTTCGATCTGCTTCATCGGGCCGGTCTTGCCTTGCTCGTCCGGCACGATGCCTTCACGGGCCATTTTCAGCATGGCCAGGGCGTGCAGCGGGATGTCAGGACGGGACCAGGCATCGGGAGCAGGGGACAGGTCGTCGGTGTTGGTTTCGCCGGTGACCTTGAACACGCGCAGGCTGATCTTGTCGGCCAGGGTAGGGCGGTTGCTGAACCACTCGCCGTCGGCCCAGGACTGGATCACGGCTTTGGCGTGTTCGTTGCCGTTCTTGGCTTTTTCAGCCACGTCGTGGAACGCGTCGAACATCAGCAGGGTGTGCTTGAGTTGGGCGGCGGCGACCGGAGCCAGAGTGGCGTCGTCCAGCAGCTCAACCAGGGTCACGATGTTGTAGCCGCCTTGCATGGTGCCAAGCAGTTCAACGGCGCGTTGCTTGCTGATCAGGGGGAAGTGGCTTCGCCCTTGGCCAGGGCAGACAGGAAACCGGCCTTGACGTAGGCAGCTTCGTCAACGCCTGGTGGAATGCGATTGGTGATCAGGTCAACGAGGAATTCTTCTTCGCCAGCCGGAGGATTTTTCAGCAGCTCGACCAGGCCTGCGGTTTGTTCGGCGTTAAGCGGCTGGGGAACGATACCCAGGGCTGCACGCTCTTCGATATGTTTGCGGTAGGCTTCAAGCACAGTTATTACCCTCATCAGTGGTCCCACGGGACGCTCATCCAGAAATGAACGGCACGCATGCGCTCGGGGGCTTTTTGGGCCGCAAAGCCAGCGCTGCCGGCATTCCTCACAGAAGCTGCTTTCAAAGTTTTACGCCTGCAGAACGGAGCTGATGAGGGTTGGCGAGGGCTCTGACCTACCGAGTCATTAACCATCGCCAACACCGTTCTGAAGGAACGACTGTGCTCGTGACGCTTTGAAAACAGCTTCCAGCGGATTATTGGCGCCTTACAAGGCCGGATGATTCTACGGCAAAAAAAATCTAAAGGTAAGTTGCCTAACCAAGTTTGCTGGGTGATCAAGCTTAGACAAAGGGCTAACATGGCGCATTGTTTCGCTGATTTGCGTGTCGTTGCCCATGTCCAACCAAACTATCAAGACCCCTTGCGTCGGCCTGTGCTCCACGGTCTACGGCGATCTCGTGTGCCGTGGCTGCAAGCGCTTCCACCACGAAGTGATCCAGTGGAACGGCTACGGCGAAGAGGAAAAACGTGCGGTCTGGCTGCGCTTGGAGCAGCTGCTGGTGCAGGTGATGGCCGGCAAACTGGAGGTTTTTGACCCCAAGACCCTGCGCGGCCAACTGGAACAGCGCAAGATCCGCTTCGTGCCGCACCAGTCCGAATACTGCTGGGCCTACCAGTTGATCGCCCGCGGGGCTCGGGTGATCAATAATCTGGAGGCCTATGGCATGGTGCTGTTGCCCGAGTTTCGCGATTGGCCCTTGCCGGACCTGCGCGATGCCATTGATCGGGAGTTCTTTATCCTCTCCGAAGCCCACTACCAGCGCTATATCGCGCCGGGGTTTCTCAAGGATGCGTTTGGCGCGTAGCTGTCAGGCTTTGGTGGCCTGTTCCACCAGACGGTCCATCACTTCTTCTGGCTTGAGCACCAGCACATCGCTTTCCAGCGTATCCAGCACGACCTCTGCGGTGTTGCCGATCAGTGCCCCGGAAATACCCGTGCGACCCACGGTGCCGATGATCGTGACCGCCGCCTGTAGCTTGTGGGCGAGATGCGGTATCAACACGTCCGCCGGTCCTTCCTCGATATGCAGGTGTTTGTCGTCCACGTCGAACTCCGCCTGAAACGCCCTGCATTGCTCGCGATAACGCGCCTCGATGGTTTCCTTGAGCTGAAAGGTCGGGTCCGCCGCCGACAGCATCGGCGACGGATGGGCGCTGATCACATGCAACTGCGCCTTGGCCAGGTGGGCGATATCAAAGCCATGGTCAATGATCGAATTGTGCAATGAGCGGTGCTCACCGTCGGTATTGCCCACATCGATCGCCGCCAGGATCACCCCGCCAGCCCACGGCGTAGCGGTCTTGACCAGCAATACCGCCGTCGGGCAATAACGCAGCAACTTCCAGTCCGCAGGCGTCAACAGCGCCTTTTTCAATGGACTGACCGGGAAATGCTGCTTGATCACCAGCCCACAGCCTTCGGCCTGCTGCACGTCGATAATGGTTTCATGCAGGCTGGCATTCCACGCCTGCTCGGTGCTGACGCTGTAGCCGTCCTCTTGCAAACCGGCCTTGAGCAGCGCCAGCAGCGCCGAGTGCTCATGCTTTTTGTCGCAGACCAGCAAATGCAGGTGCGCGCCGGTGACCCCGGCAATCAGCTTGGCACGCTTGAGGGCCAGGCTTTCCGAATGCTCGGGTTCGATGATCACCAGGATGCTGCGGATGGCTTGCATGATCGGGATCTCCATAAAAAAGGGCGGGGGCCTGGAACAACTATAGTTGCTGGCGAGCGCACGTCATGTTGATGCACATCAAGGCCGGTGGCTGGTGGTCTGCGGCGGGGTCGGTATAATCGCCGGCCTTTTGTGATCCTTTTGCCCGTGAGCCCGATGAACCTGCCCGAAATCCACGAATTCCTCGGTTGCCGCACCCCTGACGCCTGGGTCCAGGCCGCGCTGGCCGATCAGGACACCCTGCTGATCGACCACAAGAACTGCGAATTCAAAGCCGCCAGCACCGCCCTTAGCCTGATTGCCAAGTACTACAGCCATGTGGACCTGATCAACATGATGTCGCGCCTGGCCCGTGAAGAGCTGGTGCACCACGAACAAGTCATGCGCTTGATGAAAAAACGCAAGGTCGAGTTGCGCCAACTGAATGCTGGTCGCTACGCCTCGGGTTTGCGCAAAGTAGTGCGCACCCATGAACCGGTCAAGCTGGTGGACACGCTGGTGGTGGGCGCGTTTATCGAAGCACGCAGTTGCGAGCGTTTCGAAGCATTGGTGCCGCATTTGGACGAAGAACTCGGGAAGTTCTACTTCGGTTTACTGAAAAGCGAAGCGCGGCACTTCCAGGGTTACCTCAAGCTGGCCTACCAGTACGGCGACGCCAAAGACGTCGCCCAGGTGATCGAGCGGGTGAGGGCGGCCGAGCAGGAACTGATCGAGTCACCCGATATCGAGTTCCGCTTTCACAGTGGCGTGCCAGCCTGAGGCCACGGCCACGCCGATCAGCGCGGTGATCCCGGCCAGCAACAGGATCACCGACTGCGTGCCCAGCGGT
Source organism: Pseudomonas azotoformans (assembly GCF_001579805.1). Taxonomy (NCBI): domain Bacteria; kingdom Pseudomonadati; phylum Pseudomonadota; class Gammaproteobacteria; order Pseudomonadales; family Pseudomonadaceae; genus Pseudomonas; species Pseudomonas azotoformans. The sequence goes on along the minus strand of NZ_CP014546.1, from coordinate 5,223,080 downwards.
GCCGCCAACAGCGCAATTGCAAGGCCCGCCAAGGGTTGCGGCAGGTTGTTGAGTAAGGTGATCACACCTACGGTCTTGCCGAAGTCCTGCACGGGAATCACCCGCTGACGGGTGCTGCGCAGGTAGACGTTGAACATCTTGTCGAAACCGGTGACCAGCAGGAAACCCACGGCGTACAGCCACACGCCGGGGCTGACCGCCATGATCACCGCACCGACCGCAATCATCGAATACGACAAGCCGCCTAGCACCTTCAGCGGCAGCCCGGCCCGCGCCAGGTAAAACAGAATCCCGATGGTCACCAAGGCGCCGGCTGCCTGCAGCAGGGCGTAGGCGTCCTTATCCTGTGCAAATTGGCCCGTCACCATCGCCGCAGACGTGGCCAGCGTGACGCCAACGATCAGGTTCACGCCCACGGCCAGGGTGATGATCCGCTTCAGTTCCGGCAGTCGGCGGATATGCCCGAAGGCAATCTTCAATGGCCGCAGCCAGATATCCCGGTGCTGTTCGAAGGTTTCCAGGCTGACGGTGCTGGAGCGTTGCCACAGCCGCATCGCCAGGTCGGCCAACAAGAACAGCCCGGCCACCCCGAGGACGACCCAGTGCCAGGCCCACACATCCAGCATCAGCGCCGCCACCAGCGGCCCGAGCACCAGCCCGCTCTGGTCGGCGATCTGCGAATAGGACAGCGTCTTGGCGTAGCTGTAGTGGGGGAAGACATGGGGCATCAGCACTTCCCGTGCCATGATGCCCTGGGTAGTCAGCACGCCGCAGAGCGCCGAGAGCAGTACGATCCAGACGATGCCGTCGAATACCCCGTACAAAACCACGGCCGTCACACAGGCCAATGCCCGGTAAACCTGGCTGATATGCAGGATGCGCACCGGCGCGAACTTGTCGCACACTGCGCCACACACCGGGAACGCGAGATAACGCGGCAGCGACTCGATAAAAAACGCCATCCCGGCCCAGGCCACGCTCTGGGTGGTCTGGAACACGATCAAGGGCACGATAAACAGTAGAATCTGGTCCGCCAGCCGCGACAGGAACAGCGAAACAAAGAACGCCAGGTAATCCTTGCGCATACAACTCCCTGTGGATGGCGTTAAAGATTGCAGGGTATTTGTTAAAAACTCTTAAAAGCATGAAGCTTCGTCGGCCAATGCTGGCCAGCTGCTTTAGTTGCCCAGCTTGCCACCTATAATGCCCGCTCTTCAATCCGTGTCTGCAAACTGAGAACTTATGGAAAACCTGGGGCTGGGCAAGGTCTTGCTCGTTGAAGACGACGAAAAACTGGCAGGGCTGATCGCGCACTTTCTCGCGCAGCATGGCTTTGAGGTGCGCGTGGAGCACCGGGGCGACGAGGCCCTGGCCGCGTTCCTGGAGTTCAAGCCGAAGATCGTCGTACTCGACCTGATGCTGCCCGGCCAGAGCGGGCTGCATGTGTGTCGCGGGATTCGCACGGTGTCCGACACGCCGATCGTGATCCTCACGGCCAAGGAAGATGACCTGGACCACATCCTTGGCCTGGAGTCCGGTGCCGACGATTACGTGATCAAGCCGATCAAGCCCCCTGTGTTGCTGGCACGCTTGCGTGCGTTGCAACGACGCCAGGCGCCGGAGCCGACTGTGCGCGGGTCGCTGGCTTTCGGGCGGCTGGCCATCGATCGCAGTTGCCGGGTGGTCAGCCTGGGGGACGACAAGATCGACCTCACCACGATGGAGTTCGAACTGTTGTGGTTGTTGGCCAGTAACTCGGGGACGATCCTGTCCCGCGATGACATCCTCAACCGCATGCGTGGCATTGCGTTCGACGGCCTCAACCGCAGTGTCGATGTGTACATCAGCAAACTGCGCGGCAAGCTCAACGATAACCCGCGCGAACCGGTGTGCATCAAGACCATCTGGGGCAAGGGCTATCTGTTCAATCCGTTCGCGTGGGAGGCCTAGATGCTGCGGCTCTATATTCGCCTGTACATCATCCTGGCGCTGGGGCTGGCGGGGGCGATCTGGCTGGTCAACTACACCTTTGATGAGCTGCTGCCCGAAGCCAATGAAACCTATAACCGCGAAGCCCTGCGCGGCCCGGCGTATGGTTTGGTCGAGCAGTTGCGGCCCTTGCTCGGTGACGCCCGTCAGGCGCGCCTGAGCGAGCTGCAACCGCATTACGGCCTGCACCTCAAACTGGTGCAGCGCGATGAGTTGGCGCTGGACCAGCGTGAGCAACAGTTGCTGGCGGCCGGCCAGTTGGTGGTGCGGGGCGACTTCATGGAGTTCATCGCCAATATCGATGGCGGCCCGCAGTTGCTCAATATCAAGCTGCCCGACGAGCCGAAATGGCTGTACTTGTGGGCCTACAGCCTGCTGGGCTTGAGCCTGGCGATCGTGCTGTATTTCTGGGTGCGCCCGCATTGGCGCGACCTGGAGCACATCCGCCTGGCCGCCCAACGTTTCGGGGATAACGATCTCAGTTCACGCATTCTGCTGCCACGCCGTTCCACCGTGCGTTCGCTGGCCGGGCACTTCAACCATATGGCCGAGCGCATCGAAAGCCTGATCGCCAACCAGCGCGAACTCACCAACGCTGTGTCCCACGAATTGCGCACGCCGATTGCGCGCCTGTCGTTCGAACTTGACCAGCTCAAGCAACAGGCCGATCCACGCCAGCGTGGCGAATTGATCGCGGACATGTATGCCGACCTGGGCGAGCTGGAAGAAATGGTGTCCGAGTTGCTCACCTACGCCAGCCTGGAACGCGGTGCCACCCAGGTCACCCGCGAAAGCATCGAGGCCCACAGTTGGCTCGACAGTGTGATCGGCAGCGTGGCCCTGGAGGCTGAAGCAGCGGGCATCCAACTGTCGTTGCGTACATGCGAGGTGGACTATATCCAGATTGAGCCGCGCTTCATGGCGCGTGCGGTGATCAACCTGTTGCGCAACGCCATCCGTTACGCGGAGCGTCGTGTGGAAGTGTCGCTGGTCAAGTTTGGCAGCGGCTATGAGGTGCGGGTGTGTGACGACGGCCCTGGCGTACCGGAAGAAGGTCGCTCCAAAATCTTCCAACCTTTCATGCGCCTGGACGCCAGTCGCGACCGCCGCACCGGCGGCTTTGGCCTGGGCCTGGCGCTGGTGCAGCGGGTGTCGCAGTGGCATGGCGGCCAGGTGCAGGTGCTGGATTCGGAGTGGGGCGGGGCCTCATTCCGAATGACCTGGGCGTATGCCGAGTAATCCTGTTCAGGGAAGGAATTTGACGGGTTTGTAGTAAACGGGCAGTTGCAGGACTATCGGTCGCTGCCCGGCATCAGCAATGTTGACGTCAGTAAAGGTGCCGTGTTTTTTATTGATTTGAGGTTTGAATTTTTCAATAAACTCATGTTGTATTTTTTGCTCTGCGTGCGATGAAGCATAGGCGTCAGTCACCTCGGGAGCCTTGTTTTTCAAAGCATCGATATAAGCTGTTCGTTTAGACTCGACAAAAGTTGGATTGAAGTCAGCAGTCACAGTGCCTTCGAACGCCTTGACGGGTCTTTTGATTTCTTTTTGCATGAGACGCCCAAACGATTTACTCCCCCCTTCGGCGGAGTGACATATAAGCAATCGAGTGTTATCAAACGTTGATGGGTCATAGCCTTTCAATTTCAGAGCCTTCACCAAGTCGCCTGGCGAGTATTCCTTTTTATTTATAATGATGGTCGCGGCGTTCTTCCCGAATAGTTTGTTTCCCGGCTCATAAGGTTTGCCATGGGCTGCGATGTTCAGTCGCTTGGTGTTTTTGTACTCATCGACGAAAACATAAACTTCGTTGTCAATGACGTTGAATTTCTTCATGTTGCTGCCCAGCTGGATCACATTGTCGCGCCCCAGCCCGATGTCCAGCGCGGTATGTTTACCTACATTGGCAGTATTGGATGCGCTCGGCAGGGTATCGTCGAGCCAGGTTGAAACGTTCGGTTGGAAGTTTTCAAGTGGCTTTCCGTACAGTCGATTATTCACGGGATCTACCGCAAAAAATTTACCTGTTTTTGCATCGGCAGCGGCCGGAGTCGATATTTCGGTCAGGCCTTTCTTATAAGTACCCTCTGCAATATCCGGACGACGGGCCGTCTTGGGAAAATTGTACGAGCCGGTTCGCCCCGGTCGAAGGGTATTCAAACGGTTTGCCACGCTCTCGGAGGTTGAGGCTGCCACCTGCTCAAACAGTTTTTTACCCACAGGTTTTCCGGCGGTTTTTGCCAAGCTTCCCAGTGGTTTTACCGATCTCGCAGCCTTGCCAAATCCAGCCGTTGTCGCATACATGACGCCGTCAAATATAAGTTCCGAAGCAACTGCCAGCCAGTCTCCCTTGATTGCATTTCTGGCAAGCGAGACGAAGGGAATGGAGCCCAGCAACAGTTCCTGGTTTTTCTCGAACTCATCGTCTTCCTTGTCGAATTGAGTGATGTGGCGCGTAGCGGCAACCAGTTCTTCGAGGCTCGCAGGGCCAAGGGTGTGTCTGGACAATAATTCACCGAGAAATTGGCTGCGGTCGCTGGTATACGAAGCTGGGTTAGTGAGGTGGGGGGGCGGCGTGGCTGTTAATTTGCTTTTGTCTTTTTCCTCCAGGCTGAACGTCTCAATTGCAGTGTTTGAATACCTCTCGCCGCCCAGAAAACCAGGATCCTCTTTGATCCACTGGCCTTGTGGCCCCGGCTTAAAGTCGGAGTCCAGATCTTCGCGATGTTTAATATAGTTTTGCTGTAGGCTGATTTCGTAAAATTTTACGTTGGCGCCGTGTGTGGACTTGATGATGAGTGAACGCCTGTCCTGGGCTTGTTCGGGTGTCTTGCGATCATGATGTAGCGTGGCGCCTGGTACATAACTGGTGTGTTTAATAACCGTTCCTTCGAAGTAAGGGACGAGCTCTCCGTATTCCAGCTGTTTGCGATCCTCAAGGGGAAGTTGTGCAATCAGGTGTTTGGTGCGGTTGACAAGACCCACTTCTCTTCCCAGCTTGTAATTGGCGACTGCGATTCGGTGCCGATTATTGATGTCCGGTAGTTGACCAAGGTAGTCGGGCGCGCTTCCCATCACCTGGTTGTTTTCACGCGACCTCCATCCGTTTTCTTCAGGGTTGTTAATGTAAACATCCAGCAACGAATAGGGCCCCAAGGTGACGTGCATGGGGCCGCTGTCCAAGGCGTTTTTTTGTCGGATACTCGGGTTCGATAAAATCGCGCGCTCAAACGACACATTGGTTAAATGCTCGCTGAGTACCGCCAGTGCCATGTCTTTCTGCATTGGAAGCGGGGCGGTCAAGTCGTTGGAGACCTTTCTCAGTGATTCCATGACGCTGGCAAACGTTTCCTGTGCCTTGTTGAGCTGCTCTGGCGAGTAAGTTGCGTCAGGCGAGGCCGGTAAAATACCGTGCACCAATGCCCAGTCGATTAGCGTTTCGCGCTTGGCTTCACTCAGCAGTGCAGCGTCTTCTTCCGAAACTGGGTCGATCGCCGCGTATTTGAGCACCTCGGGGAAACTCAACGAAGAACTGCTTCCGGGGCTCTTGGCTTCGATCAGCGCCACCGTTGTCTTCAGGAGGAACCAGGCCGGAGAGCCATAGGTCACTTCAGCGGGAACGTCTTTGACCAACAATTCGGGTGCTGCGCTCGACAGCAAGAGGTGGGCCCCGACAGGTGCCATCTCTTGTGTGCAGCGGTGACTTTCTGTCAGATGGTCAATCAGGCCTTGCTTGATGTCATTCAACGGTTTGCCGTAGAAGCGTTCATCAGCCAGATTGAACTGGGCTGTCTGATTGCGTTTGGGGGGCATCAAGGTGTTATCGGAATCCAGCCCTGCCACCATCGCACCCATGACCCAGTCTCGGCTGCTGGGGCTTTCAATTGCGCCCATCTTTTTTTGCAGGGCATTTTCCAGGGCAAGGGCTTTGGGCGAGTCGAGAATATCCGCAATGACGTTGCGCGGATCAGTCAGCTCAGAACGGGTCCAGTGGCGGTGTTTAGTCAGGTAGGTAAATGCCCCGCCTCGAATCTCCAACAGTGTCTGAGCGTCAAGCCCTGGCAGGTTAAGGTTGTTATAGCGGACGTTGCTGTACAGCTGTCTTTTTTCTGGTTGATCAAGCGGTGCCTGCCAGCCCATGGCGCCAGTGAGGTTGCCGTTGGGGAGTGCGGGTAATGGCCCTCGCCTCAGGGATTGAATCAAGTTACTTATATCGTCTTTTGTCTGAGGTACAAACCAGCCGTTGTCGACGATGAACTGCTTGAGCGTAACCTTTGATTCAGGTGTCAGTTGCTGGTCCTGAAAGTACCAAGAGGCAGGGTCGATCTTTAGCTCTGTATTTTCCAGAGTTGCCGCAATCGAGGCCTTCTCCTGGCGAACGGTTTGTTCCGGAGTGGGGCGTACCCCCAAAAAGGTTGGGTCCGTGTAGGAGGTTGCAGCGTCTGCGCCGAGCGATAGCAAGGCAGCGTCAAGACTCTTGGATAAAAGCGTTATGTTTTGAATGTCGCCCCTTTCATATCGTTGATTCTCGAGCGCCACCTCCCCACGCATTTCAAATGTGTCGGGCATTGCAGATGTATCGGGGTGCGGGAACGCGCCAGCCTGTTTTAATTCGATTGCCCTTTGTTGCAGCGCATTCTGGGTATCGGGAACGGTTTCTCCGTAAAAGGCCGCCACCTCCTCAATGTGTGCAGAACGTGCGGCGTGCACATCGGGTGACGATTGACCTGCCGGGGTCACGCTGACTGACGTCCTGCCGCTGCTCAGGGTGTTAGCGGCTTGCATGATCAGCGACCAGGAGGCTGGCAGCGATAGTCCATCACCAAAGCCGGCACCGAATGTACGTGGCAGCGACGCGCTGATGTTGGCGGGCGCCGAGGGAGTGGGTTTCAGGGTGGCACTGATAAAGCCTGGCCGGGAGTTCCGAGAAGGGAAGATTCGTACGGGCTTGGTCAAATCAATACGATTGTCGTCAGCCCATTGTTTGAAGTCGTCACTTGCCACCAAGGTGTCGAGGTGCTGGCGCCATTGTCCAAATGTGCAGTCGCTGGGGATCGGCTCAATGCCCGTGATAACACGGGTAAAAAGGGGTGGCGTGTTCGCTGCGCTAGACAAGGCATTGGCGTAGAGATTTTTGAGTGCTGCATCGGCCTTGAACCTGGGTGTCTCAGCGATCAGTTTTTCAAGCGCTGATGGCTCGGTTTGCGGTTGGGTCGATGCAGGAGATTCAGTGCGCTCGTGCTCATTTGAGCTGATGGACGACGCTTGTAGAGGGCGAGACAATGCTGGCACGGTCATTTGGACATTCTCAAGGGTTGGCAACAAGGCAGCAGGGAAGGAACCTGACTACTTTTTGTGTCCAACCTCTGGGAGCGGTTCATGACCGATGTGTAAATAAATACCTCTCGGTGATCCGTACAGTCAGAAGCTGTATTCCAGCACGCCCATTACCGATGTTTGCAACCGCCGCTCCACAATCGGACTTTTCCCCGCTTCATCCGCCAGGTACTGCACATCCAGCAAGGTCGAGAACTGGGTGTGCTCGCTGATCGGCAGGCTCCATACCAGGTTCATACCATTGCTGATATTGCCCGCACCCGCCTTGTAGGCTTTGAAACGGCTGCGGGCCGCTTGGTCGGTGGTCACGCCGTACCAGGTCTGCAGGTAGTCACGGTCACCGAAATGGCTGCTGAGGCTGGCGTCGACAGAGCCGAAACGACCTTCATACAGGTTGGTGCCCAGGCTCAGTTCCAGGTGGGTGAATGCTTTGCCGCTGTCCTTGTGGTCATCTTCCTTGAGGGCATGTTCCAGCGTGGCGCCGACAATCATGCCGCCCAGGTTGTAGCTGGCACTCACACCCAACTGCGGGCGTGACTTGATTTCGCCCATGCCTTTCAGGCGTTTGGAGCCCAGGTGCATGGATTCGTTTTTGTCTTTGCGTGATCCACTGGCGCCGACATAAGCACTGAAGCTCAAGGCATTGCCTTCGTAGCCCCAGCCCAGGCCCTTGTCAGTGTCGAGGAAAATCCCCCAGGGGCTGACGATGGCGCCGCCGAATACTGGGGCGGTCATGCGTTCGTCGCTGCCGCTGTAGCGGGGCAGGTTGGCCACGCCGGCCTTGAGGCTGTAGGTCCAGTCCTCAGCCAGCACGCTGTTGGCGCCCGCGAGCAAACACAGTGAGGTCAGGGACAGGCACAGATTTTTTGGGTTCATCAGGGTTTTCATGTCGGTTAGAAACTCAAGGGTGGATGGGTACGTTTGAAGGAGTAGCCCGAAGCGCTCAGGCCATTGATCTGGCGGCTGACGGTGTCACCCAGGCCATAGCCGTTCCCGGCGAGTACGGCATGGGCGTTGTCCACCGGCAGCAGGATGTAGTCGGTCAGTGGCTCGTCGTGCAGTTGGCCGCGAATCACCAGGAAGCCTTCTTCGAGGCGCACGCTGATGCCGCTCAATGGCGCATCGGGTTCATGGGTGTTGAGTACTTGGTAGGTGCCGACGGTGTCGGCCCAAGCCAAGGGCAGTGGCGGCGGGTCGATGCGTTCGCCGATGGGGATGCGCTGGCCATGACTGCGCGCCGTGAGCATCTGCCGGCCTTGCACGGTGATGACGTCGAGTTGTACCTGGCCCAGTTCGCCGAGGTCCTTGAGCCAGAAACCGAAGAGTTTCTTCTGGGCGCGCAGCCAGCCTTGATCGTCACGCAACAGTTCGAAGTTGAAGCCGGCGAGTTCGCCGCGCAGCCTCTGGTCATCATCTTTGATGCGGAACACGCCCCAGGCGGTGGCGTAGAACCCGGCCAGGCGCTGACGGTCGATGGCGGCCGGCACCTGGCGCAGCTTGAGCCCATGACGGGGTGCCTGGCAGTCATCGCTGCATACCTGTTCGCCGGTTTGCGCCTGAAGCATCAGGCGCAAGGCATCCGTGGCTAGTGTGGCGACCAGGTCTTCGGCATTGCTGTCGTTGGCCATGATGATTACGGCCAATTGATGGTCCGGCAGCAGGGTCAACTGTGCGGCGAAATCATCGCCACCCCCACTGTGCTGATAGGTGCGCACCCCTGGGCCGATCGGCTCGTCACCGCAGGGGGCCAGAAACCACGCCAGGCCGATCTGGCAATCGAAGTCCAGGGCATTGCCGGTGTTTTGCTGGGTGAACATTTCATCGATGGAGCGGCTGGCCATCACCCGATTGCCCTTGTAGAGGCCTTCGGCAAACAGCATCTGCACGTAATGGCTGAGGTCCCTGGGGCTGGCCCACAAGCCGCCGGCGGCGATGTCACGCAGTTGCGCATCGGTACTGGCGACGCCTTCCTGGTAGCCCTGGGCGCGATAGCCGATTTGCGCGGCGGTCCCGACAAAGCTCGCATGGTCCATCTCCAGCGGTTTGAGCAGGCTATGTTGCAATTGGGCTTCAAACTCCTTGCCGCTGCTGCGCTCGATGGCCGCACCCACCAGCGCATAACCCAGGTTGGAGTAGGCCACTTGTGTGCCGGGTGGGGTGCTCAGCCAGACGCCGGACAGGCGCATTGGCATCTGCCCCATGGCGTAGCTGTTGCGCAGGTCACGCAGGTGTTCACTGGGCAAGCCGGACTGATGGCTGAGCAGGCGACGCAAGGTGATGTCGCGGTCTGCGGCGTGTTGGTCGACGTGGAAGCGCGAGCGCACATAGAATTCGCGCAGGGTTTGCTGGATCGGTGCGTCCAGTGCCAGTCGCTGTTGTTCAACCAGTTGCAGGGCCGCGCTGGCGGTGAGCAGCTTGGAGATTGCGCCGGCCCGAAAGGCGGTGTTTGGCGTCACCGGCAAGCCCTTGGCTTTGTCGGCCATGCCGAATCCGCGAGCCCAGATCAACTCCTGGCCGTTGACCAGCGCAATCGACAGGCCCGGAATGTTGTCCTGGGCCATGTCCCGCGGGATCCGGGTTTGCAGGTAACGGATGATCGCGCTGTAGTCGCCCTTCGGAATTGACGGCGGGGCAGGTGACTGCCCGTGGCAGCCAATACTGCCCAACAGGCAACCGAGCAACGGAAGACCGCGCAATGTGCGAAGCATGACGAGCACCCGACAGGTGGTTTGGAGGCTCGAATGCTAGAGCTGCGGTGCTCGACGGTCTTTGACAGCTTTGTCGATAAACTGTCAAAGACTGTTAACGGAGCACTCCGTGACGTTCATGCCATTCGGCGATCGACTCTTCTGGGTATTCATCGAGCTGCAGGTCGCCCTTGCGCAAGGTGACGTCTACCCAGGGCGCCTTGGATCCGAGCATCAAGTGCGTATGCTCCGGTTGCACCGGCAATGGCGTGTCGATAACCGAGGCAAATGGATGGGGCAGCTCCGGCCATTCCGGGCTGAACACCCACAGCGCGCTGCCGCATTGCGAGCAGTAGCAACGCTGGTAGGGGTAAGGGGGGGCACTGTTCAGTGCTGAACGTGACGGCGCCGAATGGCAGGATCTTTCAAGCTGCATGGGCTGACTCCTGATCAGAGTGTGTAACAACACTTTTCTAATACCTTAGCCTCAGGCAAGATCCTCCGCTTTGGTTTCAGGGAAGACGCCCATGATTGCTCAATTGCAAAGCGCTGCCGCGCAAATCCGCCACGCCGTGCGTGCCGCCACCGAAGGCTTGGTCGGGCGTGAGCAATTGGCCGAATTGATTGTGCTGGCCGCCGTGGCCCAGGAGCACATCCTGGTGATCGGGCCGCCCGGCACCGCCAAGAGTGCGGTGGTGCGCCGCGTCGCGCAGTCCATGGGCGGGCGTTACTTCGAGTACCTGCTTGGGCGCTTCACCGAGCCGTCCGAATTGTTTGGCGCGGTCGACCTGAAAAAACTTCGCGAAGGCACGGTGGAAACCGATGTCAGCGGCATGTTGCCGGAAGCCGATATCGTGTTTCTTGACGAGGTCTTCCTGGGCTCCACTGCGATCCTCAACACGTTATTGGGTGTACTCAACGAGCGCCGTTTCCGCCGGGGTCATACCCAGGTGCAATGCCCGCTGCGCGTGTGCGTCGGCGCCGCCAACGGCCTCCCGGATGATGAAGCGCTGGCGGCCTTTGGTGACCGCTTCTTGCTGCACCTGTTTGTCGAGTCGGTGCCGGACAACCAATTGGAAGCCATGTTGGCCGGTGGCTGGCAGTCCGAGCAGCGCCCGGTGCAACAGTTGCTGGGTCTCGCGCAACTGGACACGCTTGGCCATGCGTTGAAAAACGTCGACCTGACCGCCGTGCGTCCCGCCCTGGCCCAGGCCATTCGCCGTTTGCGCGAGGCCGGTATCCAACTGTCCGACCGACGCATCGTCAAATCCCAGCGCCTGATCGCCGCTGCCGCATTGCTCGGCGGTCGCCTGGAAGCCAGCGACGCCGACCTGTGGCCGCTGCTCTATGTACTGCCGACCCAGGCCACCCAGCAACAGGGTCGTGAGGTGTTGCGTGACCTGTTTGCCGCGTCCAGCAACAGCCATCTGTTCAGCGCGGTGGAAGAGGCCACGTTGCAGCCGATGTCACGTTTGAATCGCCTGCTGGAAACCGCCGAAGACTACCTCGCCCGTAGCGAGCCGCCGACCAGTACCGTGCTTGAAGGCCTGTTGCGCGAGATCGATGCCAACTTCAACAGCCAGACCATGCCCGAGCCGTTGCAGCAGGCGCGGGGGCAACTCACGCGTTTGCTGACCCCCGCCGAATGAGTGCGTTGAGCCACCCTTGGCGCTGGCGCTCACGCCAGGCACCTGCCGAGGCACAAGCCGCCGTGGCCTGGGGCGATGCGGCACGCCGGATGCTTAGGCGCCTGGCGTTGCTTGAGGCTGAACACGCCGCGCGTCTGCACGCCACGGCCAACGCTGAGGTGTTGGTGGTGACCGGCGCGACGGCTGATCTGCCGTGGGTCGACGGCGTGGCGTACGCCGCCCCCAGCGCCAGTGCGCCACACCTCTGGTTGCCGACCAGTTGGGAGCCGGATGTGCCCCAGGACTTGCTGGGCCAGGCCTTTTCAGCGCGCTTCAAGCGTTCGCCCTTGCTGGTGTGGCGTGAACCTGCGGCGGTGATCCCGCTGGACCGCTTGCTGGTCGTGTCGCCTGACCATCTGCAACGTATCGCTGATTATTGGGGAGTCACCCATGCAACTGCCTGAGGCGCTGCAACCCTGGCGGCAATGGCTGGAATGGTTTGCCCCGGAACATTTGCCAGTGTTCGCCGACCTGCTGGGTCGTCTCAACCCGCTGCTCGGTCCACTGCGTGGCCTGCACCAGGGTGGCGTGCCGGAGCCCGATGGCCTGGGCGACCTGCACCGGCGCGGCCCCTATGAGCGGTTGCTGTCCAGCGAATGGCTGCTGGCCGATGAAGTGCCGGATGAGTTCCTGCGCCGGGCAGTGGGCGGCGAGCATATGTTCCTCGCCCCGCAGTACCGCGCCCGTGAGGCGAACCGCCTGATCGTGGTGTTGTTCGACGCCGGCCCCCTGCAACTGGGCGCTGCACGCCTGGTACACTTGGCGTTGCTGATGTTGCTGGCGCGCCGTGCGCAGGAGGCGGGGGCGCAATTGCGCTGGGGCATTCTGCAGGGCACGCCGGTGTTGCAGGAGCTGGACTCGGCGGCGCAGCTTACGCGCTTGCTCGAAGCCCGTACCTACGAGGTCGTCAGCGACAACCATTGGCTGGCTTGGCGTGACACCTTGGCCGAACAGACGGTTGGAGAGTGTTGGGTGGTCGGCCAGCGCTTGCCGCCGACCGATTCCACCACTTGCACCCACCGCGTGCAGATTACGCGCAACCTGGACGGCCGCAGCCTGTCTTTCGCTTTGCAGTCGCGGCGCGTGTCGCTGCCGATGCCCGACGAGCAACAGGCGGTGCGCCTGCTCAAGGGGCAGTTCGATAATGCCGTGCATACTCCGGCGCCAAGCGCTGCCGGGCGGGTGGCGCGGGTTGCGTTGACATTGCCGCCCGTCATCTCCGGCTCCGGCAACTATGTCGCCCTGCGCCTGCTCGACGAACACGGCATGGCGGTGATCAAGCTGCCCAACAAGAACCAGAAAAAAACCCTCGAAGTGCGACGTCGCCTGTGGGGCAAACACCAGCATGTGTTTGCAGCCGCCTTCAACTATCGCAGCCTTGGGGCGGTGCTCGGTGATGGCAACCTCCTGACCTTCTGGAATATCCCCGGCCTGGTTTCTGCCAACAAGCCCGCGCGCGAAGAGCTGCACCTGCCACCGGGCACCGCGACCTTTCTGCCCGCAGTGTGGCTGCGTGGTCAACAGTCGGAACGCGTGTATTTACTCGATACAAACGGTCAGCTCGCCCACTGGCAGCGCCCCGGTCATGAACCGAGAGCCGCGAATTTTTCGGTGACGAACAATGTCATGGGGCTGGCGCAGCTGAATGCGTTGTTGTTGGTCTACGCCCGCAGCGAGGCCGGGCAACTGGTGGCGTACCCCGCAACGGCCTCCGGTGTCCGCAGTTCCGGCTACGCAGTCGGTGCGGCTGCCGGAGTCAGCCAGATACTGTTCGCCAGTACCGCCCATTGGAAGCACGCCTTTGGCGGTTGCGCATTACTCACTCACCATGATGGCCGCCAGAGCTGGCGCCTGGTGACCCACGACAGCTTCCCCGCAAAAAGGGCGCAGATCGACCTGGCGCCTGGCTGGAGTGCTATCGGCCTGCATCATCAGGTGGCTGCGCAGGAGCGCTATTCACTGGTCCTGCTGGGCCCCAACCAGCACACCATTGGCCTGTACTCAGAAGGCCAACAACAAACACTGTTCACCACCTCGGCACCGATTGCCCGTGCGAGTTTCTGTCCCATGAGCGGGCTGGTGGCGGTGCTGACCACGGCGCGGGAGTTACTGGTGTTCAACGTCACCGAGCGCGCCATGCGCTTGCAAGTCATGTGCGACCTGAAACAAGAGCCTGCCCATGCGTGAGCAAGAACCCCTGCTGATCCGCCGCCCGCTGCTGACTGGGCACCAGTCCATCGACGGCGTGTGGCTGCCTGCCGAGCGTTTCACTTTGCAGGAGCGGGCCCGCCTGATCCTGGAGCACTGGCGCGCGGGCGCCGTCGCCTACCGGTTTGCCGACGGTGATGGGGTGCAGTTCAGTACACCCGTCGCATTGGATTGCCAAACCCTTGCCGGCTGGCCGCTGGTCCGCCAGGGGCGTGGGTTGTGTTCGGCACAGCTGACCGCTGAAGAGCTGCGTGCGTTACCCGCCGCCGACCTGTGGCTGGTGCGCGGCAGCCAGGTTCACGCCTTGCAGTTGCGCGACGCCGAGGCCCTCGAGCCGGGGTTGTGGCTGGAGATCAGCGCGTACACCTTGCTGGATACCTTCGATTGCCATGCGCCGATTGTGCCTGTGCTGCCCGCGCCGGATATCATCGATGTGCGTGAGATCCTCGGTGGCCTGGCGCCGGTCAGCCCCGAGCAGGAAGGTGTGATCCGCGCGTTGCTGGAGCGTCAACAGCCCGCGCCGAAAGCCGCGTCTCCCAAGGCCACTCGGCAATGGGCCAGCGAGGAGCCCGCGCAGTACCCGGCGTTGAAACTGGGCGCCACCCTGGCGTTGGTGGCCGGGTTTATCTGGATGGCCACCCAAGGCCAATCCAAACCCTTGACGCCGGTTCCGGCCGCGACCACTGAAGACATCAGCGGCGTGATCCTGGGCATGCTGCTGAGCGCTATTGTGTTCACCGCCGTGTTGATGGGCATCAACAAATTCCTGCGCCGAGGTGTACAGGCCGTCAGCGCCGTGCCTTCAGCGCCGGCTGATCCTGGCATCGCAGAACGGGCCAAACCGGCCCGGCATAAACCGTCCGCCTGGCGCCGTTGGCTGACCCGCCTGACCGAGCACTCAAAACTGTCCAGGCTGTACGGCAAACGCCAAGCCGCCTACATGCAGCGCATGCTGGAGATGTTCGAGGACGGTGATTTTGCCGAAGCCTTACGCCATGCCATCCCTTTGGGTGGCCAGGAGTCGAATGCTGAACAGAATTTCGGCACGCCGCAGCGGCGCCAGGACCTGACCCTCAGCCAGCAGAGCGGGTCCGGCCGTGCGTACCATTTCGAACAAAGCCTGACCGAGCATCTGCGCGAGGTCTATCGCCGCTCCTACGAACGCCTGGCGCGCGAGAACCGTATTGAAGAAGCGGTCTTCGTCCTCGCGGAACTGCTCAAGGAGCGCCAGGAAGCCCTCGACTACCTGGAAAAGCACGCGCGCTACCAACAGGCTGCCGACTTGGCCCTGGCCTGGGACATGCCGTCGGCGGTGATCGTGCGTCTGCTGTGCCTGGCCGAGAACTGGCAGCGTGCCTTGCTGGTGGCGCGGCGTGACGATGCATTTGCCGATGCCGTGGTGTTGCTCCAGGCCAAGCAGCCGCAAATTGCCGAGCGCTTGCGCCTGGAATGGGCTGAATCGCTGATCGCCAAAGGCCTGTGGCTGCAAGCCGTCGAGGTGGTGTGGAGCCTGCCGGATGAGCGCCCGCGTGCGGCTCAATGGCTGCTGGATGCTGAAGCGGCCGGTGGACGGCTGGCGATGGGCGCCTTGGTCAAACGCGCGATTCTGCTGCCGCAGACCCTGGAGGCTTACGGGCCCTGGATCGAACAATTGCGTGACGATCCCGACCGTTACGCCGAGCGCGATGCCCTGGCGCAGGCGCTGCTGGCGCACAAGTCCGACGCCGCTGCACTGCGTTGGCTGGCCGGCGCGACGGTGCACGCGGTGCTGGCCGACCAGCTCAGTGGTCACGGGGGGTTGAACTTCAATCAGCTGCAATCGCTGGTCAAGATGAGCCGCGATAAATGCTTGCAGGCGGACTTGCCTGGTCAGGCGCTCAAGCGTCCTGCCCGGCGCTCGTTGGTCCGTGTGGACGATGCGCTGGAGTGGACCGCTCCGACCCAGGGCAGCCGACCGGTCTACGACGCGGTGTCGTTGGATGACGAGCGTTATCTGGTGGCACTGGGCGAGGCCGGTGCGGTGGTGACGGATGCCAGCGGCAAGACCCTGTATCACTTCGCCGTTCCGGCCCAGCGGATTGTCCTGGCCCACAGTCGGCAGATGGCGCTGGTGCTGACCCGCCGTGACAGGGTGTGGCGCATCAGCAAGCTCGACCTGGTCAACCGTACCGCCACCGACCTGGGCGTGCAGGTGCTGGACGTGTTCGCCGAGCAGTTTGACGGCAGCACCTGGACCCTCGGCCAGGGCCGGCAACTGCGCGTGGTGGACGTGGACCGCAACTTTGAAACCCTGTGGCACGTCAGCGACTTGCCGGGCACGCTGCGCGCGCTCAAAGGTGATGAGCGCAATGAGTTCCTCTGGCTCTACAACCCGCGTGATGGCGTCGAACGCTGGCACTACCGCTTGCCTGAGCGTCGGCTGGCCGGGCGTGAGCCGGCGTCAACGCAGTCGGAGGAGAACCACGCGCTGTACTGTGCGCTTGATCAAACCATCGAGTACGCGATCAGGTGCCGCGATGACGAAGAGCCGACGCTGATCCTGGATGTCGCGGGCAACCGCAAGGGTTATCGCCTGCCGGGCTGTGACGAAGGTTTCTTCGACGGCGACCCGGTGCGCATCGCCCTCGATGCTGACTGGCTGGTGTTCGGCTATATCGCTGGCGAACGCGACACGCGCTGGCACTTTATCCATCGCGCCAGTGACCACCTGTGTGCGGTGCTGCATTGGCCCCGCTACGAAGTGAACATCCGTCGCAGCGGGGAGGGCTGGCTGTTATTCGATGACCAGGGGCGTTTGAGCCATATCACCGTGGACGGTGCACGTCTGCGTAACCTCAGCCTGCACTGACCGAGTCCGGCATCAACGTGGCAATCAATGCACGAATGGTGCCGGGCAACGCCTCCAGTTCCCGCACCAGGATACTGCGCTCACGGATCGCCCAGGGTTCGTCCAGCTTCACCGCCACCAATTGCATGGTGCGGCTGTGACGCACGGCGGCCGACTCCGGAATGATCCCGATCCCCACACCGGCTTCGACCATCCGGCAGATCGCCTCGAAGCTCGACACCTGGATACGCAGCGACAAATGTTTGCCGAGCCGCTCGACGTGCTCGCGCAGGAAACTCAGCAAGGTGCTGCCTTCGTGCAGGCCGATATGCTGGTAGGCGAGGGTCTGTTCCAGCGTGACCGAGGGTTGTTCCGCCAAGGGGTGGCCGACCGGCACCATCAACACCAGCTCATCGGTGCTGAAATGCAACACCTGCAAGCCCGAGGCTTCCACGGGGCCGGCGATGATGCCCATGTCGCTGGTGCCATCCAGCACGCCGCGCACGATATCGCGGGAGAGTCGTTCCTGCAGGTCGACGGTCACGCCGGGACGTTGTGACAAGAAGCCCGCCAGCACCTCCGGCAAGAACTCGGTGACGGCCGTGGTGTTGGCAAAGATGCGGATATGCCCGGCCGAATCCACACCGTATTGGGTGAATTCGCTCTTGAGGTAATCCACCTGGCGCATGATCAACCGCGCATGGTGCAGCAAACGCTCACCGGCCGGGGTGATCTCCACGCCACGGCTGTCGCGGTACAGCAGGCGGGTGTCGAGTTGCCCTTCGAGCGCCTTGATCCTTGCGCTGGCTGCGGCCGGCGAGAGGAACGCGCGCTTGGCGCCCTGGGTCAGGCTGGGGGATTCGGCGATATGGATAAACAGCCGCAGGTCGGCCAGATCGAAGTGCATGAAAGGCTCCCGGTACAGGATGGCGGCGTTCAGCATAACCGAACGCCGGTTTATTGAAATGCAAATTCTCAGAACGGCGATAGGCTTGCATGATCCGGGGCAGACACTCACTGCCCGAGGACCTGCACCCGATGAGCGCCACCGATTGGATCGGCCGAAGCGAAACCGCCCACGACCACCTCAGCCATAACCTGCTCAAGCGTATTGCCGCCACCTTCGGTGAAGAAGTGCCCGAAGACGGCGCGGACATCCCGCCGCTGTGGCAGTGGTGTTTCTTCCAAGACCCGCTGCCGGAAACCGCACTAGGCAGCGACGGCCACCCGGCCCGTGGCGGTTTCCTGCCGCCGGCTGACAACCGCAACCGCATGTGGGCCGGTGGGCGCATCGAGTTCCTGCAGGCACTGCGGGCCGGTGAGGCGGCGACCCGCGTGTCGACCATTACCCAAGTCGAAGAGAAAACCGGTCGCACCGGTTCGCTGCTGTTTGTCACCGTGCGCCACGACTATTCCCAGGACGGTCGCCTGGCGATCCGTGAGGAACAGGACATCGTCTACCGCGAACCCACACCGCCCAAATCCGGCAGCGGTGATGCGCTGGAGCAGGGCGAATGGTCTGAAGCCGTCGATCCCACGCCCACCCTGCTGTTTCGCTACAGCGCCGTGACCTTCAACGGGCATCGCATTCACTACGACTACCCCTATGTCACCGGCACCGAAGGCTATTCAGGCCTGGTGGTGCATGGGCCGCTGATCGCCACCCTGAGCCTGCGCGCATTCTGCCGCGCCAACCCTGGCGCCACCTTGCGCCGTTTTGCCTATCGCGGCGTGCGCCCGTTGATTGCGCCGCAGCCGTTTGAAGTGGGCGGCCGCGTGATCGAAACCGGTGTGGCGCAGCTGTGGGCCGGCAACGTCGATGGCCTGGCGCAGCAAGCCAGCGTGCATTTCGAATAATCCAAGAACAACAGGTGGAGAGCCGTTAATGAACCCCAATGACAATGAAGAACTCAATGCCATCCGCGAAGGTGTGCGCGCTTTGTGCGCCGAATTCGATGCCGCGTACTGGCGCAGGATTGATGAGGAAAAAGGCTTCCCCGAAGCCTTCGTCAAGGCACTGACCGACGCCGGCTGGCTGTCGGCGATGATCCCCGAAGAGTACGGCGGCTCCGGCCTGGGCCTGGCGGAAGCCTCGGTGATCCTTGAAGAAGTGAACCGCTGCGGCGGCAACTCCGGCACCGTACACGGCCAGATGTACAACATGTTCACCCTGTTGCGGCACGGCAGCGAGGCACAGAAACGCTTCTACCTGCCCAAGCTTGCGAGCGGCGAATTGCGCCTGCAATCCATGGGCGTGACCGAGCCCACCACCGGCACCGATACCACCAAGATCAAGACCACCGCGATAAAACGCGGCGACAAGTACGTGATCAACGGCCAGAAAGTGTGGATCTCGCGGATCCAGCATTCCGACCTGATGATCCTGCTGGCGCGCACCACGCCATTGGCCGAGGTGAAGAGAAAATCCGAAGGCATGTCGATCTTCCTGGTGGACCTGCGCGAAGCCATCGGCAACGGCCTGACCGTGCAGCCCATCGCCAATATGGTCAACCACGAAACCAACGAGCTGTTCTTCGACAACCTGGAGTTGCCCCTGGACAGCCTCATCGGCGAAGAGGGCAAGGGCTTTAAATACATCCTCGACGGCCTCAACGCCGAGCGCACGCTGATCGCCGCCGAGTGTATCGGTGATGGCCGCTGGTTTATCGAAAAGGCCAGTGCTTATGCCCGCGACCGCGTGGTGTTTGGCCGGCCCATCGGGCAGAACCAGGGCGTGCAGTTTCCGATTGCTGAAGCACATATCGAGATCGAAGCGGCCGACCTGATGCGTTGGCGTGCCTGCGAGGAATACGACAGCGGCGCCAATGCCGGGGCCAGCGCCAACATGGCCAAGTACCTGGCGGCCAAGGCGTCCTGGGAAGCGGCCAACGCCTGCCTGCAAACCCACGGCGGTTTCGGCTTTGCCTGCGAATACGACGTGGAGCGCAAATTCCGCGAGACGCGCCTGTACCAGGTGGCGCCGATCTCCACCAACCTGATCCTGTCCTACGTGGCCGAGCATCTGCTCGAACTGCCACGCAGCTTCTGAGGGCCTGACCATGAGCCATACCCAAGCCTTGTGTCGGTTCCTCGCCGAACTGGATTACGCGCAACTGCCGGAAGATGTGCTGGCGCGCACCGAAGATTTGTACCTGGACTGGCTGGCCTCGGCGCTGGCAAGCCAGGGCGCGCACCCGATTCCGTTGTTCGAGCGTTATGCGCAGAAAATGGGCCCCAGCAGCGGTCCGGCGCAGGTGATCGTCAATGGCGGCAGCACCAGCGCGTATTTCGCCGCGCTGGTCAACGCAGCTTCATCCCATCTGGTCGAGCAGGACGACCTGCACAACAGCTCCGTGCTGCACCCGGCGACCGTGGTATTTCCAGCAGCGCTGGCGGCCGCCCAGGACCTCGGCAAATCCGGCCGCGATTTGCTGCTGGCGTCGGTAGCCGGTTATGAAGCGGGTATCCGCATCGGCGAATTCATGGGCCGTTCCCACTACCGTATCTTTCACACGACGGCCACCGTCGGCACGTTGGCGGCGGCGGTAGCCGTAGGCAAGTTGCTGGATTTCAACGAAGAACAATTCATCAACCTGCTCGGCAGCGCGGGCACCCAGGCGGCCGGCTTGTGGGAGTTCCTGCGCGATGCCGCCGATTCCAAGCAACTGCACACGGCGAAAGCGGCGGCGGACGGCTTGCTCGCCGCTTACCTCACGGCGGACGGCCTGACCGGCGCGCGCAATATTCTGGAGGGCGATCAAGGTCTGGCGGCCGGTATGTCCCGTGATGCCGAGCCTGCCAAGTTGTCCGCCGACCTGGGCAGCCGCTGGGCGTTGCTGGAAACCTCGTTCAAGTTCCACGCCTCATGCCGCCATACCCATCCGGCCGCCGATGCGCTGTTGGATTTGATGCAACGCGAAGGCCTGCACGCCGAACAGATCGCCCACGTGGAAACACGCGTGCACCAAGGCGCCATCGATGTACTGGGCAGGGTGAAAGTACCGACCAGCGTGCACCAGGCCAAGTTCTCCATGGGCACCGTGCTGGGCCTGATTGCCGTGCATGGCAAGGCCGGGCTCACCGAGTTCCATGAGCTGGCGTTGACCGATCCAGCGGTCTCGGCGTTTCGCGACAAGGTCAGCATGACCCTCGACCCCGACGTCGACGGTGCTTACCCGCAACGCTGGCTCGGTCGCGTCACCGTCACCACGCTGGATGGCCGCACGCTGCACGGCGCCATCGACGAGCCCAAAGGCGATCCGGGCAACACCCTGAGCCGTGAGGAGTTGGCTGATAAATTCCAGCGCCTCAGCCAATTCAGCAACGCCCGCACACCGGCCCAGGCCAATGCCCTGATCGACAAGGTCTGGGACCTGCGCAACGCCGCATCCATGACCGACTGGCTTTGAGGAACTGTCATGACTAACCCAAGACCGCTGGACGGCATCACCGTTGTCAGCCTGGAACACGCGATTGCCGCGCCATTCTGTACCCGTCAACTGGCCGACCTGGGCGCCCGCGTGATCAAGGTGGAACGCCCCGGCGCAGGCGACTTTGCCCGTGGCTATGATGAACGTGTGCGTGGCCTGGCTTCGCATTTCGTGTGGACCAACCGCTCCAAGGAAAGCCTGACGCTGGACCTCAAGCAGGACGAGGCGGGCACTATTCTCGATACCTTATTGGCTGACGCCGACGTACTGGTACAGAACCTCGCGCCCGGCGCCGCCGCGCGCATGGGCTTGTCGTTCGAGGCGTTGCATGCGCGCTTCCCACGCCTGATCGTCTGCGATATTTCCGGCTATGGCGAAGGCGGGCCGTACGAAAAGAAAAAGGCCTATGACCTGCTGATCCAGAGCGAAGGCGGCTTTCTCTCCGTCACCGGCGGCCCTGGCGACGACCAGATGGCCAAGGCCGGTTGTTCCATCGCGGACATCTCGGCGGGCATGTACGCCTACAGCGGCATCCTCTCGGCGCTGCTGCTGCGCGGCAAGACGGGGAAGGGCAGTCGCATCGATGTGAGCATGCTGGAAAGCCTGGTGGAATGGATGGGCTACCCGATGTACTACGCGTTCGACGGCGCACCGCAGCCGCCGCGTGCCGGGGCGGCGCACTCGACGATCTATCCCTATGGACCGTTTCCCACCGGCGACGGCGGCACGGTAATGCTCGGCCTGCAGAATGAACGCGAATGGGCGGCGTTCTGCGACAAGGTGCTGCTCACCCCGTCCTTGGCGACTGACGAGCGTTTCTCCGCCAACTTCAAGCGCTCTGCCAACCGCGACGTGCTGCGCCAGATCATCGTGGACAGCTTTGCGCAGTTGGATGCCGAGGCGGTGATCCAGCGCCTGGAAGACGCACAGATCGCCAGCGCCCGGGTCAACGATATGCAAGGCGTGTGGGATCACCCGCAGCTCAAGGCCCGTGACAGTTGGCGCGAAGTCGACAGCCCGGCCGGTGCGTTGCCATCGCTGTTGCCGCCGGCGCGCAATGCTGCGTTCACCCCGCGCATGGACGCTGTTCCAGGTTTGGGGCAGCACAGCCAAGGCATTCTCGAAGGGCTCGGTTACGCCGCAGACGCCATCGACAGCCTGCGCACGCGCGGTGTGATCTAACCATAAGGAATTCTACAAATGCCCAAGCCATTGGTTCGTTCGGCGTTGTTTGTACCCGGTAGCCGACCGGAGCGATTTTCCAAAGCCTTGGCCAGCGGTGCCGACGCGGTGATCGTGGATTTTGAGGATGCGGTGGAAGAGCCGCTCAAGCGCCAGGCGCGGGATAACCTTGGAGCGTTTTTGACCGCCAACCCCGCCGCCCAGGTGTGGGTGCGGATCAACGCGCCGGAACATGCCGAGCACTTTGAGGATGTGGCGTTCTGCAAGGCGCATCCGAATGTGGCAGGCGTGCTGTTGCCGAAGGTCGAAAGCGCAGCCCAGGTCGCCGTGGTGGCGGCCACCGGCAAAGTCATCTGGCCCATCATCGAGAGTGCGCGGGGTTTGCTGGCGGTGGCCGAGATCGCCCATGCAGCGCAGGTAGAACGCCTGTCGTTCGGCGGGTTGGACCTGGCGCTGGACCTGAACCTGAGCAGCCATTCCCCGGCCGCGCAGTTCGCCCTGGACCAGGCGCGCCTGGCGTTGATCGTGCATTCCCGCGCAGCTGGCCTGGTTGCACCGCTGGACGGCGTGCACCCGGCCATCGACGACCCCGAAGGCCTGCGCCGCTCGATTCGGCATGCCTATGAGATGGGGTTTGCCGGCGCGTTGTGTATCCACCCCAAGCAGGTGGCGGTGATTCACCAGGCGTTGGCGCCCAGCGCCGAAGACCTGGCCTGGGCCCAGCGCGTGGTGGATGCCGGCGCCCATGGGGCAGGGGCCTATCAGATCGATGGGCAGATGGTGGATGCGCCGGTGTTGCTGCGCGCGCAACGGCTGCTGGCCGCTCAGATCTAGCGTTCGTCCAGACCGAACGCAGGTATCAAAAAATCGAAATTCACTACACGCGTGACATCAGGCACCTTGCCCTACAACACAACAATAAAAAGGTGATTTCCCATGCTCAAGCTTTCCCGGGCGCTGCTGTGCGCCGCCACCTTGTTTGCCGCGGGCCTGGCCCAGGCGGCGGACCCGATTGTCATCAAGTTCGCCCACGTGGTTGCCGAAAACACCCCCAAAGGCCAGGGCGCGTTGCTGTTCAAGAAACTCGCGGAAGAACGCCTGCCCGGTAAGGTCAAGGTCGAGGTGTACCCGAACTCGTCGCTGTTCGGCGATGGCAAGGAAATGGAAGCGCTGCTGCTGGGCGACGTGCAGATGCTCGCGCCGTCCCTGGCCAAGTTCGAGCAATACACCAAGCAAGTGCAGATCTACGACCTGCCGTTCCTGTTCAACGACCTGGCTGCGGTCGACCGTTTCCAGGCGGCCCAGGGCAAGGAATTGCTGACCTCCATGCAGGACAAGAACATCCTCGGCCTGGCCCTATTGGCACAACGGTCTCAAGCAACTCTCGTCGAACAAGGCGCTGCATGAGCCCAAGGACGCCCGTGGCCTGAAATTCCGCGTGCAGGCGTCAAGCGTGCTGGAAGAGCAGTTCAAGGCGATCCGCGCCAACCCGCGCAAGATGAGTTTTGCCGAGGTGTATCAAGGCTTGCAGACCGGCACCGTAAATGGCACCGAGAACACCTGGTCGAACTACGAAAGCCAGAAGGTCAACGAGGTGCAGAAGTACTTCACCGAGTCCAACCATGGCCTGATCGACTACATGGTGATCACCAACGCCAAGTTCTGGAATGGCCTGCCACCGGACATCCGCAGCACGCTGGAGCAGATCATGGTCGAGGTCACCGTCGAGGTGAACAAGCAGGCCGAAGCGCTGAACCAGTCGGCCAAGCAGAAGATCGTCGATTCCAAGACCAGCGAAATCATCGAACTGACCCCGGAGCAACGCCAGCTGTGGCGCGAAGCCATGCGCCCGGTGTGGCAGAAGTTCGAGGGTGAGATCGGGGCTGACCTGATCAAGGCGGCAGACGCGTCTAATCAGTAAGCGCGGGTGGTACCGAGCGCCAATGTGGGAGCGGGCTTGCTCGCGAAAGCGGTGGGTCAGTCACCAGGGTTATCAACTGACAGACTGCATTCGCGAGCAAGCCCGCTCCCACATTTAGAGCCGGTTCCATCCTGAGCCTTGCATTACCCATCTCATTTTCGCGAGGTTTTGCCATGCGAACGCTAAGGCGCGTCTGGGAGCACCTGGAGGAAGGTTTTATTGCCTTCCTGCTGGCCGCCATGACCCTGGTGACATTCGTCTACGTCATGCTCAACAACATCTACACGCTGTTCTTTGCCCTGGCTGACAAGTGGGCGTTGAGCAGCAACTTCTTCAATGCCCTGGGCGATCACACCATGACCTGGGCCCAGGACATGACCTGGAGCGTGGCGCTGACCAAGGCCATGTTCGGCTGGCTGATCTTCTTCGGTATTTCCTATGGCGTGCGAACCGCCGGCCACCTTGGCGTGGATGCACTGGTGAAGTTGACCAAGCGCCCGGTGCAACGCGTGCTCGGCATGCTTGCCTGCCTGTGCTGCCTGGCGTATGCCGGGCTGTTCATGGTCGCCAGCTACAAGTGGGTGAGCGCCGTGATGGGCGCGCACATCGGCGCCGAAGACCTCGACCAGTACGGCGTGGACGTCGGTGACATCGTGGTGATCGTGCCTATCGGATTTGCCATGGTCTTCATCCGTTACCTGGAAATTTTCTACCGCATCTTTACCCACCGTCAGGTCGGGTTGGGGCTGGCCGACGAGGCTGGTGAGGCCAGCAAATTGGCCGGCAGCCATGAGGAGCGTCACTGATGGCCGTGCTCTGTCTATTCCTGTTGTTGTTTGTGTTCATGTTCCTCGGCGTGCCCATCGCGATTTCCCTGGGCCTGTCCGGCGCCGTGTCGATCCTGATGTTCAGCCAGGACTCGGTGAGTTCCCTGGCGATCAAGCTGTTCGAGACCTCTGACGCCTATACTTTCCTGGCGATTCCGTTCTTCCTGCTCTCCGGCGCGTTCATGACCACCGGCGGT
The DNA here is from genome assembly GCF_001579805.1 of Pseudomonas azotoformans. Classification (NCBI taxonomy): domain Bacteria; kingdom Pseudomonadati; phylum Pseudomonadota; class Gammaproteobacteria; order Pseudomonadales; family Pseudomonadaceae; genus Pseudomonas; species Pseudomonas azotoformans. Next base: position 5,197,784 of record NZ_CP014546.1, on the reverse strand, counting down.
GTGGCGCAACGGCTGATCGACTTTGCCAACGCCTGTGTCGGCCATATCCGTGGCGGCCTGGCGATTGCGGCGGTGCTGGCGTGCATGCTGTTTGCGGCGCTGTCCGGTTCGTCACCGGCAACGGTGGCGGCGGTGGGCTCGATTGCCGTGGCGGGCATGGTGCGTTCCGGTTACCCGAAGGAGTTCGGCGCCGGGATCATCTGTAACGCGGGCACCTTGGGCATCCTGATTCCGCCGTCGATCGTGATGGTGGTGTACTCGGCGGCCACCGAAACCTCGGTCGGCAAGCTGTTCATGGCCGGGGTGATTCCGGGATTGCTGCTGGGCCTGATGCTGATGATCGCGATCTATATCGTCGCGCGCATCAAGAAGCTGCCAGCCCAGCCACGGGCGACCTTCCGCGAGTGGCTAACCTGCGCGCGCCGTGCGTTCTGGGGCCTGTTGCTGCTGGTGATCATCCTCGGCGGCATCTACAGCGGCATGTTCACTCCGACCGAAGCGGCGGCGGTGGCGGCGGTGTACTCGGCGTTTGTTGCGCTGTTCGTCTACAAAGATATGAAGCTGCGCGATTGCCCCAAGGTGCTGCTGGAGTCCGGGCGCCTGGCGATCATGCTGATGTTCATCATCGCCAACGCCATGCTGTTTGCCCATGTGCTGACCACCGAGCAGATCCCCCAGGAAATCACCGCGTGGGTGATCTCCGAAGGGCTGACGCCGATTGGTTTCCTGATCATGGTCAACGTGGTGCTGCTGGTGGCGGGCAGCTTCATGGAGCCTTCGGCCATCGTGCTGATCCTGGCGCCGATCTTTTTCCCGATTGCCATGAAGCTGGGCATTGACCCGATTCACCTGGGCATCGTGATGGTGGTGAACATGGAGATCGGCCTGGTGCATCCGCCGGTGGGGTTGAACCTGTTCGTGACCTCGGCGGTGACGGGGCTGAGCCTGGGGCAGACCATTCGTGCGGCGTTGCCGTGGTTGATGATTCTGTTGGTGTTCCTGATCATGGTCACCTACTTGCCGTTTATCTCCCTTGCACTGCCGCACTGGCTCGGTATGTAACCGGCTACCGGGTTCTGGGGATCAGTGGTCCAGCGCGCTCAAGATCGCATGGGCCACTTTCACCCGTTCCCCGTTCGGGTAGTTTTTGTTGGCCAGGATCACGACCCCCATTTCCTTGCTCGGCACATACGCCACATACGCGCCAAAGCCGTTGGTGGAGCCGGTTTTGTTCACCAGTGTGTCGGCGTGCGGCGCCTGCGCTGGGGTCAGCCAGTTGACCGGATGCGGCTCCATCGCCATTTTTGTCGAGTTGCCATCCACCAGGGCATCCAGCTTGATCGGGTACGGGTACATCTCCCAGCCCAGCCCCTGGGTCATGCGCTCGACCGTGTAGTAGCCGGTGTGCGTGGTGGTAATGGCTTGTTGCAGCACTGGGTCCAGTGTTGCCGGGCGCATATTGACCTCTACGTAATGCAACAGGTCCGAAGCGCTGGTCTTGATGCCGTAGGCTTCGCTGTCCATCGCACCGGGGCCGACGCGCACGGGTTTGCCGTCCTTGCCATAGCCCTGGGCGTACAGGTTCATCTGGCTCTTGGGAACAGTGATGAACGTGTGCTTGAGCCCCATTTTCGGTAGCAGGGTTTTCTCCATCAGTTGATCAAACGGCTGCTTCAGGCTCTGCGCCGCCAGGTAGCCGAACAGGCCCAGGCTTGGGTTGGAATACAGGCGCTGGGTGCCGGGGGCGAAGTCGGGTTTCCACTGCTGGAAGTAGCTGATCATGTGCTGGGTATTGTCCGCTTCGCGGGGGAATTGCAGCGGCAGGCCACCGGCGGTGTAGGTGCCCAGGTTGAGCACGCTGATGTGGTCGAACTTGCCGCCGCGCAACGCTGGCAGGTACTGGCTGGCCGGGTCGGTGAGGGTCAGTTTGCCGCTCGCCACGGCATAGCCGGCGAGGGTGGCGGTGAAGGTCTTGCTCACCGAGCCAATTTCAAACAGCGTGTTTTCACTGACGGGCTGTTTGGCATCTTTACTGGCCACGCCGTAGTTAAAGTATTGCGCCTTGCCGTCTTTGATGACACCGACAACGAGACCTGGAATAGACTGTTGCTGCATCAGCGGCTTGACGCTGGCGTCCACCACGGCGCGCAGGTCGTCGGCGGCCAGGCAGTGGCCGGCGGCGAGAAATAACGCCAGGGCGCCAAAGTTACGCACTCCGGACAGGGAGAGTTGAGGCATGATATCGCTTCCATGAGAGTGATCGATTGAATGAAGAGCCTGCGCGGGCGTGGCCAATGTAGGCAGTTCGCGGGCGTTGGGCAAACGATGATATCTCGCACCTGCCATTAGATTAATTGGGGTCAAGCATGCTGCGCTCCCATCTTCCCCTCAATGCCCTGCGCGCCTTTGAAGCCTCGGCCCGGCATTTGAGCTTTACCCGCGCCGCCATCGAGTTGTGCGTGACCCAGGCGGCGGTCAGCCATCAAGTCAAAAGCCTGGAAACGCAGTTGAACGTGACCTTGTTCAAGCGCCTGCCCCGTGGCCTGATGCTCACCAGCGAGGGCGAAACCTTGTTGCCGGTGGTGCGAGATTCGTTTGACCGCATCGCCCAGACTTTGAGCCAATTCGAAGGCGGGCATTACCGCGAGGTACTCACGGTGGGCGCGGTGGGCACTTTTGCGGTGGGCTGGTTGCTGCCACGGCTGCCCGAGTTCCAGGCGCGTTACCCGTTTATCGACCTGCGCTTGTCCACCCACAACAACCGTGTCGACGTGGCGGCTGAAGGCCTGGATTACGCGATCCGCTTCGGCGCGGGTGCCTGGCACGGCACTGAAGCCTGCGAGTTGCTGCAAGCGCCTCTCACCGTACTCTGTGTGCCGCAGTTGGCCGAGCAACTGCGCGCACCGCAAGACTTGCTTAAACACACCTTGCTGCGCTCCTACCGTACCGATGAATGGAACCTGTGGTTCCAGGCCGCCGGTTTGCCCGCCGATACCCTGGTGCCGCGCAGCATCGTGTTCGACTCTTCGCTGGCGATGATGGAAGCCGCCTTGCAAGGCATCGGCGTGGCACTGGCGCCGGCCATGATGTTTTCGCGGCAATTGGAGAGCGACGTGATCCGCCAGCCGTTCGACATCGGCATCAGCACGGGCAGCTATTGGTTGACGCGTTTGCAGTCGCGGGCTGGAACACCAGCAATGTTGGCGTTCAAGGGATGGTTGCAGGAGCGGGTCGCGCAGCACTGAAGGGTTTTATTTTTGAAACATAATGAAACATTTTCTGAAGGGCAGCGCTCTACCGCAACACCTGTCTTGAGTTATTCCATGAAAACACCGCGCCCCTCCGCCCGTATGTCCCACCTGACCCAATTGCGAAACCTCAAGATGGCGCGCTCGGCCCACGCCTACGTGCGCGGCAGCACCGTGCAATTCTACGAGTGGTTGCACAGCCAGCCCGGCAGGCGTCTACCCCATGGCCCGGCGATCTGGATCTGTGGCGATTGCCATGCCGGCAACCTGGGACCGACCGGCGACAGCAAGGGCCGTATTGACATGCACATCCGCGACCTCGACCAGACGGTGATCGGCAACCCCGCTCACGACCTGGTGCGCCTGGCGTTGTCCCTGGCCACTGCCGCGCGCGGTTCGGACCTGCCCGGAGTCACCACCGCACGCATGCTCGAAGAAATGATGGTGGGCTACGAACAGGCGTTCAAGGATAAACCCGACGAAGCCCCGCCGCGTCCGTCCCAGGTCAAGGCCGGCATGCGCAGTGCCGTGGAGCGCACCTGGAAAAACCTGGCGCGTGAACGTATTGAAAACGCCCGGCCGAGCATTCCTTTGGGCAAGCATTTCTGGTCGTTGTCGCGGGCCGAAAAAAACGCGCTGGAAACCCTGTGTGCCTCGGATGACATCCATCAATTGGTCACCTCGCTCAAAGGGCGCCCCAAGGATGCCAGGGTCGAGTTGCTGGATTCGGCCTATTGGGTCAAGGGCTGCAGCTCGCTCGGTTTGTTGCGTTATGCCGCCTTGCTCGGCGTCGGCGACAAGGATGACCAGTCGTATTGCCTGATCGACATCAAGGAAGCCGTCGGCGCGGCGGCACCCCGTGTGGCGTGGGCGAAAATGCCCAGGGACAATGGTCGCCGTGTGGTGGAGGGCGCGCGTCAGCTTTCACCGGGCCTGGGGGAGCGCATGGTGGCGACACGATTTCTGGATCATGGGTTCTTTATCCGCGAACTGTTGCCCCAGGACATGAAGTTGGAGCTGGACGAGTTGAGCGAGATCGACGCCATGCACGCGGCGGGTTATCTGGCACGGGTCGTGGGCATTGCGCATGCCCGGCAGATGGACCGTGCTACACGCAAAGACTGGATGGCGGTGCTGCAGGAGAACCGCTCCAGGCAGTTGGATGCGCCGTCATGGTTATGGAGCAGTGTTGTGCAACTGGTGGGTAGCCATGAGCAGGGCTACCTCGACCATTGCCGGCGTTACGCGCTGGAGCACTAGGCCAAGTATTTATTGAACCAACCGAGCGTCCTTTCCCACGCCAGATTCGCCGCCGCCTCGTCATAGCGTGGCGTCGAATCATTATGGAAGCCATGGTTGGCGCCTTTGTAGATATACGCTTCATACGTGGTTCCGGCGGACTTGAGCGCCTGCTCATACGCCGGCCAACCCTCGTTGATCCGCGTGTCCAGTTCACCGAAGTGCAACATGATCGGCGCCTTGATCCGGGGCACGTCCTTGGCCTCCGGCTGGCGTCCATAGAACGACACCGCCGCGCCCAGTTCCGGGTAGGCCACCGCCGCCGCGTTGGTCACGCCGCCGCCATAACAGAAGCCGGTAATCCCGACCTTGCCGGTGCTGCGGTCGTGGTGCATCAGCCATTCGATGGCGGCGAAGAAGTCGTTCATCAGCTTGGTCGGGTCGACGGTCTGTTGCAGGGCCACGCCTTTTTCGTCGTTGCCGGGGTAGCCGCCCACCGAGGTCAGGCCGTCCGGGGCCAGGGCGATGAAGCCGGCCTTGGCCAGGCGTCGGGCGACGTCTTCGATGTAGGGGTTGAGGCCGCGGTTTTCGTGGACCACCACCACCGCCGGCAGCTTGCCCGTGGCCTTGGCCGGGCGCACCAGGTAGCCGCGCACCGTGCCGTTGCCTTTGGGCGATGGGTAGCTGATGTAGTCGGCGACGATGTCCGGGTCGGTGAATTTCACCTGCTCGGCCAGCGCGTAGTTGGGGCTCAGGGCCGCGAGCAGGGCCGAAGCGGTGAGGCCGCCAAAGGTGAACAGCGCAGCGCGGTCGAGAAATTCGCGGCGGTTGATCTTGCCGTGGGCGTAGCCGTCATAGAGTTCCAGCAGTTCGGGGGCAAAGTCTTTCGCGGTGAGACGAGTCATCGGTGCATCCTCGATTAGCGGTGGCGGTCAATGTAGCCCAGGATCAGCCCTCGCGACCATGGGCGGCGGCGGCCAATTGGCCGGTGTCGACACGCACGAAGATCGAATCGCCGATGGCGGTCAGCACGTCACCGGCGTACACCTCGCAGATCACGCGGGTCTTGCGTCCCACGTCATCGTCGACCCGCGCGCGCAGGGTGAGGGTGATGCCCATGGGCGTCGGCTTGATGAATTTGATGCCCAGGTTGCCGGTGACGCAGTCGATGCGCGGCAGGCTGCCGGGTTCGCGCGCTTCGGCGCGGTAGTGGTAGGCCATGGCGGTCCAGTTGGAGTGGCAGTCCACCAGCATGGCGATCAGGCCGCCGTAGACCAGGTCGGGCCAGCCGCTGTAATGGGCCTCGGGCAGGTGTTCGGCGACCAGGTGGATGCCGTCCGCGTCCCAGCGGCTTTTGATGTGCAGGCCGTGGGGGTTGCTGCCACCGCAGCCGTAGCAGATGCCTTCCGGCGCGGTGAGGTCCTGGAGTGAGGGGGTGTGCATGCAACGTCCTTATTATGGGTGGGGCGACTACTCTGTTTAGCAGGACAAACGCCCGAATGGAATAAATCCCTGGTATGGCGTGTTAGTTCAGTACCTGTGTCCTTTCCTTTGCGGAGCGTTGCATGAAACGTCTTATGTCCCCGGTCACCGTACTGGCCTTGATCCTTGCTTATGGTTCCAGCGCCCAGGCGGTGGAGTACAAGGACGTCAACCGCACCGCCAGCCAGATCAGCTTCACCTACAAGCAATTGGGGCAGCGGGTGTACGGTACGTTCAGCGAGTTTGAAGGCACCTTGACCTTCGACACGCAAAAGCCGGAGACCGGGCATGCCTTGCTCAAGATCCAGCTGGCCAGCATCGACGCGGGTAGCCCGGACGCGAATGACGAGCTGCAACGCGCGTCCTGGTTTGATACCGCGACGTTTCCGGTGGGTGTGTACGAGTCCACCGGTGTCAAAGCCTTGGGCGACAACCGCTACACGATCAGCGGCAACCTGACCATCAAGGGCACCACGCGCCCGGTGGACGTGGACGTGGTGCTCAAGGAGCAGAGCGGCATTGGCGTGTTCGACGGTGAGTTCATCCTCAAGCGTGGCGACTTCAAGATCGGCGAGGGTGAGTGGGCCGGCAACAGCGTGGTGTCCAACGACATCAACATCAAGTTCAAGATGGTCGCGCCGCAGCGTTAACGGGCGAACTTCTTTGCGCCGGCCACGCAGCCGATCACCGCGACCGTCACCAGCACCATGCCCAGGCTGACCTGCTCATGCAGCAGGCCCGCCGCCAGCGCCAGGCCGAAAAACGGTTGCAGCAACTGCAACTGGCCGACGGCGGCAATGCCACCCTGGGCCAGCCCGCGATACCAGAACACAAAGCCGATCAACATGCTGAACAGCGACACGTAGCCCAGGCTCAACCAGGCGGGCAGGCTGATGGCGCTGAAGGTCGACGGCGCGAGCATCAGGCTCAACGGCACCACCACCGGTATCGACACCACCAGCGCCCAGCAGATCACCTGCCAACCGCCCAGGCTGCGCGAGAGCTTGGCGCCTTCGGCATAACCCAGGCCGCACACCAGTACCGCCAGCAGCATCAGCAGATCGCCGGTCGGTGCGGCGCTCAAACCTTGGGCCACGGCATAACCCATCACCAGTACGCTGCCCAGGATCGAGAACAGCCAGAACACCGGACGCGGCCGCTCGCCGCCGCGCAACACGCCAAACACGGCCGTGGCCAGAGGCAGCAGGCCAATGAATACGATGGAGTGGGCCGAGGTCACGTATTGCAGCGCCAGGGCGGTGAGCAAGGGAAACCCGATCACCACGCCCAAGGCGACAATCGCCAGCGGCACCCACTGATTGCGCGCGGGGCGTTTTTCCTTGAACAGCCACAGCAGGATCACGCCAAGGAAGGCGGCGATCGCGGCACGGACCATGGTGAGAAACACCGGGTCGAATTCCATCACGGCCAATCGGGTGGCGGGCAATGAGCCGCTGAAAATCACCACGCCAATAAAGCCGTTGATCCAGCCCTGGGTGCTGGTATCCAGGGTGTTGAGGGGGGATGTACGTTCCATGAGGGAGTGCCCGTAGCCGGAGGGGTTGCGTTCTGGCCATCCTAGGGGCGAGAATTAGGACAATCAAAAAATTGTCATGGATACATCCCAATGCCACGCGCCCGCTACAAGTCCCTGGTCGATACCTTTGCCGAAGCCATCCGCAGCGGCAACATGCCGCCCGGCACGCGTCTGCCGACGCACCGGCAACTGGCCGCCGAGCATGGCCTGGCGCTGGTCACCGCCAGCCGCGTGTACACCGAGCTTGAAGCCATGGGTTTGGTCAGCGGCGAAACCGGGCGTGGCACCTTCGTGCGCGAGATCGCGTTGCCGCCAGGGCAGGGCAGTGGGCAGATGACGGTGACGGCGGGCATGCTCGACCTCAATTTCAATTACCCCTCGTTGCCGGGCCAGGCGGAGCTGTTGCGCACGGCGTTGCGCCAACTGGCGCTGTCTGGCGACCTCGAAGCACTGTTGCGTTACCAGCCCCACGCCGGGCGCCTGCATGAGCGCGCAGCCTTTGCGCGGCATTTGCTCAGTCGCGGGCTCAGTGTCGACGCCGAGCAGGTGCTGCTGGTCAGCGGCGCCCAGCATGGCCTGGCGGTGACGATGATGGCGCTGCTCAAACCCGGCGATGTGATTGCGGTGGATGCGTTGACCTATTCGGGGTTCAAGGTGCTGGCCGAGACCCTGCACCTGGAAATTGTCGCGATCCCGGTGACGCCGACCGGCCCGGATCTGCAGGCCTTGCAAAACCTGTGTCGCAAGCGGCCCGTGCGCGCCGTGTACAGCATGCCGACCCTGCACAATCCCCTCGGTTGGGTGATGGCTCTGTCCCAGCGCGAACGGCTGGTGTCCATCGCCCGTCAGCACAATCTGATGATCATTGAAGACGCGGCCTACGCGTTCCTCGCTGAAGACGCACCGCCACCGGTGGCGACGCTAGCGCCAGAACGCACGGTGTACGTGGGCGGGCTGTCGAAAAGTGTCGCGACCGGCCTGCGCGTGGGGTTTATCGCGGCGCCGATGGAATGGGTAAAGACGCTGGAGCGCACCATCATGGCCACTACCTGGAATGTGCCCGGTGTGATGAGCGCCATAGCGGTGGCCTGGCTGGAGGATGGCACGGTGGCGCAGCTTGAGGCGCAAAAGCGCGAGGATGCCCAGGCGCGACAGGCCCTGGCGGCTCAGGTGTTCAAAGGACTGGCGTACATCAGCCATCCCTCGTCCTACTTCTTGTGGCTACCCCTGGCGGAAGACGCCCGGGCCGATCAGATCGCCATGGCCTTGCAGCGTGACAACATCGCCGTGTCGACCGCCGAGCCGTTCGCCGTCTCGGCGCATGTCCCGCATGCGTTGCGGTTGGCCTTGGGTTCGGTGCCGATCTCGGCACTGCGCGAAGCGTTGCTCAAGGTGCGCAAGGTGGTGGCGTGGTGAGCCGGTTTCAGCGGCTCACCGCAAGGTATCAGTACTTGTAGGCCTGACGCCCGATCAGCAGCCATTTGCCTTTTTGCTTCTGCCAGACCTGGAAGTTGTCGATGTCGGTAGGCACTTCAACCCCGCTGTTCACCGCCAGGGCGTGGAAGTGGTTGCGTACCAGTGCGGTGTCGCCTTGCAGGGTGATGGTCTGGTTTTGCATTTCCAGGGTCTTGAAGGCGCTGGTATGGGTTTCCAGGTCAGCGATGAATTGGTCTTTGTTCTGCACCTTGCCGCTGGAGTGGCCGTAGGTGAGCTTGTCGGCCGTCAGCGCGTGAAGCTGCTTGAGGTCCAGGTGCAGCATGGCTTGGGTCAGTTGGTCGACCGCTTGGGCCACATCCTTCTCGGCTGGGGCAGGCGCGGCTGCGACGTAACCGGTGAACAGGCACAGAAAACCGATCAGCACTTTGACGTTTTGCATGGGTGTTTCCTTATTGTTGTTGGGGGCTGGCACGACAGCTTAAGTCGTCGTACAACCATGCAATATTTCGGGTGAGGAAGGAAAGTGAAATTTCGAAATATCTTGAAAAGATTAGACTTGAAGGCGTTATAAACCACAGGTCGACTTATACGATGTCCCAACACATTGATTGAATCATGCCTCGCTTCCTGTGCCAGTAGCACATCGCTATGCTACTGCCGAAACCTGACACTGCCCGAGAGACAAAATGGATTTTGACTGGCACAGCGACACCCTTACCCGCGCCACTCCGGTAACCCCGCACTACAAAAACACTCAAAACGTACGCCGCTTCATGCTTGAGCACTGCGGCCCAGGGTTCAGGTTCGACCGGCCGTTCATGGCCTGGATCCGCAACGAGGTGCCCAAGACCCTGGGCGATGTGGTGGAGGAGTGGCAACGCCGAAACGAGGATTCACGGCCATGACACCCGACGAAAAATACCAGGCCGCCCAGCTACGCCTCGGCTATCAGCTGGACGAATTCAAAGTCGGTGGCAACTACACGCCACTGGTCCGGGACGCCAACCACCTGTACATCAGCGGCCAGATTCCCCGGGTCGGCGATGCCATCGTGCTGCCGGGCAAGGTCGGAGACACCTTGACCTTGGCCCAGGCGCAAATCGCCGCCGGCATCAGCGCCTTGCGCTGCCTGGGTTTGCTCAAGCAGGCCTTGGGTTCGCTGGACCGGGTCAAGGCAATTCCGCGCATCACCGTTTACGTGCGCAGTGCCGAGGATTTTGATCAGCAGAGTGAAGTGGCCAACGGCGCGTCGGATTTGTTGCACGAGATTCTGGGTGCTGCCGGGGTGCACACGCGCACGTCGATTGGCGTGATGCAGTTGCCGAAATCGGCGGCGGTGGAGATCGACATGATTGCAGTGGCGCACGGCTGAGCCATCGATGCGGTAATCCTGTTGATTGCCGTGCTCCACATCGCCTGATTTGAAATACAGGCGAAAGTGTGGGAGCGGTCTTGCTCGCGAAAGCGGTGGATCAGTCAGCCTATTTGTGGCTGAAGGACCGTATTCGCGAGCAAGCCCGCTCCCACAGGTTTGACCGCGTTTAGCTGGCTGCCAGCGGCGGTGTACGTGGCGGAACCAGGCGCTTGCTGCCGGTTGCCTCATACGCCGACGCAAACCGCAGCAACGCCGAATCGTCATACGCCCGCCCGGCAAAGGTCAGGCCCACCGGCATGCCGATATCCGCCATCACGCCCATTGGCACGGTGACAGTCGGCACGCCGAGATGGCGGATCGCGAGGTTCCCGTTGGCGACCCACACGCCGTTGCTCCAGGCGATATCGGCAGAGGCTTCGTTCACATCGGCATCCGCTGGGCCTACATCAGCCACGGTCGGGAACAACACTGCGTCGAGACCGAGCGTGTCCATCCAGTCTTCCAGGTCGATGCGGCGGGTTTGCTCCAGGCCGCGCAGGCCATCGGGGACCGTGCTGATCTCGTTCCACGGCGTGATACCGCGTTCGGCCATGCGCACGTATTCGTCCATGCCGGCGGCCAGATCGTCCTCACGGTTGGGCAGGGTGCCGGGGTCGTGGGGGAAGATCTTCAGCCCGTCCACATCCGCCAGGCGGTTGAGGGCAGGGTCGTCGTTGGCGCGCAGGAAATCATCGAAGGCCCAGGCCGACAGCTCCCACAGTTCATCGTGGAGGAACTCTTTGGAGACCAGGCCACGGGTGAACACGGTGGGTGCGCCAGGGCGGTCGCCTTCGCAGTTGGACACCAGTGGGAAGTCCACATCGATCACTTCGGCACCGGCCGCAACCAGGGCATGGCGTGCGTCGTTCCACAGGTCGATCACGCTGGCGCGAGTGTTGATCTTCTGCCCGGTGGGGCCGCCGATGCCGGGCTTTTCACTGGTGCCGGCGTCGGGGTCAGCATTGATGTACATGCGTGGCACGCCAAAGCGTTTGCCGACGAGGGATTCGGCAGTCACGGCCAGTTCAGCGTAGGACGCCGGGCGCACCGAGGCGACGCTCGGGATCGGCACCCACGGCTGCAAACGCCAGAGGTCGCCACGGGTGTCCGGGTCTTCGGCCACCACCACATCGAGCACTTCCAGCAGGTCGGCCATGGTGCGGGCGTAAGGCACCACCACGTCCATGGTCGGTGTGAGCGGCCAGTTGCCGCGCACCGATATCACGCCACGGGACGGCGTGTAGGCACACAGGCCATTGTTGGACGCCGGGCCGCGTCCGCTGGACCAGGTTTCTTCGGCCACGCCAAATGCGGCGAAACTGGCCGCCGTCGCAGTGCCGGCGCCGTTGGACGAGCCGGAGGCAAACGGCGCCGTCAGGTAGTCGGCGTTATACGGGCTTTCGGCGCGGCCATACACGCCACGCTGCATACCGCCATTGGCCATCGGCGGCATGTTGGTCTTGCCCAGGCAGATGGCGCCGCCGCCGCGCAGACGCTCGATGGTGAACGCGTCACGCTGGGCGACCAGGTGGGCAAACGCCGGGCTGCCGGAGGCTGCGGTCAGGCCCTTGACCAAGTAGCTGTCTTTGGCGGTGTAAGGAATGCCATCCAATGGCCCCAAGGTTTCGCCTTTGGCCCGGCGTGCATCGGACGCCTCGGCTTCTTTCAGGGCCTCGGGGTTGCGCACCACCACGGCGTTCAAGGCGGTGGCGGTCTGCGGGCCGTCGTAGGCGTCGATCCGCGCCAGGTAGGCGTTGACCAGTTCAACGGCCGTGGTCTGGCCGGATTCAAGCGCAGCGCGCAATTGGGCAATGGAGACTTCGGTAACTTGCATCACGTTTTTTTCGCCGCCTTCAAGTGGGGGTATGGCGGCAGTCTACGGACAGATATTTCACAAAACCAGCGCGGCATACTCCGCATAAGCGCCGCGCATCACCTGCCAGGTGGCCTCGTCCGCAGGAATCAGATGTTCGATCCGCAGGGAGGTGAGGGTAATGTCCTGGGGCATGCCAAACGTGGTGAAGGTGGACAAAAAGCTCAGTTCACCCTGGCGTGAGCGCACGCGGGTCAGTACCAGCGGTGGCATGTGTGTGGGCAGTTCGGTGTTGGCCGGAGTTGGCAGGCTTGCCAGCAGCGCGGCCAGTTCAGGATTGCCCAACGCCTCACGGGTGGCGCGCTGCCAGGCCAGGGTGCGGATCTCCTCGGCATTGCTCAGGTGATCGCCCAGGCCGCCTGGCTGCAGCAGCGTCGTCAGCAAGTTCACGCCCTCAGCCGCATCCGGGCGGATGCCCACCAATTCAAACAGCAGGCCGGTACTGGCATTCGCCGCCAGCACTTCCCACTGGCTGCCCAGCAGGATGGCAGGGGCCGGATTGTTGGCGTGCAGCACATGGCTGACGGCTTCGCGGATTGCCGCCATGGCGGGCGAGGCGAGTGGGGTGGCGGCGTAACGCGGCGCATAGCCGGCGGCGAGGAATACGCGGTTGCACTGCTCCAGCGGTGCCTCCAGCGTGGTCAACAGGTTGTGTAGCGTGCCGGGACTTGGCTTGGCGCGACCGGTCTCGATGCAACTGAGGTGGCGCTGGGAAATGCCGGTGATCAGGGCCAGGTCGAGCTGGCTCAGCTTGGCGTGCCGGCGCAATTGGCGCAGGTGTTCGCCGGCAGTAGCAGGGTTGTCCATGGCGGAATCATGACCTCCGAGGTCATTGCGAGGGGCCGAACCTTATCACTAACGTGGGGCCTCTATCACGCCAAGGAAGAACCCATGAACAGTCGCTTTATCGCCCTGGCCGGTTTGCTCGGATTCTCGCTCTACACCCTGGTAACGATGCTGACGGCCGAGCAGTCGCTGTTGGCCTTTGGCCGCGAATTGATGTCGCGGCCGGACACTGCGCAGGTGGTGATCGACCTGTATTTGATGGCGTTGCTGGCGTGTGTATGGATGTATCGGGATGCGCGGCGGCGCGGACGCTCGATGGTTTCGTTGCTGCCATATTTTGTGCTGACGGCGGTGTTTGTGTCGGTGGGGCCGTTGCTCTATCTGGTGGTGAACGGGGTGCGCGATGAGTGATCTTTTGCACGTTTATGCGCTGTGTGTGCTGGTGCTGTGCCTGAAGATGTTTGCGATTTCCGCTTATCAGGGCGTTTTTCGCCTGAGGCTCAAGGCCTTTACCAACCCGGAGGATGCGCGATTCTTCGACCGTGCGACCCATGGTGAGGAACTGCCGCAGGTCACGAGAGCGGCCAAGGCGTGGAGGAATGACCTGGAAAACATCCCGCTGTTTTTCGTGTTGGGTGGGTTGTGTGTGGCGTTGGAGACCTCCAATGTCGCCACCCGCGGGATGTTTTGCGCTTTTGTGATTGCGCGGGTTTTGCACACGCTGGCGTATTTGGCGAGATGGCAACCCTGGCGCACAGTGGCATACGGAGGAGGGGTTGCTTGTTTGTTCGGCCTGGGCGGGATGTTGATCTGGAGGCTGGCATGAAGCCCTGGATCGGGTCTAGCTCCTGTGGTGAGCGGGCTTGCCCCGCGCGAGGCAAGCTCGCTCACCACATAAACAACGTCTTTGCTTGAATCCAATCAAGGATTGAGGAAGGCCTGGTAGTTCTCCTTGGTGATCTGCTGATAAGGAATCGTCAGCTCAGCCGTGTACGGCTCCTTCTTCACCATCTTCACCGCCAGGTCAATCGAGCCCACCGCCTGGCCTTTATTGTCCTGGTACACCGTCACCAGTAACTGGCCCTTCTTGACCGCGTCCAACCCCGCTGGGCCGCCATCGCTGCCGGCCACCAGGATGTCCTTGCCCGGCTGCATCCCTGCCTGGCTGATTGCCATGGCTGCGCCGATTGCCATTTCATCGGCATTCGCCGCCACCGCGTCGATTTTGCGCCCGGAGACGATCCAGTTGTTCATCAAGTCGATCGCCTTGTTGCGTTGCCACTCGGCGGTCTGCTCCTCGACGATCTTGATGTCGGGATACTCCTTGAGCACGGTCTTCACCCCCAGCGTGCGGTTGTGCGTGGCGTTGTTGGACAGCAGCCCGAGCATGATCGCCAGGTTGCCCTTGCCGCCCATTTTCTCGGCCAGGTAGCGCATCTGGATTTCACCGGCCTTGACCTCATCCGAGCCCACGTAGCCCACGCCCGGTGGCAACTGCTGGGCATCCGGCCGGCGGTTGACGTAGACCAGCGGGGTCTTGGCCTGCTGGGCATTGGCGGTCATTTTTTGTGTGGCTGCCGTGTCCACCGGGTTGACGATAATCGCGTCCATGCCCTGGGCCGTGAAGTTCTGCACCTGATTGAGCTGGCGCACCACATCGCCTTGGGCGTCTTCAAATTGCAGGGTTACGCCGGGGAGTGCCTTGGCGTGGGCGGCCATGTAGTCACGCATTTGCGCGAGGAAGACATCGTCGACCTGGGCGATGCTCACGCCGATACGGATATCGGCCAGCGCCCAGGGGCTGATTGCCAGGGTAAAGAGTGCCGCAAGGAGTTGCTTCTTCATGGTGGTGCTCCGTTCTTCTTGTTGTTGTTAAAACAGAGGGTTCACGCTTGGCGTTTGGCCCGCATCTGCGCCACGGCAGCGGCAAAGTCCGAAAGCGGCCAGCGTTCGTCGAGGGCTTGCTGCATCAACTGCTGCCCGGTTTGCGGGGCCAGGCCCTTCAAAGGTGGGTCGGTGTCCAGGTTAGTGGGGAAGGAATAGCCGTCGGCGGTGCAGGCAATCACCGCCTCCACGGCCTGGGCATCCAGCGCAGTGTTATCGAGCAAGGCCGGGTATACCGCGAGCATCATGCGATCGCGGTCGAGGGCTTCCATGGGTTTGCCGAATGCCGAGGAGATCTGCAGCAGGTTGGCCATGCGCTGGCGGTCCGGCGTGCGGTTGGTGCCGGCGGCATGGAACAGCGCCGGGTTGAAGAACAACAGGTCGCCCTTGTTCAGCGGCAGTTGCACGGCGTGTTGCTGGAAGTAGTCGATGAACTCCGGGCGCCGCCACGCCAGATAGCCCAGGGCGTATTGCTGGGAAAACGGTAGCAGTTGGGTCGGGCCGGTTTCCAGCGGCATGTCCGAGTGCGCCACCGCGCCCTGTAGCGTCAAGTATTGGGACAGCAGGTGCAGGGGCAGGGGAAAGCGCTCCACCACGTCATTGGTCTGGAACCCCAAGTGGTAATCACGGTGGGGCTGCTGCGCCTGGCCGCCGGGATGCACCACGTTGACCTGGGCGGTCACCTGATAGCTCGGGCCCAACCATGCCTCGGCGATCAAGCCCAGCAACGGGTTGGCGTAGTACTCGACAAAGGAGGCGGGCGACTCCAGCGCGGCTTTCTGCAACGAATTCCAGATGCGCCCATTGCTGCCGGCTTTGGCGAAGTGGTCGGCGGCCACCCCTTGCGCGGCCTCGTTGGCGAAAATCGCTTCGAACACCTGGCTGTGGCGGTCCACCACTTCCAGGTCTTCATAAGCCCGGCGCACCACCATCACCCCAGGCCCGTCGCGGAACAGGCGATGCAGTTCGTTCATCGCCGTCAAACGCTCAGCATTGCGCAGGGTCTGGGCCTGATAGATCGGCACATTGCTCAGCACTTGCGCGCACAGCGGGTAATCCTCGGCATTGACCTGTTGCGCGCAAAGTTCGCTGAAATCCGCCAGGCGCACGGCCTGTTCAGTCACGAACACCGACATCACACACCTCCCAGCGCCTGATTGGGCTGCGGGCTGCCGCCGTCGGTGCAACCGACCACGCCTTGTTCCAGGTCGATCACCGAACCGGTCATCATCCCCGACTCGCGGGACAGCAGGAACGCCACGCTGCGCGCCACCTCTTCGGGCTTGAGCAGGCGCCCAAACGGTTGTGCGCGTTCAGCCCTCTCCAGCCAGCCATCCTGGGCGCCGTGGTACTGGCGCTGGATGTCATCTTCATGGGGTGTGTCCATCCAGCCGATATTCAGGCCATTCACGCGGATACGGTTGCGCAGCGCGCTGAACGCCACGTTCTTGGTGAGGATCGCCAGCGCGCCCTTGGACGCCGCATAGGCGCTGAGAAAGGATTGCCCGCCATGCCCGGTGACGCTCTGGATATTCACCACCGCGCCTTCCACACCGTTGCTGATCATCAGCTTCAACGCTTCTTGCATCAGGAAGAACGGTGCCCGCACATTCACCGCCATCAGTCGATCAAACAGCTCCGGCGAGGTGTCAAGAATGGTGCCGCGGTCCGACATGCCAGCGCAGTTCACCAGCCCATGCAAGGTGCCGAAGTGGGTGCGTGCCGCGTCGATGACCGCGCGGCAATCCTCGACCTTCTCAAGGTCCGCCTCGACAAAAAACGCCTGGCAATCCAGCTGTGCCAGCAGCCGTACCTGCTCTTCGCCTTGGGCGCGACGGCGTCCGCAGATGATCAACCCGGTGGCGCCGCGCTCGGCCAGGGTGCGCGCCACCGCTGCGCCAAGGCCCTGGGTGCTGCCGGTGACGACAAAATATTGGCCGCTGAACGATGTGGCGAGATCGGTGTTAGGCATGCAGTTCTCCAGGATTTTTTGTTGTTGTTCATCGCCTGGCTCGACGCCGGGCAAAACTGAGACTAGCATTGCGAAACCTCAGTAACGCCCAAAAAACACCTCAAAAACACCTCAGGCGAAACCCCATGCTCGAACGCGCCAAACACTTCTCCATCAAGCAACTCGCCACCCAGGCAGGAGTGAGCAAAGCCACGGTCGACCGTGTGCTGCATTTGCGCGGCAGCGTGCACGCCCAGACCCGGCGGCGCATCGAGCAGGCGCTGGATGAGTTGGAGTCCCAGGAGAAAAATGGCCTGGCGGTGGGGCGCACCTTTCATGTCGACGTGATCATGCACACGCCCAAGCGCTTCAGCGCGGCCGTGCAGGCGGCGATTACCGCGCAACTGGGTAGCCTGGCGCCGTTCCGGATCGCCCCGCGTTTTCACCTGTTCGAAGAGATCGAGCCCCAGGCCATGCACGACCAATTGCTGCGCTGCCTGGACACCGGCAGCCAGGGCGTGGTGCTCAAGGCGGCGGATGAACCGGCGGTGAACCTGGCGGTCAAGCAGCTGATTGCGGCGGGCATTCCGGTGGTGACCCTGGTCACCGATCTGCCGCAAAGCGAGCGCATCGGCTATGTGGGCATGGACAACCGCACCGCCGGCCCAGACCGCCGCCTACCTGATGGCGCGCTGGCTGCCGGCGCTGCCCCAGGACGTGGCGGTGGTGATCGGCAGCGAATTGTTCCGTGGCGAAGAAGAACGCGAGATGGGCTTTCGCGCCTGGCTGCGTGGGCGTGCTGCGCATTTGCGGGTGCTGGATGTCAGCGGCGGCTACGGGGTGTACGACCGCACCTTCGAGCGGGTGACCCAGGCGCTGCAACAGCATCCCGAATTGAAGGCGGTGTACAGCGTCGGCGGCGGCAATCGCGCGATTGTCGATGCCTTTGCCGCCCAGGGCCGGCCGCTGGAGGTCTTTATCGGCCACGACCTCGACGAAGAAAACCGCCAGTTGCTGCGCGAAGAAAAAGTCGCGGCGATCATCGATCACAACCTGCAGATCGATGCGCGGCACCTGTTCCTGCACATCTTGCAGTACCACCGGCTATGGAAGGCCGGGCCGATTGCGCCCTCCCAGGTGCAGATCGTCACACCGTTCAACCTGCCGGATTAACTACTCCCTCAATAACAACATCAGGAGTTCGACCATGCTGAGAATCGCCGTTCTGGGTGCGGGGCGCATCGCCAAGATCCACGCCGCCAACGTCGCCGCCCACCCCCATGCCACGCTGGTGCTGGTGGCCGACCCCTGGCGCGAAGGCGTCGATGCGCTGAGCACACAACTGGGGTGCGAAGCCGCCTACGATTGCGCCGCCGTGCTGACCCGCAAAGACATCGACGCCGTGGTGATCGGCACGCCTACCGACACGCATATCGACCTGCTCCTGGCGGCGGTGGCCGCAGGCAAGGCGGTGCTCTGCGAAAAACCCATCGACCTGGATATCGCCAAGGCCCGCAACGCCGCCCAAGCCGTGGAGCGCCAAGGCGGCAAGGTGATGCTCGGCTTCAACCGCCGCTTCGACCCCGACATGCTGCGCCTGCGCCAAGCCCTCGACGCCGGGCAGATCGGCGCGGTGCGCCAGGTCATCATCACCAGCCGCGACCCCGGCCTGGCGCCACGTGACTACCTGGCCCACTCCGGCGGCATCCTGCGCGACATGACCATCCACGACTTCGATACCGCCCGCCACCTGCTCGGCGAAGAGCCGGTGGAAGTCAGCGCCATCGCCAGCCGCCTGGTGGACCCGAGCCTGGCCGAGATCGACGATTACGACAGCGTGATGGTGCTGCTGCGCACCGCCTCCGGCAAGCAATGCCACATCAACTGCTGCCGCCAGGCGGTGTACGGCTACGACCAGCGCGTGGAAGTGTCCGGCGCCAACGGCGTGCTGCTCACCGACAACCACCGCCCGAGCACCTTGCGCCATTGGAGCGCCGAACACACCGAGGCGCTGGAGCCGTTGCAGCACTTTTTCCTGGAACGCTATGCGGATGCGTATCGCAATGAGCTGACGCAGTTCATCGATGCACTGAACAGCGGCAAGGCACTGCCCACCAGCGTGCGCGATGGGCTGTATGCGTTGCATTTGGCGGACTGTGCGTTGGAGTCGGTAAAGACCGGGCGCAGTGTGGCGGTCAGTTACGACCTTTAGCCGTAGGAACTGGCGCCGGTCCGGTCGACCAGGCGAATACTGTCGCGCCCGCCACGCTTGGTTTCATACAGCGTGGTATCGCCTTGCTCGATCAACGCTGTGAGGCTTGGTGGCGGCTGGTCGAACAGGTTGGCGCCGATGCTCAGGGTCACCGGCGCCGGGGTGATGAAAGTCTGAGAGGCCAGTTGATGGAACTGGTCGCGCAGGCTGCTGCCCAGTTCAACGATCTGCTCGGTGGACGCCGGGTTCAGCAGGATCACGAATTCATCCCCGCCCAGGCGTGCGGCCAGCGCGCCTTGGGGCACCACACTACGAATCATCTCGCTCAAGGCGATCAGCAAACGGTCGCCGGCGGTGTGGCCGTAGAGGTCGTTGACCGACTTGAAGTTGTCGATGTCGATCAGCAGTAAAGCGCCGGGTTGCGCCGGCGAGACCTGGGCCAGCAGGCGCGGTGCGCGCAGGTCGAGGGCGCGGCGGTTGTACAGGGCTGTCAGTGGGTCGCGGGCAGCGAGGCGGGCGATCTGTTGTTCGCGGCGGTAGCGTTCGGAGCCGGTCATCGACAGTGCGATCAGCATGATCGCCATGGCGCCTTCCACCAGGGAAATCTGGATGATCTCGCCCTTGAACGCGGCAAGGTCGATCAAGGTGCCAGGGATCAGCACCGACAGCGCCTTGGCCACATAGAACGCGCCATGGATCAGCAGCACATAACGCAACTGCACCGCGCCGATGCTCAGGGATTTGCCGTGGGGCCGCAGCAAAAAGCTGGCGCGCAGGGTCGGCAACGCCACCAGCAGCGACTGCACCGCCAGCATGGCTTTGGACCAGGAAGGGTCGGCCGGCAGCATCAGCATGCCCAGCCAGACCACCAGCATCAGCAGCCACAGCAGCGACAGCCGCGTTTGGGTGAACCGCGCCACGCCCAGCAAAAACAGGAAGTGCGCGGTGACCAGCAAGCCGTTGGCGAACCAGATGCCAATCGTCAGGTAACCATTAAGGCGCAGCAGGGCCAGGGTGGAACCGACGGTGATGGTGGCGAAACCGGCGCTCCAGCACAGCAGCGAAGGTTCGCGCACGCTGCGCCATTCAACGGCCAGGTACAGGGCGGCAGCGGCTGCCAGGGCAACGGTGAGTGCCAAAATCGTAGGAGGGTCGAGCGTCATTTCTTGCCGGGTCTGCCTGGTGTGCGTTTAGAACCGGGATTGTAAGCGCACACGCAGGTTTTTCAGAGCATTCATCGTGATGGCACACGGCCAGGCGATGATCGGCAGGTCAGGCGCCCTTGGTCGAGGGCAGCAAGATCGTCAGGATACCCACCAATGGCAGGAACGAACACAGCTTATAGACGTACTCGATACCGTGGGTATCCGCGAGCAAACCGAGCAACGCTGCGCCAATCCCGCTGAACCCGAACATCAGGCCGAAGAAGATCCCGGCGATCATGCCCACGTTTCCCGGCACCAATTCCTGGGCGTACACCACGATGGCCGAGAAGGCCGACGCGATGATGAACCCGATCACCACGCTCAACACTGCCGTCCAGAACAGGTCGACGTAGGGCAGGGCCAGGGTGAACGGCGCGGCACCCAGGATGGAGAACCAGATGACTTTCTTGCGCCCGATCTTGTCGCCGATCGGGCCCCCCGCGAAGGTGCCCACGGCCACGGCGCCGAGGAACAGGAACAGGTACATCTGCGAGCTTGCAACCGACAGCTGGAATTTTTCGATCAGGTAGAACGTGAAGTAGCTGGTCAGGCTGGTCATGTACCAGTATTTGGAGAACACCAGCACGGCCAGCACCACCAAGGCAAAAGTCACGCGGCCTTTGGACAAACCGTGGGTGGCTTTGCCGCCTTGCTTGAGCTTGAACAGGTTGAGGTGATGGCGATACCAGCGGCTCAGACCGTAGAGCACCAAGATGGCGAACACGGCAAACAGCCCAAACCAGGCGATATGGCTCTGACCGTAGGGAATGATGATCGCGGCCGCCAGCAAGGGGCCGAAAGCGCTGCCGGTGTTGCCACCGACCTGGAAGGTCGATTGAGCCAGGCCGTAGCGGCCGCCCGAAGCCAGGCGCGCGACGCGGGAGGTTTCCGGGTGGAAGGTCGACGAGCCGACGCCCACCAGGCCTGCCGCCAGCAGAATCGCCGGGAAGGTGCCGACAAACGCCAGCATCAGAATGCCGATCAAGGTGCAGACCATGCCCGCTGGCAGCAGCCACGGCTTGGGATGGCGGTCGGTGTGATAGCCGATCCACGGCTGCAGCAGGGATGCGGTCAGCTGGAAGGTCAGGGTGATCAGGCCCACCTGGGTGAACGACAGGCCGTAGTTGGCCTTGAGCATCGGATAGATCGACGGCAGCACGGCCTGGATCAGGTCATTGATCAAATGCGCCAGGGCGCAGGCGCCGAGGACGCGCATGACCAAAGGGCTGGCTTGGGGTGTGGTGGTTGCAGCGGCGGGTGACGCGGTGAGGGTCGACATGCAGGCATTCCATACAAGGCAGCTAATCAGAGGCGGCAACTTCTTAAGGTCGCCATCCATTACAAAATGATTCGGCGTTCATGCTAGATTCGTCGGGAATGCCTGTCTCGCGTAATTCGGGCGGCAACTATTGCAAAAAGGGCGAAATGATCAAACCACTGAACGAATTCCTCCAGGAAATCAACGAAGGTGCCTGGGCGGTCATCAGTTCCGCCACGGATTACCCGGAAAACTGGGTGATCCCCGACCACAGCCACGAAAAGCACCAACTGCTCTACGCCATCGAAGGCGTGATGGTGGTGTACTCGGCGCTCAACCAATGGACGGTGCCGCCCAATCGCGGGATCTGGATGCCTGCCGGGCAGGTGCATTCCCTGCGGTGCGTGGGTACGTTGAAGATGCGCAGCGTGTTTGTGCGCCCGGATCGCTTCCCGAACATGCCAGGCGAACCGAAAACGGTGAGTATCTCGCCGCTGCTGAGCGAGCTGATCAAGGCGTCGGTGAGCTTGAAACCGCCGTATGCCGAGGATTCACGGGATGCGCGGATCATGCACCTGATCCTCGACGAACTGGCCATCCTACCGGCCCTGCCATTGTCCTTGCCGCAACCTTCCGACCCGCGCTTGCAGCGCATCTGCCTCGCGTTGCAGGAAGAGCCCGGCGACGCCTCCACGGTCGCCCACTGGAGCGAGCGTTTGAACCTGGACCAGAAAACCATCCAGCGCCTGTTCCGCAAGGAAACCGGCATGACCTTCGGCCAGTGGCGTCAGCAGGCGCGGCTGCTGCTGGCCTTGGAGAGGATTGCGGTGGGGGAGAAGGTGATCGATATCGCCCTGGAGCTGGGCTATGAAAGCCCGAGCGCCTTTACCAGCATGTTCAAGAAACAGTTCGGCAAGACGCCGAGTCATTTCTTCAGGTAGGGCTACTGATCGTGGGTGTCAGGTTGGCGTAGAAAATACAGCCGATCAGCCGTGCGAACAGGCTGAGGGTTTCCGGCAGGTTGGGGTCGTCAAACAGCATGGCGCGCGAGTCCAGCGCGCACAGCGCACCGTACAAACGGCCGTCGGGCAGGAAGATTGGCGCACCGGCGTAGCTTTCGATCTCGTATTGCTTGACCACCGGGCGCGTGGCAAAACGGCCGCTCTTGCTGATCTCGGGGATGAAGAGCGCCTGGGGATTGATGCAGAACTCGCTGCACAGCGTGGTTTCCAGGTCGAGTACATCGTGGACGTTGATGCCCATTTGCAGCGGGTCGTAAACCGAGCACACCACCCATTCCAGGTCGGTGAACTTGGCGATACCGGCGAAGCGCATCCCGGTCAGTCGCGTGATCAGGTGCAGGATGCTGGTGGTGGCTTCGATTTCGGCGATGGCGGCGCGTTCATCTGCGCTGAGTAACGAGGCTGCGGTAACGCTTGGAACCATACGTGAACACTCCTATGGCGTGGCGGCCTCGGCCGCCACGCAGGGTCAGGGCTTAGTTGATACGGGGATGCTGCTCGACCAGGTTTTTGCGCTTGGCTTCCAGTTCGGCAATTTCGGCATCGATGTCTTCGATCTTCTGCTCGATATTGTCGTGGTGTTCCTGCAGCAATTCCTTGGCTTCTTCCATGTCCGAAGCGGCCGGCGCTGCGCCGCGCAGTGGCTTGTTGGCGGTTTCCTTCATAGTCAGGCCGGTGATCAGGCCGACCACGGCAAACACCATCAGGTAGTAGGCGGGCATGTACAGGTCGTTGGTGCTTTCTACCAGCCAGGCCACGGCGGTCGGGGTTACGCCGGCGATCAGCACCGACACGTTGAACGCACTGGCCAACGCGCTGTAGCGCAGGTGCGTCGGGAACATGGCGGGCAATGTCGAAGCCATCACGCCGATGAAGAAATTGAGGATCACGGCGAGGATCAGCAAGCCCGCGAAGATCAGGCCGATCTTGCCGCTGGTGATCAACATGAACGCCGGGATGGACAGGAACAGCAGGCCGATACTGCCAGCGATGATGAACGGCTTACGGCCGATCTTATCGCTGATAAAACCAATGAACGGCTGCACGAACAGCATGCCGACCATGATCGCGATGATGATCAGCACGCCGCTGTTTTCTTTGTAGTGCAGGTTGTGCGACAGGTAGCTCGGCATGTAGGTGAGCAGCATGTAGTAGGTCACGTTGGTCGCCGCCACGATGCCGATGCAGGTCAGCAGGCTGCGCCAGTGCTTGGTCGCCACTTCCTTGAACGAGACTTTCGGGCCGTGGGTCAGGCCTTCGCGGTCGCCTTGCTCCATTTTGTCCATGTGCTGCTGGAAGGCTGGGGTTTCCTCCAACGCATGACGCAGGTACAGGCCGATAATGCCCAAGGGCAGGGCGAGGAAGAACGGCAGGCGCCAGCCCCATGACTCAAAGTCGGCTTCGCCCAAAATGCTTGAGATCAGCACCACCACGCCCGCACCCAGTACGAAGCCGGCGATGGAACCGAAGTCCAGCCAACTGCCGAGGAAGCCGCGCTTGCGGTCCGGGGCGTATTCGGCGACGAAGATCGACGCGCCGGTGTATTCGCCACCCACCGAGAAACCCTGGGCCATTTTGCACAGCAACAGCAAAATCGGCGCCCAGATGCCAATAGAGGCATAGGACGGGATCAGGCCGATGGCAAAGGTGCTCAAGGACATGATCACGATGGTGGCGGCGAGGACCTTTTGCCGCCCGTATTTATCGCCCAGTGCGCCGAAGAACAGGCCACCCAGGGGACGGATCAGGAATGGCACCGAGAACGTACCGAGTGCAGCGATCATTTGTACGCTGGGCGAGGCGTCGGGGAAGAACACCTTGCCGAGCACATAGGCGACAAAACCGTAGACGCCAAAGTCGAACCACTCCATGGCATTACCCAGGGCGGCGGCGGTGATTGCCTTGCGCACCTTGGTGTCGTCGACGATGGTGATGTCTTTCAATCCGATGGGCTTGACGCTTTTCTTACGTAATTTCATGCGGGACACTCTAAAGCAGAACAGGGGAGGTGCCATCGTTGCGATGGCACCGCTCTGTCAGTTCAGATACAAGCGGACATGAAATAATTCACCACTATTTGTGTTTTTTTGCAGATGGCTTGAACTTTACAGATTCACAGGGGAGTAATTCGCATGTCCGCCGTCGCCTCACGTTTGACCTACCGCCGACCACACGCGAGTGACGTGCAGCGATTGTTCGCGATCTACGGCGATCCGCAGACCAATCTGTTCAACCCCGCCGGCCCGATGGCCAGCCTGGAGGTTGCGCGACGCCTGCTCGATCACTGGCTTGCACAGTGGGCATCCCAAGGCTACGGCTGGTGGGCGATCGCACGCGTCGAAGCGCCGGATCACATCATCGGCTTTGGTGGCATCGCGCCGATGGACTACCTGACCGACAGGCGCATAAATCTTGGATATCGGTTTGCGGTGGAAGCTTGGGGGCAGGGCTACGCCACCGAGTTGGGCCGGGATGCATTAACGCTGGCCTTCGAAACACTCGGCTTGCCCGAAGTGTTCGGGTTGGTACGGCCGGATCACGCGGCATCCATCCGCGTGCTGGAAAAAATCGGCATGCAGCCTTTCGGTACGCTTGACGATGTGCCGGGTAAGGCACCCAGCCTGATACTACGCGCCCGTCATCCTACAACTCCTTTTGCCTGACATTTCACATACCCGCGCAATACCTCGATAAACGGCAATCTTTCAGATTGACAGCGTTCTGGCGTCCCGATATAAAAGTGACAGTTGTACGACGACATATGACGTTACATATGTCCTACCTAACAAAAATAAAAAGTGATGCCATGAACTTGAACGAGCCCATCAACGCACACCGCGTTGGCCAAGCGGTAGGCAACTATCGTTGGACCATCTGCGCGATGCTGTTTTTCGCGACCACCGTCAACTACCTTGATCGCCAGGTGCTCAGCTTGCTGGCGCCGCAGCTGTCTACGCAATTTGGCTGGAGCAACACCGACTACGCGAACATTGCGGCGGTGTTCCAGTTCGTCTACGCGATCTCCATGTTGTTTGCCGGGCGCTTTGTCGACAAGATCGGCACCAAGGCGGCCTATGTAGTGGCGATTGGCATCTGGTCCACAGGCGCCATCATGCATGCGTTCTCGGTGCCGATGGGCGAGGGCATCGCGGCCATCAGCGGGGCGATTGGCCTGGCGGTGATCCCGGTGTCGATTGCCGGCTTCATGCTGTCGCGGGCGGTACTGGCGATTGGCGAGGCGGGTAACTTCCCGATTGCGATCAAGGCCACCGCCGAGTACTTCCCGAAGAAAGAGCGCTCGCTGGCCACCGGTATCTTCAACTCCGGCGCCAACGTCGGTGCAATCCTGGCACCGATCTGCGTGCCGTTGATTGCCGGTTTGTGGGGGTGGGAAGCGGCGTTTATCGTGATTGGCGGGTTGGGTTTCGTGTGGGTGGCGGTGTGGATCGCGCTCTATAAGAAACCGGATGAGCAAAAACGCCTGTCGCCTGAAGAACTGGCGTATATCCGCAGCGACCAGACCGTGCAGCCCTTCACCCCGGCACCGGCCGGCGCCGTGGAGAAAAAAGTTTCGTGGTTCAAGCTGCTCACGTATCGCCAGACCTGGGCGTTTGCCTTTGGCAAGTTCATGACTGACGGTGTGTGGTGGTTCTTCCTGTTCTGGCTGCCCACCTACCTGTCGGCGCAATACGGCATGAAAGGCGCCGATATCGTCATGCCGCTGGCGGTGCTGTACAGCATGACTATGGTTGGCAGTATCGGCGGCGGCTGGTTCCCCAGCTACTTCATGGCACGCGGCGATGCGCCCTACGATGGCCGCATGAAAGCGATGCTGGTGATCGCGCTGTTCCCGCTGGTGGTGTTGCTGGCGCAGCCATTGGGCTATATCAGCTTCTGGGTGCCGGTATTGCTGATCGGCGTGGGCGCCTCGGCGCACCAGGCGTGGTCATGCAACATCTTCACCACCGTGTCGGACATGTTCCCGCAGAAAACCGTGGCCTCGGTGGTCGGTATCGGCGGCATGGCCGGCGGCCTGGGTGGCGTGGTCATGACCAAGATCGGCGGCTGGGTGTTCGACTACTACAAGTCCGTCGGCGACATCCACACCGGCTACATGATCATGTTCGCCATCTGCGCGCTGGCCTACCTGGTGGCCTGGAGTGTGATGAAGACGCTGGTGCCGCGTCACAAGGAAATCACCGACCTGTAAGGTCCAACGTCCCGCGCCGCAACGGCGCGGGACCGCTTCACAGCGTGAGCGCCCAGGTCTGGCTGACCAGGGATTTGCCAAAGCTGTCTATCGTTTCTTCCTCGATCAACTCGAACCCGGCTTTCTGATAAAGCCTGCGCGCATCGCTGAGGATGTCCACTGTCCACAGCTGCATGCGTTGGTAGCCGACCTGCCGGGCAAAACGTACGCACTCATCCACCAGCCGTTGGCCGATGCCCATGCCGCGCGCACTGGCGTCCACGTAGAGCATGCGCAGCTGGGCCGTGGTGTCGCCGTGGCGGATCACGAACACCGAGCCCACCACGTCGCCGTCCTTTTCTGCGATCCAGCAACGCTCGCAGGTTGGATCAAACGCTCTCAAGTACTTGGCGACCGTCTCCGCCACCAGCGCTTCGAACTCCCAGTTCCAGCCATACTCACGGGCATACAACGCGGTTTGTTGTTGCACCACCACACCCATGTCGCCCGGCTGTGGGTCGCGCAGCAGATAGCTGGGCGCCGTGCCTTGCAGCAGGGCCTGGATGCGTTTCATGGCGTCGGTGAGTTGCCGCTGTTGGGGTTCCGGCAGGCTGTCGAGCAGGGCGATGACTTCGCTTTGGGTCTGCTGTTCCAGGGGCGCCAGCACTGCACGGCCATGGTCGGTGAGGTGTAGTTGCACCGCGCGGGCGTCGGTGGCGGAGCGGACTTTCTGGATCAGGCCCTTCTTTTCGAAACCACTGGTCAATCGGCTCAGGTAGCCCGCGTCGAGGCTGAGCATCTGGCACAGGTCGGCGCTGGTGAGATCACCACGGGTAGACAACTCGTACATCACGCGGATTTCGGTGAGCGAATAGTCGCTTTGCAGCAGGTGTTCCTGCAGCACGCCGATCTGGTGGGTGTAGAAGCGATTGAAGCCGCGCACGATGCCGGCGCGTTCGACAAGCAGGGGAGTGGACATGCGGGAATGCTCGAATGGTTGCCTGAAGCAATTATATTGTTGCTTCAGGCAACCATGTCAAACATTTTGCTTAGCGGTTACGCGTCACCCGCCAAAGGGTATTGGCCAAGTCATCGGCAATGATCAGCGCACCTTTGGGGTCCACCGTCACGCCGACCGGGCGCCCACGGGTCTTGCCGTCGTCACCCCGAAAGCCGGTGGCAAAGTCGATCGGCTCACCGGACGGCTTGCCATTGCTGAACGGCACGAAGATCACCTTGTAGCCCACCGGGTTGTCGCGGTTCCAACTGCCGTGCTCACCGACGAATACGCCATCAGCGAATTGCTCGCCCATTTCCGGGATGGAGAAGTCCACGCCGAGCGCTGCCACATGGGAGCCCAGGCTGTAATCCGGCTTGATCGCGGCGGCGACCTTGGCCGGGTTCTGCGGTTGGGCGCGCGGGTCGACATTCTGGCCCCAGTAGCTGTAGGGCCAGCCGTAGAAAGCGCCTTCACGCACCGAGGTCAGGTAGTCCGGCACCAGGTCGGGGCCCAGTTCGTCGCGTTCGTTGACCACGGTCCACAGTTGGCCGGTGTCCGGTTGGATCGTCAGCGCCGTCGGGTTACGCAGGCCTGTGGCATACGGCTTGTGCGCGCCGGTGGCGGCGTCGATCTGCCAGACCATCGCGCGGTCGATCTCCACTTCCATGCCCCGTTCGGTAACGTTGCTGTTGGAGCCGATACCCACGTAAAGCTGGCTGCCGTCGGCACTCACCGCCAGGGACTTGGTCCAGTGGTGATTGATCTGCGCCGGCAGGTCGGTGACCTTGGTGGGCGGGCCAGCGGCTTTGGTCTGGCCGTCGGCGTAGTCGAAACTCACCAGCGCATCCTGGTTGGCCACGTAGAGCTTGCCGTTGGCAAACGCCAGGCCGTACGGCGCGTTGAGGTTGTCGGCGAACACCGTCTTGAGTTCATAGGTGCCGTCGCCGTCGGCGTCACGCAGCAAGGTCAGGCGGTTGCCGCCCTTGACCTTGGTATTGCCCTCGGCCTTGATCAGGCTGGCGATCACATCCTTGGGTTTGAGCTTGGCCGCGCTGCCGCCACGGCCTTCGGCGACGAGGATGTCACCGTTGGGCAGCACCAGGGTCTGACGCGGGATCGCGAGGTCAGTGGCAATCGCCGTGACGCTGTAGCCTTGCGGCACCTTGGGTTTCTGATCGCCCCAGGGTGCGGGCTCGGCAATCTTCATGCTCGGCAACAGGCTGCTTTGTTGCTCCGGCAGTTTGGGGTCGGGGCCACGGGCCTGGGTCTTGTCGCCTTCACCGCCGCAGGCGGTGAGCAGCAGGGCGGCGCTCAATAGCGTCAATGTGCTGGACGTTTTCATTTAACACCTCCCGCGCGCAGGCCGGTCCAAGTGGCCGCCAGTGTCAGCAGCAAGACAATCGCCGACAAGATCAGGCCGCCGGGCATCGACGCGTAGGCGTCCTTGGCGTGTTGGAAGGCATTGACCAGGCCGAGTATCCAGGTGGCCAACAGCAGCAGGACATAACGCGTGGGTTGCCCGGCCTTGCGCTCAGCACGGAGCAGGTTGACCAACGCAAACAAAAACGCGAAGCCGGCGAATACCAGCGCGCCGGCAATCAGCCAGGCCGAGAAGTTGGCCCATTGAATCTGGTAGGTCTGGGTGTAGGCAATGTCGCTGAGCAAGGCACCAAGAAACAACGGCACGGTGCCGGCGAGCAAGGTCGCATGCAGCGGCCCTGGGCCGAATCGGTAGGCGGGAAGGGTAGTCATGGGGTGGCGGCTCCTTGTTGTATAACGCCCCTGGACGGGACAGCGCATAGGAAGTGAACGCGTCGCGTGTGAGAAAGTTCAGCGTGAAACGTTTCGAAATAGTGGGAACCCTCTAGGGTCGCCCCGGCCTAACGCCGTATCATCCCGTCCTTTTCTCTCCCCAGGCGCCTCCATGACTCAACCTCGCATCGGCTTTGCGTGCCAGTACAAACATCCCGAGCGCCTGCTCTCCGCCAGTGCGTTGAAGCTGATTGAGGGCCCGTTTAACCCACGCACCACCACGTTGCGCTGGATGGACAGCGTCACCCCGCAAGTGGCCCGCGACAAGCTGGTGGAAGTGGTTACGCATAACCTGGCCGCCCAGTTGCGCCTGTTGGCGTATGTGGCCGAGTTACCGCCGACCCTGCGCATGTTGCGTCTGAGCAGTGACCTGCTGCCGTTCTACAGCCACCCGAAAGTCGCTGCCGTGTACCAAGACCCGGCGATCGAGCGCCAATTGGTAGAGGGCTTCGCCGCCATCGGCGAGTTGGCGCGAGCGTCGGATATCCGCCTGTCCTTCCACCCCGGCCAATACTGCGTGCTCGGGTCGGAAAATCCCGGCGTGGTGGAAAACAGCCTGGCCGAGTTCGAATACCACGCCGACATGATCCGCATGATGGGCTACGGCCGTCGCTTCCAGGACCTCAAGTGCAACGTGCACATCGCCGGCCGCCTTGGCGTGGAAGGTACCCGCGCGGTGTGGTCGCGCCTGTCAGAGGTGGCGCGCAACTGCATCACGTTTGAGAACGACGAGAAAACCTACGGCCTCGACCATTGCCTGCAAGTCGCTGACCTGGCGCCAGTGGTGTTGGACATCCATCACTGCTGGATCAACGAAAACGACTATATCGACCCCCACTCGGAACGCGTTGCCCGCGTGATTGAAAGCTGGCGCGGCGTGCGTCCGACTATGCATTACTCCCAGCCCCAGGAGAGCTTGCAGGAGCTGGGTTTCGACGCCGAGCACAAGCTTGAAATGGATGCGTTGTTGCAGGTGGTGTCCAAGCGCGACCTTTATGCCCACAGCGCCCAGATGTGGAACCGCTGGACCAACGACTACGCACTGCAGTTTCTCGACCGCTTCGACATCATGCTTGAAGCCAAGGACAAGAACGTCGCCAGCCTGGCGTTCTATGAACACTGGAAGCGGCACAGTGCCTGAATCGCGTCAGCCTTTGCCGGCCAGCGGAATGACCAGGGACAGCCACATGTTCCAGCCGTCCGGGCGGTTCTTGGCGTCGAATTCGTAGTAGCCCTTGATATTGGCGTACCACAGCTCATCACCCACCTTGAAGAAGTGCCCGGCCTGGGGCCCGATCCCGGCCACGCGCGACTTGAAATCCCCCAGCACCGCGCCGCTGCCACTGTCGCCGGTCACCTGGCGGAAGTAATAACCCACCAGTCCGGCGTGGGTCTGCGCGGTGAAGAAGTGCGAGGCGCTGAGGTCGATGTGTGCATCGATGCCGTTCTGGTAGTGGGTGTCGCGGTTTTCCCAGTTGTAGGTCACACCCGCCACGGCGGAGAACTCGTTGGTCTTGTCAAAAAACGTGTAGCCGCCGCCCGCATCCAGGGCGGCATGGCCCAGGCCGATATTGACCAGGCGATCCGGGTCATAGGCGCCCACGGGTAGGTTGCCCATGGAATAAGCCATGAAGTTGTGCACGCCGTGGTTCCACTTCAGGGTGCCGAGCAGATACAGATCGCTGGCACCTTTGAGGGCATCGTGGGTACCGCCGGAAAACGAGCGCCCGCGTGGGCCGGTCACGGTGGCATCGACACTCGCCTCGGAACGCCCCACGGCCGCCACCGCCGAAATCGCCGCCTGGGCACCGCCCAATACCGGCGTGGCGAAGGTGTAGGTCGGGCTGGCAAACAACAGGTCGGCCTTGGCATCCAGCCCCACCACCGTGCGCCCGCCGCGCGGGGTGGCTGAGTGCCGACCGTCGCTGGCATTCACATGGTAGTAAACCAGCGGCAGGCTCCAGCCCGGCGTGGTCGGCGCAGCGGCGAGGGCACCGAACTGGCCGGGCAGCCAGAAGCTGATACCGCCGTCGTCGGCCTGCGCCATCGCGATGGGCAGCAGGGTGAGCAGGCTTAAAACGCGGGTCGTTGGGTTCATAGGACTTCCTATCCAATTGGCCATACTGTGCGTGCTGTCAGGGGCCGCTTGAGCATAGTCCAAGGATTGAAGGTCGTTGCGCCGTCAGCCCCTTGCCCGTCATGCTTGCCGGTCTGACTCAAGGAAACAGTGCCCCGTGAATTCATCGCAACCTACTGGTGTTGACGCCCAAGGATTTGTACTGGCCGTGACCGATTTGCCCCTGCAGCCTGAGTTCCAGCCGTTGCTCAGCGATGTTTGCGCCACCCTTTCACCGGCGCAGTGGGGCCTGGACGGCATTTATGTGTATGGCAGTGTCGCCAGGGCGGAGGCCATTTCCGGTGAATCCGATCTGGATCTCACGTTGATATTTCGTGAACCGCCTCAACCCGAATTGCTTGAACAGCTGGAGCTGACGCGCCTGTCCCTGGAGCAGCGGCATCCGGAAATCACGAAGATCGACTTCGATATCGGTCATTGCGCGCAGGTGCTGTCACCCGAGAACAAAGACCGCTGGGGGTTCTGGCTCAAACACCATTGCCGTGGTGTGTGGGGCAATGATCTTTCGGCGTGTTTCGATGCGTTCCGCCCATCCCGTGAGATTGCCTGGGCGCTGAACGGTGACTTTGAAGCGGTGCTCAAGGGCTATCTCTTGCGCATCGACCAGGCCCGGACTGACGAAGCGCGGCTGCGTTTGCAGCGTGAAGCATCGCGCAAGCTGGTGCGCTCAACGCAGCTGTTTTGCCCGGTCCAGGCTTTGATGTGGCCGCACTCGCTTGAGGACCACGTCAAGCTGTTCCTCCAGCATTACCCGGCGATGGTTGCCCAACTCGCGTTCTTTTTGTTCGAGGCACGCAACCCCAGCGCGGAGGGCGAGAAATTCTCCGTTCGACTTCACGCCTTTCTCGACTGGATGGTTTCCCAACAAAAATAGATAGGTATATTGGCGCTAAACTGCTGATTGCATACGCCAAGCCTATGGAAACGCCATGATCAACTTCCGCCTCATCCGCCACCTCTGGCTGTTCCTCGCCGTCGCCGAAGAACAGAACTTCGGCCGCGCCGCCAAGCGCCTGGGCATGTCGCAGCCGCCGTTGAGCGAGCAGATCCAGGTACTGGAACAAGCGCTCAAGGTCCAGCTGTTCGAACGCTCCCGGCGGGGCGCCAAGTTGACCCCGGTAGGCGCGGCGATCCTGCCGGCAGTGCGCAAGTTCGCCGAGCAGCTTGAGCGCCTGGAACTGGCGGTGGAAGAGGCGGTAGCGGGGCAGTCGGGCATGCTGACCATCGGCGCGATTTCAACGGCAATGTTTGATGTGTTGCCAGGCCTGATCGATCAACTCAAGCAGCAATACCCGCACCTCACCGTGTCGGTGCGCGAGATCGACAGCGTCGAGGCGCTGCCGGCGCTGGAAGCCGGGGATATCGATCTGGCCTTCGCCCGGCTGGACGGTGACCTGGGCCCGGCGATCCAGTCGTTGCCGGTGCGCGAAGATCGCTTGATGGTGGCGTTGCCCAGCGATCATCCGTTGGCTGCACGTTCGCGCATCAGCCTGTCGAGCCTGGCCAGCGAGCCGCTGGTGATGTTTTCGCGCAAGGTCAGCCCGGTGTATTTCGACAACCTGATCGCCACCTGCCGCGCCAGCGGGTTCTCGCCACGGGTGCTGCATGAAGTGCGCTCGGTGGCCTCGCAGATTGCATTCGTCAGCTGCGGCCAAGGCATTGCGCTGGTGCCAGCGTCGCTGAAGAAGCTCGCGCCGGACAACGTGGTGCTACGGCCGCTGACCCAGAAACTCAATGTGGTTACCACGGCGGTGGCCTGGAACAGCGAGCGGCCTAATCCCTTGGTGACCGAGTTGGTCGCGCAGTTCCAGGCTCATACGATTGGCGTATGACAACCTTCCGCTATCGGTCATTTACACCGCGCGGCTAACCGCTGAAATTGGCACCTTTTCGGCCAAGGAACTCTTGCATGTCGTTCGTTCATTTCTTCATTCCACTGACCCTAGACGGTACCGCTGTGGAGATAGCGGCGATCCACCGCGACGGCGAGCGGGCGCCCATCCTGTTCCTGCACGGGTTCGGCTCGACCAAGGAGGACTACGCCGACATCGTCCTGCACCCGGCGTTCGACGGGCATGCCTTTATCGCCTACGACGCGCCCGGCTGCGGTGAGAGCCAATGTGCCGACCTGGCGACCATCAACATCCCGTTCCTGCTGGAAACCGCCTTGCAGGTGCTGGCGCAGTTCAAGGTCGAACGCTTCCACCTGGTCGGCCACTCCATGGGCGGCCTGACTGCCTTGATGCTGGCCCATCGTTTTCCGGAGCGCGTGCTGAGCTTTACCGACATTGAAGGCAATATCGCCCCCGAAGACTGCTTTCTCAGCCGCCAGATCGTGGATTTCCCGGCAGAGGATCCCGAGGCGTTTTTCAGCGCCTTCATCGCGCGCACTCGCCAGGCACCCGCGTATGCCAGCGCGCTTTACTCGGCAAGCCTGCGCCACAAGGTGCGTGCCGGTGCCGTGCGCGGGATCTTCCAATCGATGGTCGAACTCTCCGACAACGCCGACCTGATGGGCAAGTTCCTCGGGCTGCCGTGCCCCAAGATGTTCATGTACGGCGAGCAGAATGCCGGGCTGTCCTACCTGGCGCATATCCAGGCCAACGGCGTGCGCCTGGCGCCGATTGCCCAGTGTGGGCATTTCCCGATGTATTCCAACCCGGTCGCGATGTGGCAGGCAATCGCTGACTTCCTCAGGACTTGAACCGCCCCACCAATCCATTCAACTCATCCGACAGGTTTGACAGCCGCCCCGAATCGTCCTGCGCCGAGTTGGCCAGGCTTTCCACCAGGCGCGCTTCGTCGTAGATCTGTTGGATATGCCGGTTGATCTCTTCGGCCACGCTGTGTTGTTCCTCGGCGGCGGCGGAGATCTGCAGGTTCTGGTCACGGATCTCGTTGACCGAGGTCTGGATCCCTTCAAAGCTGTCCCGCGCGCTTTCGATGGACGACACACTGGCTTTCGACAGGTCGAGGCAACTGCCCATTTTCTGCGTGACTTCCTGAGTCTTGTTTTCCAGGGTGCCGAGCAGCTGCTCGATCTCGCCAGTGGAGTCGGACGTGCGCTTGGCCAGTGCGCGCACTTCGTCGGCCACCACCGCAAAACCACGGCCCTGGTCACCGGCACGGGCGGCTTCGATGGCGGCGTTGAGTGCCAGCAGGTTGGTTTGCTCGGCAATCGCGCGGATGGTGCCAAGGATCTGGTTGATACTGCGGCTACCGGCTTCCAGTTCGACCATGGCCTGGGATGACTCGGTCAGGCGGCGCCCCAGGCGGTTGACGTTGTCGGTGGTGACTTCGATCTGCTGCTTGCCCTCGGCCACGCGGCGGTGCCCGTTCTCGGCGGACTCCGCCGCGCCGCTGCAGGAGCGTGCGACTTCGTTGGCGGTGGCGACCATTTCGTTGAACGCCGTAGAGACCAGCTCGACCGCCTCACGCTGGCGTCCGGCCGCCTCGTTCATGTTGTGCGCCACCTCGCTGTTGACCTTGGAGGCGTTCTGCAAGTTGGCCGAGGCTGCGCCGATGTGCTGGATCAGTTGGCGGATCGCCGCCAGGAACTTGTTGAACCAGCCGGCCAGTTCGGCGGTTTCATCCTTACCCTGGACCTGCAATTCGTGGCGCAAGTCGCCTTCGCCCTGGGCGATGGACTGCAAGCCGGTGCTGACCTGGCCGATAGGCTTGACGATGACCTTGGAAAACGCCGCCGCGATCAGCCCGAAGATCAGCACCAGCACCGCGACGATGATGGCGGTGAGGTAGGTCATGCGCGTGGCTTCGGCCATCACCTCACGGTGTTCGATCAGCCCGATATAGCGCCAGCCGAGGCCGGGGGAGGTCCACACGTTCGCCATATAGCGCACGCCGTCGATCACCACTTCAGTGGAGCCCTGTGCGGTGTCGGCCAACGGCGCATAGGCTGTGCCCAGGTCCTTGAGCGGCTTGAAGTTGTGGGCGGCGTTGCGCGGATCCACCAGCACCACGCCGTCCTCGACCAGCATCACGTAACCGCTTTCACCCAGCTTGATGCTCTTGACCAGTTCGGTGAGGTTTTTCAGCGAGACGCTGACCACGAACACGCCCTTGGCCTTGCCGTTTTCCAGCAATGCGCGTGCGGTGCCCACCAGGGCGACGTCGTCTTTGTCGTAGTAATACGCGGGGGTGCGCACGGTCTTGCCGGGGCTGGCCATGGCCGCTTTGTACCAGGGGCGGGTGCGCGGGTCGTACTTGGCCAGTTGCGGGTCATCCGGCCATTTGGCGTAGGTGCCGTCTTCCAGGCCGATGGACAGGATCGCCGCCGCTGGGTGGGTGGCGCCAAAGCGCGCGAAGCGGTCGATCACTGCTTGCGCCTCGGCGGGCATGGGCTGGCTGGCGGCGTCGGCAGGCTGGTAGTTCTTCAGCGTGTTCACGGAGGTGTATACAGGATCAGTAGCCATTTGATCGACGTTTTGCAGCGTGCCGTCGAAGAACTGGCGGATGTTGCCATCAATCTGACGGATTTCCCGGGTGCTGCCGTCGATGAACTGCTCCACCGCCTGGGTCCGCGTGTTCATGACCGAAATCAAGGCCACCAGGCTTACCGGGATAAAAGCAACGGAGACAAATGCGAGTACCAGCTTATTTTTTATTTTCATCGAGACGACCATCAGCGTGAAGGGCGGCCAAATCGTCGTGCACCTCGATCAGGATTGCGGCGATTTGCTATCACCGCTGTTTCGGCCCGACTTCGATAAATCTTTAGGGTTTTTTGTACACAATACAAACTGCTTATTGTTCTGTATCCAATCAATACACATCACGCAGATAGCGCTTCTGCTCACTCAGCTGCCGCCAGTACTCCACGGCACCCTCGACGCCAAGCCCGCCGTGGGTTTGCGCGACTTGGCGCAAGGCCTGGTCGACATCTTTGGCCATGTGGCTGGCGTCACCGCAGATATACAGCCTGGCGCCGTCCTCCAACCAGCGCCACAGCTCGGCCCCCTGTTCGCGGATGCGGTCCTGCACGTAGACCTTTTGCGCCTGGTCGCGCGAGAACGCCAGGCTCAAGTGGTTGAGCAGGCCGTCGCGCTGCATGCCTTGCAGTTCGTCTTGATAGTAGAAATCGCTGGCGGCGTGCTGTTCGCCGAAGAACAGCCAGTTGCGCCCCTGATGACCCAGCGCGCGACGTTCCTGCAAGAACGCGCGAAAGGGCGCGATACCGGTGCCGGGGCCGATCATGATCATTGGCACGTCGCCGTCAGTGGGCGTGCGGAAGTGTTTGGACGGCTGGATGAACAACGGCACCTCGCCGTCGCCGACCCGGTCAGCCAGGAAGGTCGAGGACACGCCTTTACGTTTGCCGTAACGCACGGCGGCCACGGTGAGGTGCACTTCCTGTGGATAGGCCTTGGCGCTGGACGCGATTGAATACAGGCGCGGTTGCAGGCGCTTGAGGGTGCCCAGCAGTTCATCCGCCGAACACTCGACGGGGTACTCCAGCAACACATCCGCCAGTTGCCGACCCCAGAGCCAGTCATTCAGTTCGGCCTTATGTTCGGGGTTGAGCAAGTGCTTGAGGCCAGGGTTGGCGCTGCGCTCGGCGATGAAAGCCAGGGTGTCGCTGCTGGGCCGGGCGATTTCGAAGTGCTGGGTCAGGGCCTGTTGCAAGGGCACGTCGCCGAAGGTGTCGATGTTCACGCAGGTACTGGCGTTCAAGCGTGTGAGGTCGAGCAACTCGCTGACCAGTTCGGGGCAGTTGCGCGGCCGCACACCCAGGGCATCACCGGCTTCGTAGGTCAGCCCGGAGTCGGTCAGGTCTAGGGCAAATTGGCGGGTTTCCTTGTGGACGCTGTGCGGGTTCAGGTGTCGGTTGAGTAGCAGGCGTGAGCCGTACAGCTTGGTTTTCCCGGCGGGGGTGGCGGGCGCGACGGGCTTTGCCGGGGCCAGGGTCTGCTGGAAACGCAGTAGCCAGGCATCGGCCAGTGCTTCGAATTCGGTATCGCAGTCGACGCGTTCCAACAGGCGGGTGGCGCCCAGTTCCAACAGGCGTTGGTCGAGTTGTTTGCCGTGGTTGCAGAACTGCTCGTAGCTCGGGTCGCCCAGGGCCAGCACCGCGAAGCGCAGGGACTCTAGGCGCGTCTCGGCGGTGCTGAGGCTGTGCCAGAACCCTTCGCCATTGTCCGGTGGGTCGCCGTCGCCAAAGGTGCTGCTGATCAGCGCCAGGGTGTGGGTGCTTGCCAGTTTGCTCGCCGGGAAATCCGCCATCGCGCTCAGTTCCACGGTAATGCCCGCGTCGCGCAGCCGTTTGGCAAAACGCTCGGCCAAGGCTTCGGCGTTGCCGGTTTGCGAGGCCCATAACAAGGTGACGGCCGGGGAGGGCGCTGCGGGGGATTGCGTATGGCTGAACAAACCGCCGAGCAAGCCGTTCAACCAAAGCCGTGACGCATCGGCCAGCGGTGCATTGGCGGGCAGGGTCGGCACGTCTACTGCCTGGCGTGCGGTATTGGCTTGCAAGCCGCTGAGGAAGCCGGCGAGGTAGGTACGCTCACCCTCGCTCAGTGGCGGCGCGGGGAGGTTGCGGATGCCGGCGATTTCGGCGAAGGCGTCGAGGCGCGACATGGGAGTGTCCTCAGCTACGGGGGAAGGGCGGTCCAGGAATTGATGGTCGATCAGCTCGACGCGGGCCAGGGCGACAGCGCAGTGCTTGAACTCCGGCTGCAAGGAAATCGGGTCCACCGCGTCGTTGGTCA
This sequence comes from Pseudomonas azotoformans, assembly GCF_001579805.1. Classification (NCBI taxonomy): domain Bacteria; kingdom Pseudomonadati; phylum Pseudomonadota; class Gammaproteobacteria; order Pseudomonadales; family Pseudomonadaceae; genus Pseudomonas; species Pseudomonas azotoformans. The sequence continues at coordinate 5,159,373 of NZ_CP014546.1, read as the reverse complement.
CTGCGTTGATGGCCAGGTGTTCACCGAACACATCGTTCCAGTGGAACGGCGCAAAGCAGTTGCCTGGCCGTACACGGTCGGTGACCACGGCGGGCAGTACGGCGCGGCCGCGCTGGGAGCGTATCTCGACCTGATCCTTGTTTTTGATGCCCAGATTGGCTGCGTCTTCGGGGTGTAATTCCACGAAGGGCCCGGGGTTGAGTTTGTTCAGGGTCGCGACCTTGCCGGTCTTGGTCAGGGTGTGCCATTGGTGCTGCACGCGGCCGGTGTTGAGCACAAAGGGGAACACGTCATCGGGCATCTCTGCGGGCGGCATATGCGGGCGGGCGAAGAACAGGGCTTTGCCGTTTTCGGTGGCGAAGGTGAGGGCGCCTGTGTCCCGGTAGCGGATCGGGTTGCGGTCCGCGCCATCCTCCGATGCGCAGGGCCATTGCAGCGGCTGCTCACGCAGGCGCGGGTAGCTCGCGCCACGGAGGTCGTAGCCGGTCTTGGGGTTCCAGGCACGTTTTATTTCTTCAAACACGTCAGCGGCGGATGCATAGGTGAACGCGTCGGCAAAGCCCATTTCACAGGCGACCCTGGCGATGATCTGCCAGTCGGGCAGGGTCTCGCCGGGCGCGTCGACGGCTTTTTGCATCAGGGTCAGGTTGCGCTCGGAGTTGATCATCACCCCTTCGGCCTCGGCCCACAGCGCGCCGGGCAACAGGATGTCGGCGTAGCGGTTGGTTTCGGTATCGAGAAAAGCATCCTGGGTGATCACCAGTTCGGCGGTTTGCAGGCCTTTGATCACGGTTTGTCGGTTAGGCACGCTGGCGACCGGGTTGGTGCAGATGATCCAGCAGGCCTTGATCTGCCCGGCGGCCATCTGTTCGAACATCGCCACGGTGCCGCTGCCAGCCTGGCGCGGCAGGCTGTCGTGGGGGATCTGCCACAGGTCTTCGATAAAGGCGCGGTCGGCCTCGACCAACACCGAACGTTGCCCCGGCAGTCCAGGACCCATGTAACCCATTTCGCGCCCGCCCATGGCATTGGGTTGACCCGTGAGGGAAAACGGCCCGCTGCCCGGCCGGCAAATGGCGCCTGTCGCCAGGTGCAGGTTGCACAGCGCGTTGGTGTGCCAGGTGCCGTGGGTGCTCTGGTTGAGGCCCATGGTCCAGCAGCTCATCCACTCGGCGGCCTGGCCGATCCAGTCGGCGGCTTGGCGGATATCGGCTTCGGCCAGGCCGGTGATGGCGGCGACGTGCTCTGGCGAATAGTCCTCGAGGAATTCGGGCATCGCCTCCCAGCCTTGGGTAAAGGCGGCGATAAAGGCAGGGGCGGTATGGCCGTTTTTGACCAGCAGGTGCAGCAGGCCATTGAGCAACGCCAGGTCGGTGCCGGGTTTGATCGGCAGGAACAGGTTGGCCTTGTCCGCCGTGGCGCTGCGCCGGGGGTCGACCACGATCAGCTTCGCCCCGGCCTTGACCCGGTCCATCATGCGCAAGAACAGGATCGGGTGACAGTCAGCCATGTTCGCGCCGATCACGAAGAACAGGTCGGCGCGATCGAAGTCTTCATAAGACCCCGGCGGGCCGTCGGCGCCGAGGGAGAGTTTGTAGCCACTGCCGGCGCTGGCCATGCACAGCCGCGAGTTTGACTCGATGTTGGATGTGCGGACGAAGCCCTTGGCCAATTTATTGATCAGGTATTGGGATTCCAGTGACATCTGGCCCGACACGTAGAACGCCAAGGCGTCCGGGCCGTGGGTGTCGAGGGTGTGACGCAGGCGGCGCGCGGTTTCGCGGAGGGCGTTGTCCATGCCGATGCGCACCGGGTCATTCTGCCGGGCCTGGCGTACATAGGCGTTTTCCATGCGTCCGGACTCGGCGATGGCTTGCCCGCAGGTGGTGCCCTTGGTGCACAGGCGGCCAAAGTTGGTGGGGTGGGCTTTGTCGCCGATCACCTTGACCACTTTATTGTCTTGCACCTGCATGACGATGCCGCAGCCCACGCCACAATAAGGACACACGCTGCGTATGCTTTGGTTGGCCATCTGAAACCTGCGTAAACAAAAAAGGCGCCTTGCAACCCTCCGTTCAGAACGGGGATTACACGGCGCCTTTGTCGTGAGAGGGCAGTCAGCGTTGACTGCTTGGTTGGAGTGTTCCTAGCAAGTCACGCGCCAGGTTTTTCACGACGGGGTTTGTTAGGTGAACTGGCGTTTTTTGGTGAGTGGGCTGCTGTGGTGAGCAGAGCTTGTTGTGGTGAGCGGGCTTGCCCCGCGCTGGGCTGCGCAGCAGCCCTCTTGAGACCGAGGTGACTTGGGCGCGGGGCAAGCCCGCTCACCACAATAAAATGTTCAGCAGAGGGTGGGGCGTGCACATTTATGAAGCGGAGCGCACCAGTTGGAGGCGCTGAACAATGCGTTTGGCGGGGTTAAGCGACGACATTGGCTGTTGTAACGGGCTATCAGATGGCTTGGCACAGACCCTGCAAGCTCCCCCTCAACCCACTTCGGTCAACGACGATCGACACCGGGGCATATAGCGGTGAATCCGGCGAAGTCGCCCGATCCGAACCCGCATAAGAACAGGCAAAGACGCCTGGAACCGCAAGGTTTCAGGCGTTTTTTTTTGCTTTTTTAAAACCGTGATGAGCGTTGTCGGGTGCTTACTATGAACCATCTCAAAACCTTGATCGTCGTCGGCAATGGCATGGTCGGCCACCACTGTGTGGCGCAATTGATCGAGCGCGGCGCGCTGGATCACTACCGTTTGCACGTGTTCAGCGAAGAGCCGATGCGCGCCTATGACCGGGTGCACCTGTCTGAATACTTCACCGGTCGCGATGCCGAGTCGCTGGCTTTGTCCGACGCCGCGTTGTACCAGACGCCGGGTGTCACCCTGCACCTGGGCGTACCGGTGCTGGAGATCGACCGCGCGCGCTGCGAAGTGATCACCGCCAACGGCTGCGTCGCCTATGACAAGCTGGTGTTGGCCACCGGTTCGTATCCGTTCGTGCCGCCTATCGAAGGCGCCGAAGGCGATTCGCGGTTGGTGTATCGCACCCTTGAGGACCTGGACGCGATTCGTAAGGCCGCCGCCAATGCGAAACGCGGTGTGGTAGTGGGCGGTGGCCTGTTGGGCCTGGAAGCTGCCAACGCCCTGAAAAGCCTCGGCCTTGAAGCCCATGTGGTGGAATTCGCGCCGCGCTTGATGCCGGTGCAACTCGACGACTTCGGCGGCCTGGCGCTCAAGGCGCAGATCGAGCGGCTGGGCGTGGGCGTGCATTTGTCGCGCGCCACCCAATCCATCAGCGCGGGGGAGCAGTACCGCTACCGTATGAATTTTGCCAATGACGAGTTCCTTGAAACCGACCTGATCGTGTTCTCCGCCGGTATTCGCGCCCAGGATGCACTGGCCCGCCAGGCCGGCCTGGACATCGGCCCGCGTGGCGGCGTGGTGATCAACGACGAATGCCTGAGCATCGACCCGAACATCTACGCGATTGGCGAATGCGCGTCCTGGAACGGTAGCCTGTTCGGCCTGGTCGCGCCGGGCTACCAGATGGCCCGAGGCGTCGCCGCGCTGCTGTGCGCGCAAACCGCCGAGCCGTTTGTGGGTGCCGACATGTCGACCAAACTCAAGTTGCTCGGCGTCGACGTGGGCTCCATCGGTGACGCCCATGCCCACACGCCGGGCGCGCGCAGCTACCAGTTCATCGACGAAGCCAGCGCCAGCTACCGGCGCCTGGTGGTGGACGCGTCGGGCAAACATGTGATCGGCGCGGTGCTGGTGGGCGACAACAGCTACTACGACACCCTGCTGCAATACATGCAAAACAGCATCACGCTGCCGCCCGAGCCGGCCAGCCTGATCCTGCCGTCGTCCAGCGGCGCCCCGACCCTCGGCCCCGGCGCGCTGCCGGAATCGGCCACCGTCTGCTCCTGCCACAACGTGACCAAGGGCGCGATCTGCTCGGCCATCGACGGCGGCTGCAGCGACCTCGGCCTGCTCAAAACCCAGACCAAGGCCTGCACCGGATGCGGCGGCTGCGCTGGCTTGCTCAAGCAGGTGTTCGAGCATGAGCTGATCGCCCGTGGCGTCAGCGTCGACAAGAGCCTGTGCGAACACTTCGCCTACACCCGGCAGGAGTTGTACGCGCTGGTGCGCGTGGAAGGCATCCTCACCTTTGACGAACTGCTGGCCAAACACGGCCGTGGTCACACCGGCTGCGACGTGTGCAAGCCAGCGGTGGGCTCGATCCTGGCGTCGTGCTGGAACCAGCCGATCATGGACGCGTCCCTGGTGCCGTTGCAGGACACCAACGATACGTTCATGGCCAACATGCAGAAGAACGGTACCTACTCGGTGGTACCGCGTATTCCAGGCGGCGAAATCACCGCGGATAAGCTGATTGTGATCGGCGAAGTGGCGAAGAAATATGACCTCTATACTAAGATCACCGGCGGCCAGCGCATCGACCTGTTTGGCGCGCAACTGCACGAACTGCCGGATATCTGGAGCGAACTGATCGCCGCCGGGTTTGAAACCGGGCATGCCTATGGCAAATCCACGCGTACGGTGAAGTCCTGCGTGGGCAGTACCTGGTGCCGTTACGGCGTGCAGGACAGCGTGAAAATGGCGCTGTTGATCGAGGAACGCTACAAGGGCCTGCGCTCGCCACACAAGCTCAAGTTCGCAGTGTCCGGCTGTACCCGTGAATGCGCCGAAGCCCAGAGCAAGGACGTCGGCGTGATCGCCACCGAGAAGGGCTGGAACCTCTACATCGCCGGCAACGGCGGCATGCGCCCACGCCATGCGGAGTTGTTCGCCACTGACCTGGATGACGCCACGCTGATCCGCTACATCGACCGCTTCCTGATGTTCTACATCCGCACCGCCGACAAGCTGCAACGCACCTCGGTCTGGCGCGAAAGCCTCGAAGGCGGCCTGGATTTCCTCAAGGACGTGATCCTGCACGACAGCCTGGGCCTCGGCGTAGAGCTGGAGGCGCAGATGCAACTGGTGGTCGACCGCTACGAATGCGAATGGGCCAACACCCTCGCAGACCCGGAAAAACTCAAGCGCTTTCGCACCTTCGTCAACGACAAACGCCCCGACCCGGACATCCACTTCGTCCAGGAACGCGGGCAACGCCGGCCGATCATGGCCGCCGAACTCAACCTGATTCCCGTCACCGAGGAGATTGCCTGATGAGCCAAACCAACCCACAACGCAACCTGGCCACCTGGAAAGGTGTGTGCAGCGAGACCGACCTGGTGAGCAATTCCGGGGTAGTGGTGTGGCTGGACGGCGCGCAAGTGGCGCTGTTCTACCTGCCGGGTGCGCAGGACCAGACGTTGTTTGCCATCGACAACCATGACCCGGAATCCGGCGCGAATGTGATCGGGCGCGGCTTGATCGGCAGTATCAAGGGTGACCTGGTGGTGGCGGCGCCGATCTACAAGCAGCATTACCGGCTCGAGGATGGGCAGTGCCTGGAGGCGCCTGATCAGAGGCTGCGGGTTTGGCCGGTGCGGTTGAATGCTGGGGTGGTGGAATTGGCATTGGATTGATGCTGTGTGGCAAGCGGGCTTGCCCCGCTTGCCACAGGAAACGTGCGTGGCCTTAGGAAATGCCCTTCGTCGCACGCACCGAGTCATCCTTGATATCCTCGGCAAACTTGCGCATCAGCCGCACCAGATTGTCGAAGTCGCCTTCATCCCAGGTGGAGAAGATCGACACACCGATCCTCTCCCGCGCGTCGTCGACGCGGTCAGTCATGGCTTTGCCTTTCTCGGTAATCACCGACTCGCGTACGCGGCGGTCGACTGCGCTTGCCTGGCGCAGAACCAAGCCCAGGCTTTCCAGCTTCGCCACCTGCCGGCTCACGGTGGTGTAGTCACGGCCCACGCGGTCAGCCAGTTCGACTACGCCGATCGGCCCCAACCTTTCCACCAGCACCAGCAGCGGAAACAGGGCGCGATCCAGTGAAATCCCGGCTTCGCGCACCATCGCTTCGTCGCGCTGCGGGCGGTTCATCACCCCCACGATCTCAACCAATGAACCATGCAGGTCACGCAGTTGGGCGGATATATGTGCTTTTTGCACATTTTTAATTGACACGGTGTTCGCCTCTCTTAATATGTGCGTATTGCACATATAGGTAATCCAGTATGAAAGCGCAATTCGCTGTCGATGTACTGATTTGCGGTGCCGGTGCCGCCGGCCTGACCTTGGCAATCGACCTGGCGAGAAGGGGTATCACTTTTCGGCTGATCGAAAAAAATGCGCATCCCTTCCAGGGTTCACGCGGTAAAGGTATCCAGCCAAGGTCTCAGGAAGTGTTCGAAGACCTGGGTATTCTCGACCGTCTGATGGCAGTGGGTGGAGTCTATCCGACTGACCGGCGCTACCGCGACGATGGCAGCTACAGCGAAACAGAATTCACAGAATCCAAGGCGTCGATGCCCGCCGAGCCTTACCGACAACCGTTGATGGTGCCGCAGTTTTTGACCGAGCGCGTGATGCGCGAACGTCTGCTTGAGTGGGGGCATCAGCCTGAATTTGCTTGTGAACTGGTTGGATTTGAGCAGGACGGCAACGCAGTCACCGCACGGCTGATCGGCAACGCAGGTGAAGAACACATCCGTGTGCGTTGGTTGGTGGGTGCTGATGGGGGGCGCAGTTTTGTTCGACATGCCCTGGATATCGGCTTTCCCGGCAAGACCCTTGGCGTACGCGCTTTGGTGGCGGATGTCGAACTTAGCGGCCTCACGCGTGATGCCTGGCACCGTTTTGGTGACGGCGATATGCAGCGCCAAATTGCGATATGCCCCCTGGCCGGCACCGAGCTGTTCCAGATTCAGGGGCCGATTCCCGCGGATCTTGACGTCGATTTCAGTGCCGAGGGGCTCACCGTAATCATCGCCCATCGCACCGGTCGCGCCGATATCCAGGTGCACGCGGTGTCTTGGTCGTCGGCCTACACCATGAATGCCCGCCTGGCGGATCAATACCGCGTGGGGAGGGTGCTGCTGGTGGGGGACGCCGCCCATATCCATCCACCCACCGGTGGCCAGGGCCTGAATACCAGCGTGCAGGACGCTTACAACCTGGGCTGGAAGCTGGCGGCGGTGGTACAGGGGGCACCTGATGATTTACTGGATACCTATGAAGCGGAGCGTCGGCCTGTCGCCGCTTGCGTGCTTGGTTTGTCCACCCAATTGCTGGGTGAGATGAAGAACGGCGAACTGCGTCGGGGCAGGGAAGTGCATCAGTTGGATATTGCCTATCCAGAGTCCTCGCTGGCGTTGAAGAGCCCCGTGCGTAAAGGCGTTGCAGCGGGCGACCGGGCGCCGGACGCGCCGGTCCGAGGTGCCGCTGGGCAGGCGTTGCGGCTGTTCCATCTGTTCAAGGGAACGCACTGGACGGTGCTCAGTTATGGCGTAGCGCGCGGGGTGGTGCCTACTCGGCCGGGCTTGCATGTCCATAGAGTTGGACCTGAGGGTGATGTGCTCGACGACCATGGCTACGTTAAACATGCCTACGAACTGGCGATGGGCGAGTGGGTGCTGGTGCGACCTGATGGGTATATCGGTGCGATGGGTTCGTCAGCGAATACCGATGTCCTGGACGCTTACCTTCAGCAGGTTATGCCGTGCGCGCAGGTGGATGGCAGTGCTTGAAATCGCGTTAAGATGCCGCCTGGACTTCAGGTTGATCAAGGATTTTGCATGGCGCTTATCACCGAACGTGTAGCACAGGCCCGTAACAGCACCAACGACAAGGTTATATGCCGCATGGCCTCGGGCTGGGCGGTCATGGGTGATGTACAGTTTCTCCCTGGTTACTGCCTGCTGCTGCCTGACCCGGTCGTTGCCAGTCTGAACGACCTCGATACCGAGGCCCGCACTGCCTACCTGCTGGACATGGCCCTCCTGGGCGATGCGGTGTTGCAGGCCACTGGTGCGCTGCGTATGAACTACGAGATTTTAGGCAATTCCGAGCCGGAACTGCATTGTCACATTTTCCCGCGCTACGCCTCGGAACCGGACGACAAACGCAAGATGCCAGCGTGGTTTTATGACTGGAAAAACGCACAGCCGTATGCGGAAAGTGAGCATGGGGAATTGCGCAAAGCGATTGCGCAATTGTTGGAAACGACGACATCGGCCTAAGGAAGGGATGGATTCAATGCGCGAACGAAAGGCGTCACGCCTGCTGGTGATCAACCCCTCCCATGAGGTGCTTCTGTTCAGGTTCGTCCATAAAGACGGACCATTGGCCGGGCAAAATTATTGGGCTACGCCTGGCGGTGGCGTAGAGGCTGGTGAAACCTTCGAGGTGGCTGCAATACGCGAGCTGCGTGAGGAAACGGGAATCAAGGTTGACACTGTTGCGGCGCCCATTGCGGACCGCAAGGTCCCCTTGATGCTGCCTTGCGGGGAAACGGTGTTGGCGATTGAGCAGTATTATCTGGTTCACGCACCCGATGAGGACCTGTCAAAAGCGGAATGGACCGCCCATGAGACGCAGGTCATGGCGGATCATCGTTGGTGGTCTGTCAATGCGCTGCGCTCTACCGAAGAGACAGTCTGGCCGCAATCACTGATCGATATGCTTGTGAAAGAGGGCGTGTTTCAACCCGCTACCTGACCGTCGTGGTCAACAATGAACCAGGATTTCGTCGGTCTCCATCACGGCGGCATAGTCCATCGCCAGGTTGCTCAGCGACAGCGCATGCACGTCTTCAGCCGGCCACAGGCGCCCGGACAAATCGGTTTGATCGAAGGTGTAGCAGGCATCTGAAACCACCGTCACCGCAAAACCCAGATTACCGCCGGAGCGTGCCGTGGCCTCGACCGAGTTGTTGGTGATCACGCCGACGATCACCAACTGTCGGATGCCGCGTGCATGCAGCCAGCGTTCCAGCCCTGAGGCGACGAAGGCATCCGGAACGTTCTTTTCGACCACATGCTCATGCGCCAGCGGTTGCAGCGCTGGCTGGAATTCGCAGCCCGGTTGACCCGGCCAGAACACCGAGTTGGGCGAGCGGGACATGTGCCGGATATGCACGACAGGGCGGTCGGATTGGCGCCAGGCATTCAGCAGGCGCTGCATCTGCACCTCAGCATCCGGATTGTTGCGTCGCCCCAGCTTGGGCTGGTTCATGCCTTGCTGCATGTCGATGATCAGCAGTGCAGCGTTGGTGGCTAACGATTGCATGGCACCTCCTTTTGCGTATGGGGCTCGAAACATACCATGAGGGTAAACGGTCATGAAGGTTGGGTTTACTTGAAGGACATTGACTGAATAAGGAATCGATCAATGATCCGCAAAGCGTTACCTGGCGACGCCAACGCCATCGCCCAGGTGCATATCCGCAGTTGGCAGGAAGCCTATCGCGACCTGATGCCTGCCGAGTTCTTGAAGGGGTTGGACGCAACGCTGGCTCGGCGTGAATCCTTTTGGGTTCGCTCGATTGAGTCGGGCGAGTCCTACGTGTGGGTCGCCGAGCTGGATAGGCAAGTTATCGGCTGGATATCGGTCGGTGCCAGTCGAGACGAAGAAGCTGCCGGAGCAAACACTGGTGAGGTCATGGCCATTTATGTTTTAGCCAAGTATTGGCAAGCCGGCGTGGGGCTGGCGTTGTGGAATGCGGGCCTGCAGTTCTTGATCGAGCAAGGGTATGAGTGTTTGACGCTTTGGGTCTTGAGCCGTAATGAAAGGGCTATCCGGTTTTATAGCAAGGCGGGCTGTCTTGAGGACCCTGGGAGTGAACGTCATCTTCAGAGGGGAGGTGTCACTCTGGAAGAAATGAGATATCGGTTGCCCTTTCGACCAGGTTGAGCGCATTCACATACGCACGAAACATATCAGCCATCCCCTCGGAGTACACCGCAATTTCTTCAGCCGTTCGCGGACTGTTGGAAAACTCCTTCCCCACTGAACTGAGCGTGGTCAGGATCAAATCACTGGCCAGGATCCGCTTGTCAACTGACACCTCAGGCAACAACTCCAGCATGAACCCCTTGAACGCCTGCCGTCCCGCCGCGCGCACTTCCAGGGCTTCCGGTGCATCGCGATAGAGCGGCGCCGCGTCGCTCAGCGCGCCGCGCATCTGTGCTTCTTCGCATTCCGACTCGATAAAGGCGTGCACCAACGTGCGTAGGCGGTCCAGTGGCGTTTCGTCGCGTTTCTCCAGGATGTCGCGCAGCATCTGGGTAGTCTGCTGCCACTCATCACTCTGCAACCGGAACAGAATCGCTGCTTTGTTGGGGAAGTACTGGTACACCGACCCCACGCTCACGCCGGCCTTTTCCGCGACCCGTGCGGTGGTGAAACGGGTGGCGCCTTCCTTGGCCAAAACCTGAATAGCCGCCTGCAGAATTGCCGCCACCAACTCGGTGGAACGGGCCTGTTGCGGCTGTTTACGCGTGGAAATACGCGGGGTCTGGCGGTTGGTCATACAGGGCTCCTGAAGCAGGGCTAATGCGAATAGCGAAGGATGCGAATCACTCGCATACTTTTAATGCGACGAATTAGTCGCATCTTAGTCCCAACTCACTGGAAATCAATTATGTCGAGCCTGACCACCGCGCCTCTAGCGCCCCTGATTGAACGTCTCTACGCCCAGGCCGATGCGGCCACCAGCCCGCTGCTGAACTCGGTCTCTCAGGCAGAACGCGAACGGCTGATGCACAGCAAAACCGAGTACGTGGCTCTGTATTCGATGCTCAAGGACCTGTGGCTACCCGTGTCCCAGGACACCGGCAAGCTGCTCTACATGCTGGCTCGCAGCAACAAGGCGCGGGCGATTGTCGAGTTTGGTACTTCGTTTGGGCTGTCGACCTTGTTCCTGGCTGCCGCACTGCGCGACAACGGCGGCGGTGTGCTGATCGGCAGCGAATTCGAAGCCTCGAAGATCGCCCTGGCGCGCGAGCATTTCATCGAAGGCGGCGTGAGCGACCTGATCCACATTCGTGAAGGTGACGCGCTGGTGACCCTGGCCAGCGACTTGCCAGAGGTTGTCGATCTGTTGCTGCTGGACGGCGCCAAAACACTGTATGGCGACGTGCTGAACCTGGTGGAACGCCACCTGCGCCCCGGCGCACTGGTGGTGGCAGACAACACCGATTATTGCCCTGAATACCTGGCCTACGTACGCGCCCCGGAGAACGGCTACTTGTCGGTGCCCTTTACCGATGACATCGAACTCTCAATGCGCCTGGGCTAATCGAGGACTCAACTCATGCACGTATTTGTCACGGGAGCCACCGGTTGGGTTGGCTCCGAAGTGGTCAAGGACCTGCTCAATGCCGGCTACCTGGTGACCGGCCTGGCTCGCGCCGACGACAAGGCGCAGGCGCTTGCCGCCACCGGCGCCAAGGTGCTGCGCGGCACCCTGGATGACTTGGACACCTTGCGCCGCGCCGCCTGGACGGCGGATGCGGTGATTCACACCGCGTTCAATCACGACTTCTCGCGCTTTATCGAAAACTGCGAGCAGGACCGCCGGGTGATCGAGGCGTTCGAGTCGGTGTTGAGAGGTTCGGACACGCCGCTGATCGTCACTTCGGGTTTGTCCGGCCTGCCATGCGGTGCGGTCGAGGCAGACCTGCCTAATGCCGCATCGCCACGCCAGTCCGAAGCCGCCGCGAGGGCGCTGGCTGCACGCGGCGTGCGGGCGGCAACGGTGCGCCTGGCGCCTTCGGTGCATGGCGTGGGCGACCACGGTTTCTTGCCGATCCTGATCCGCCTGGCCCGCGAGACTGGCGTGTCGGCGTATATCGGCGACGGGCAGAACTGCTGGTCGGGGGTGTACCGCACCGACGCGGCGCGGGTCTATCGCCGGGTGCTGGATGATGACCTTAGCCAGCCTGCGTATCACGCAGTCGCGGACCAGGCGGTGCCATTCAAGGCGATTGCCGAGGTGATCGGACGGCGACTGGGCATGCCGGTTGAATCCCGACCACGCGAACATTTTGGCTGGTTCGCCAATATGGCCGGCGCTGATATGGCCGTTTCCAGTGAGCAGACCCGCGAGCGGCTGCGGTGGACACCAACGGGCCCAAGCTTGTTGGCAGACCTTGATCAAGCCGATTACTTCAGGCGCTGAGCGGAGAGTTTTGATGACACAACACAGAACCGTGCTGATGAGTATGTTGCCGATTACGTTGGCGGTGTTCGTCGGTTTCCTGATTATCGGCATGCAGTTGCCCGTGTTGCCTTTGCACCTGAATCAGACATTGGGCATGGGCACGCTGGTGGTGGGCGTGGTGATTGGCGCGCAGTTCGCGGCAGCGTTGCTGTCGCGGGCTTGGGCCGGCAACTTTGCTGATATGCGTGGCCCCAAGCGCGCTATGTTGCTGGGCATGCTGGTGGCGGCCAGTTCGGGGCTGCTGTACCTGGTTTCGCTGGCGTTTGTCGATTCGCCGGTGCTGTCGGTTTGGTTGCTGCTGGCCGGGCGTGTGGTGTTGGCGCTGGGCGAAAGCCTGGTCATCACCGGCTCCATGGGCTGGGGCATGGGGCGGGTAGGGCCACAGAATACCGGTAAGGTGATGGCCTGGATCGGTATCGCGATTTACGTCGCCTTCGCGCTGGGTGCGCCGTTGGGTGTGGCAATCAACAACCAATGGGGGTTCAGTGGGCTGTCCATTGCCAGCTTGATCATGCCGTTGTTGGCGGTTGGCGTCGTGATCGGTGCGAAGGGCGTTGCACCGACCAGTCAGCGGCGTACGTCGTTCTACTCGGTACTCGGGGCGGTCTGGCTGCCGGGCTTGGGGCTGGCATTTTCCAGCATCGGCTCTGGCGTGATTGCTGCCTTTGTCGCGCTGCTGTTTGCGTCCAAGGATTGGGGCAATGCGTCGTTTGCGTTTACCGCGTTCGGGCTGGCGTTTATCGGTGCGCGGATTTTCTTCGGGCATCTGCCGGACAAGCTCGGCGGTGCGAAGGTGGCGCTGGTCTGCGTGCTGATCGAGGCGGCGGGGCAGTTGTTGATCTGGGGCGCGAATGATCCGTTGATGGCATACCTGGGCGCGGCATTTACGGGCTTTGGTTATTCGCTGGCGTTTCCGGGGTTTGGAGTGGAAGCGATCAAGCGCGCGCCGCCGCACACCCGTGGGTTGGCGATGGGGGCCTATGTGGCGTTCCTGGATATTTCCCTGGGCATCGCCAGCCCATTGGCTGGGGCTTTGGCTGGGGCGGCAGGGGTGGCGTCGGTGTATTTGGCAGGCGCGGTCGCGGTGGCGCTGTCGGGGGTGGTCGCTTGGGCGTTGCTGACGAGAAAGCCGCTGCTCAACGCTTGCTGAACGCCAGCCGTGCAGCGAACAACACAAAGATCAGGCCGGTGGTGCGGTCCATCCACTGGATGACCTTTTCGCGGCGCAGGAAGCCGGAAAGCGACTGCGTAGCACCGATCAGCACCAGTGCCCAGATCACGCCAAGCAGCACGTGGATACTGACCAGACCGAACGTCCAGAGGATCAACGGCTGACCCTGGGGGATGAATTGCGGCAGGAACGACACGTAGAAAATCCCCACCTTGGGGTTGAGCACGTTGCCCAGCATGCCTTTGATAAACCAGTTGCCGGCAGGTTTGCCCTGCACCTCGGCGCTCGCCAATGAGCGACGTGGACGCAGCAACATGTTCAAGCCCAGCCAGGCCAGGTACGCGGCGCCGCAGTACTTGAGCAGGTTGAAGGCGACTTCCGACACCGCAATCAACGCACCCAGGCCAAAGGCAACCGCCGCGCCCCACAACAGGCAACCCGCGTTGATCCCCAACGTGGCTTGCAACGCCTGGCGCTTGCCTTCCACCGTGGCGGTCCTGAGTACCAGCGCCGTATCAAGGCCGGGCGTGAGCGTCAGCAGCGTGGCGGCGAAGGTGAAGGCGAGGAGGTTGTCGGTGATGGACATGGGGGGATTCATGCAAGGGGCGTGGGAGAACGTTAACCCAAGCCGGGTCGCCCCGCAAAGAGGCGAACCTGCTTAGGGGGTATCAGCGATTGAATCGCTCCACCAACGCGTATTGGGTAGATGCGGTGTTCGTCAGCTCCTTGCTCAGGTCCGTGGATTGATGGGCTTGTATCGACGTCTGGTCAGCCAGTTCGGCGATGGTGGTGATGTTTCGGCTGATTTCCTCGGCGACCGCGCTCTGTTCCTCGGTGGCGGCGGCGATCTGGGTGGTCATGTCAGTGATATGGGACACCGCTTCGCTGATGCCGACCAGCGCCTGGTCCGCCTCCAGCACCCAGGCCACGCCTTCCTGGGCCTGGCGTTGGCCGTGTTCCATACTTTGCACGGCATTGTTGGAGGACGCTTGCAGTTGAGTGATCAACCCGTGGATCTGGGTGGTTGACTGGGACGTGCGTTGTGCCAGTTGCCGCACTTCGTCGGCCACCACGGCAAAACCACGGCCTTGCTCGCCGGCACGCGCTGCTTCGATGGCGGCGTTGAGGGCCAGCAGGTTGGTCTGGTCGGCAATGCCTTTGATCACGTCCACCACGCTGCCGATTTCGTCGCTGTCCTTGGCCAGTTGCGCCACGGTAGCGCCGGTTTCGCTGACCACCGCAGACAGGCGCTCAATCGCCTCACGGGTGTCGCGTGCCACTTCGCGGCCGCGCCCGGTCAGGACGTTGGCCTGCTGGGTGGCGTCGGCGGTGCGTTGCACATGGCTGGCGACTTCCTGGGTGGTGGCGGCCATCTGGTTGACAGCGGCCGAGACCTGTTCAGTTTCGACGCGCTGGCGGTCCAGGCCCTTGGAGCTGGCGGTGGCCAACTGATCGGATTGCCCGGCCAGGGCGCTCAGTTGCTCGGCGCTGTCTTGCAGGCGGGTGAGGCAGGTTTTCAGGCGTGCGTTCTGGCTGAGAAACGCCGTTTCCAGACGTGCCTGTGGCCCGCTGGCGTCGCTGTACATCTGCGCGATCAACGCATCCGAGGTCGAGGGCTCCACACCCTGCAACAGGCGTATTGTGCTGCCTTGACGCCAGTGCGAGCAGAGCACGCCCACCGGTACTGCAACTGCAACGGCCACAGCAACGGCGACGGGCGCACTCAGGAAGATACCGGCGAAGCTGCCGACAAGCCCGGTTGCCACGTACGGCACGCAGCTGATGGCGGCCGGCAGCCAGGCGTCCTGGCGTGGAACGCCCGGCTTGCCCTGGCTGATACGCCGATACAAGGCCTGGGCCCGACGGATCTCATCGGTCGTGGGCTTGACCCGCACAGACTCGAAACCCACTACTTTGCTGCCATCGAATATGGGGGTGACGTAGGCGTTGACCCAATAATGGTCGCCGTTTTTCGAGCGGTTCTTGACGATGCCCATCCAGGGCAGGCCTTGCTTGAGTGCACTCCACATGTGCGCAAACACGGCGGGGGGCACATCGGGGTGACGCACGATGTTCTGCGGGGCGCCAATCAAATCGGCGCGTTCAAAGCCGCTGATGTCGACAAAGGCATCGTTGCAGTAAGTGATGACACCTCGGACATCCGTGGCGGAGATGAGTTTTTGCGAAGGCGCGAGGGAAATCTCACGCTGTGTTACGGGCTGGTTATTGCGCATTCCGACTACTCCCTGGTTGCCCACAGTCCATCGGCGCCATCTGCGAAAAGGTTAATCCACATTGGCCAATTCGCCAGCCACTGGTCAAAAGCCTGAAACTTCCCGGTGAAACCCCTCATAATGGCGGCCATTTTTGTTTAGCCGTTATTCTGGTGTGCCCCCATGGAAATCAAGGTCAACTTTCTCGACAACCTCCGGCTTGAAGCCAAGTTCGACGACTTCACGGTGATTGCCGACCAGCCCATCCGCTACAAAGGCGATGGCTCGGCACCGGGGCCGTTCGATTACTTCCTGGCGTCGTCGGCGTTGTGCGCGGCGTACTTCGTGAAGTTGTACTGCCAGACGCGCAATATCCCCACCGAGAATATTCGCCTGTCGCAGAACAACATCGTCGACCCGGAAAACCGCTATAACCAGATCTTCAAGATCCAGGTCGAGCTGCCGGCGGACATCTCCGACAAGGACCGCCAAGGCATCCTGCGTTCCATCGACCGTTGCACCGTCAAGAAAGTGGTGCAGGCCGGGCCTGAGTTCGTCATCGAAGAAGTCGAAAACCTGGACGCCGACGCCCAGGCTTTGTTGATGCCCAATTCCACCTCCGAGGGCGGCACCTATATCGCTGGCAAGGACCTGCCGCTGGAGCAGACCATCGCCAACATGTCCGGCATCCTGGCCGGCCTGGGCATGAAGATTGAAATCGCGTCGTGGCGCAATATCGTGCCCAACGTGTGGTCGCTGCATATCCGCGATGCGCATTCTCCGATGTGCTTCACCAACGGCAAGGGCGCGACCAAAGAGGGCGCCCTGGCGTCGGCACTCGGTGAGTTCATCGAACGGCTCAACTGCAACTTTTTCTACAACGATCAGTTCTGGGGTGAGGAACTGGCCAATGCACCGTTTGTGCATTACCCGGATGAGCGCTGGTTCCAGCCAGGCCCCAACGACGAGTTGCCTGGTGAAATCCTCGACGCCTACTGCCTGAAGGTCTACAACCGCGAGGGTGAACTGCGCGGCTCGCACCTGTTCGACACCAACTCCGGCAATGAAGAACGTGGCATTGTTTCGCTGCCGTTCGTGCGCCAATCGGACGATGAGGTGGTGTACTTCCCGTCCAACCTGATCGAAAACCTCTACCTCAGCAACGGCATGAGCGCCGGCAACACCTTGGCCGAAGCCCAGGTGCAGTGCCTGTCGGAGATCTTCGAGCGCGCCGTGAAGCGTGAAATCATCGAAGGCGAGTTCGCGTTGCCGGACGTACCGGCCGAGGTGTTGGCCAAGTACCCTGGCATTCTCGCCGGTATCCAGGGCCTCGAAGCCCAAGGCTTTCCCGTACTGGTGAAAGACGCGTCCCTGGGCGGCGAATTCCCTGTGATGTGCGTGACCCTGATGAACCCGCGCACCGGCGGTGTGTTCGCCTCGTTCGGCGCGCACCCAAGCCTGGAAGTGGCGCTGGAGCGCAGTCTCACCGAGCTGTTGCAAGGTCGCAGTTTCGAGGGCCTAAACGATTTGCCGCAGCCGACCTTCGAAGGTCAGGCGGTGACCGAGCCGAATAACTTCGTCGAGCACTTCATCGACTCAAGCGGCGTTGTGTCGTGGCGCTTCTTCAGTTCGCAGTCGGACTACGAGTTTGTCGAGTGGGACTTCTCAGGCGAAGGCGAAGACTCCAATGCCCAGGAAGCCGCGACCTTGTTCGGCATTCTGGAGGGTATGGGTAAAGAGTCCTACATGGCCGTGTACGAACACCTCGGCGCCACTGCGTGTCGCATCCTGGTACCGGATTATTCGGAAATCTACCCGGTGGACGACCTGATCTGGGACAACACCAACAAGGCGCTGTTTTTCCGCGAGGACATTCTCAACCTGCACCGCCTCGACGAGGAAGCGTTGCAAGCCTTGGTCGAGCGCCTGATCGAAAGCGAGCTTGACGACTACACCGATATCACCACCCTGATCGGCATCGAGTTCGATGACAACACCGCCTGGGGTCAACTGACCATCCTGGAGTTGAAACTGCTGATCTTCCTGGCCTTGCAGCAATATGAAGAGGCCAAGGAGTGCGTGGAGATGTTCCTGCAGTACAACGACAACACTGCTGAACGTGGCCTGTTCTACCAGGCGATGAATGCGGTGCTGGAGATGGAGTTGGACGACGACCTGGAACTGGCCGACTACGAAGCCAACTTCCGTCGCATGTTTGGTAATGAGCGGATGGATGCGGTGATTGGCTCGGTGCAGGGTGATGTGCGTTTCTATGGCTTGACGCCGACCAGCATGAAGCTGGAAGGGCTGGACCGGCATTTGCGCTTGATTGACAGCTACAAGAAGCTGCATGCGGCGCGGGCCAATATCACCACAAACTGACACCAATCCCTCTGGGGGGCTTGTTGTGGCGAGCGGGGCAAGCCCGCTCGCCACAACGGCCTGCACGGTGCACAGGCCAAGCCAACCTATTTAGATGCGTAATAACGCCTGGGCCAAATCCGCCCGCAGATCCTCCACATCCTCAACCCCCACCGACAACCGCACCAACCCATCCCCAATCCCCAGCTGCGCCCGCGTTGCCGCCGGGATGCTCGCATGGGTCATGATCGCCGGGTGTTCGATCAGGCTTTCCACACCGCCAAGACTTTCGGCCAGGGCGAAGATCTTGACGTTTTCCAGGAAGCGCGTGGCGCCGGCCAGGTCGCTGTTCAGGTCAATCGAAATCATCCCGCCAAACCCACGCATCTGTTTGCGCGCCAGTTCATGCTGCGGATGGGACTTGAGGCCTGGGTAATAAACCCGTGCCACTTGCGGTTGTTGCTCCAACCAGGTGGCCAGGTCGAGGGCGTTGCTGCAATGGCGCTCCATGCGCAACGCCAGGGTCTTCACGCCGCGCAGGGTGAGGAACGCGTCGAATGGCCCGGCGATGGCGCCCACCGAGTTTTGCAAAAAGCCCAGGCGCTCCGCCAGTTCGGGGTTGTCGCCGACAATGGCGATGCCGCCGATGACATCGGAGTGGCCATTGAGGTATTTGGTGGTGGAATGCACCACCACATCAAAGCCCAGTTCCAGTGGGCGCTGGATCCAAGGGCTGGCGAAGGTGTTGTCGGCCACGCAAATGATGCCGCGATCGCGGCAGATTCGGGCGATGGCGCTCAGGTCTGTGAGGCTCAGCAGCGGGTTGCTGGGGGTCTCGACCCAGACCATGCGCGTGTCGTCCTGCAGGCTCGCTTCAAAGGCCGACAAGTCACTCAGGTCGACAAAGCTGAAGCGGTGCCCGGCGCTGCGTTGGCGCACTTTGTCGAACAGCCGGAAGGTGCCGCCATACAAATCATTGCCGGAGACGATATGGGCGCCGGCATCCAGCAACTCCAACACCGTCGAAATCGCCGCCAGCCCGGAAGCGAAGGCAAATGCCTGGCTGCCGCCTTCCAGGTCCGCCACGCAGCGCTCCAGGGCAAACCGCGTGGGGTTGTGGGAGCGGCCGTAGTCGAAGCCTTTATGTACGCCGGGGCTGTCTTGCAGGTAGGTGGAGTTGGCGTAGATCGGCGGCATCAGCGCGCCCGTGGTCGGGTCGGGGGACTGTCCTGCATGGATCACACGGGTGGCAAAGGCGCTTTTGTCGGATGGGCTCATGCAAGGGATCTCCGTAGGTGGTTGAGCAGGTCGACGCGGGTAATCAGGCCGTGGAAGCCTGTGGCGTCGGCAATAATGGCGACCAGGCCGCGATCCAGCTCCGCCTGCAGTTGCGCGAGGCTGGCGCTGGGGGACAGGGTTTGCAGGGTATTGGTCATGGCGCTGGAGACAATCATGGAGAAATGCGTGGCGTCCTGGTGCAGGCCCAGCAGGATGTCGGATTCATCGATGACACCCACCAGCTTCTGACCGTCCACCAACACTGGCAGCTGCGATACATCCGCCAGGCGCATGCGCTGGAACGCGGTGAGCAAGGTGTCGTCGGGGCTCACGCTGATCACACGACCGTCTTCGAAGCGCCGCGCGATCAGGTCGCGCAGGTCGTCGTAGTGCTTGTAGTGCAAAAGGCCGGCGTCGTTCATCCACTGGTCGTTGTAGACCTTCGACAGGTAACGGGTGCCGGTGTCACAGACAAAGGTGACCACGCGTTTGGGCGTGGTCTGTTCGCGGCAGTATCGCAGGGCCGCAGCCAGCAGGGTGCCGGTGGATGAACCACCGAGAATGCCCTCTGCCTTGAGCAACTGCCGGGCGTGGTCGAAGCTTTCTTCGTCGCTGATGGAGTAGGCCTGACGCACGCTGGACAGGTCGGCAATCGACGGAATGAAGTCTTCGCCAATGCCTTCCACCGCCCAGGACCCCGGCGTTTCCATCTTGCCACTGCGGCTGTATTCGGCCATCACCGAGCCCACCGGGTCGGCCAGCACCATCGCCAGTTCGGGTTGTACGCGCTTGAAGAAGCGCGTCAGGCCGGTGAGGGTACCGGCTGAGCCGACGCCTACGACGATGGCGTCCAGATCATGCTGGGTCTGTGCCCAGATTTCCGGCGCGGTGCTGGTTTCATGGGCCAGGGGGTTGGCTGGGTTGTTGAATTGGTCGGCGAAGAACGAGCCCGGAATGTCCTTGGCCAGGCGCGCGGCCACGTCCTGATAATACTCGGGGTGGCCCTTGCCCACGTCGGAGCGGGTGATATGTACCTCGGCGCCCATGGCCTTGAGGTGCAGTACTTTTTCCGTGGACATCTTGTCGGGCACCACCAGCACCACCCGGTAGCCCTTGGCCCGACCGACCAGCGCCAGGCCCAGGCCGGTGTTGCCAGCGGTGGCTTCAATAATGGTGCCGCCGGGGCGCAAGCGGCCGTCGCGTTCGGCGGCGTCGATCATGGCCAGGCCGATGCGGTCCTTGATGGAGCCACCGGGGTTCTGGGATTCAAGCTTGAGAAACAACGTACAGGGGCCGGTATCGAACCGGCTGACCCGAACCAGCGGCGTATTGCCGATCAGTTCCAGGACGGCGGGGCGGGAAGGGCTGGGCATGGTGTCACCTGGTGCGAGTTGGCGTCGGGGTGGACCGCAAAAATGCAACAAAATGCAAAGTGTGCCTTCGACCATAGGCCTGGATCGCAGCGCTCGCAACCGGGGAGTCCGCTGTTTATCTTTTTTTGGCGCATTGGCCTTCAGGGTTGCTTTTGCCGCTGGGTCAATGCTGGTGACGACGCTTGCATCACCTGGTCCATGACCTGGGCCTGCCAATCGAAATACGGGTTGAAGGTAAGCCGCGCATGCACTTTGCCCGATTCGCGATAGCCCCAGTCCGAGTACCACACGGGTTCGCCTGCGCGGCAACGCGCAAAGTCCTCATCGGTCTGGCCGTTCAGGCACACGCGCTGGCTGCCGCCGTGCCCGTACAAGGGGTTGTCGGGTGCGAACAGCACGCCCATGTGGGAGAACCGACTGACCTGTTGGGCCGGCAGGTGGTCAGTGCGCACCAGCAAACGCGGTAATTGCGGTGATGTGGCGGGCTCGCCGTACCAGATCATGCGTGAGGCCGGGTGGGTGAAGCGCTCAGCGAAGCTCTGCCGTACAAACTCCACATCCACCACTGAGTCATGGGCCGCGCTGACGATCAGCACGGGCCGATCAAACGGCCGCTCTTCCAACTTGTCGATGACCGATTTGCTGGTCTGGTAGAACTGGGCAAAGCCATTGGTAGGCACATTCTGGTAGCGCAACGGTGTTTGTTGCTGCCGCGGACCGTCAGGGTCACGTAGCCATGGCTTGATGTGGGCCAGCCAGGGCAGCAGCCAGATATAGCGATTACGGGCCTTGAACGCCGGGGAAAACATCAACAGCCCGGCAATGTCTGGATTGTCCATGGCGTACTCCAGCACCAGGTTGGCGCCGGTGGAGAAACCACCCAGGTAGACCTGGTCCGTCTCTCGCCGCAGCAGCTCCACTTGTTGCGCCACAGTTCGGCGCCAATCCTCGATGTCGACGTCCAGCATGTCCGACGGTTGCGTGCCATGCCCTGGCAGCAACAGCGTGCGTACTCGATAGCCCCGCGAGGCCAGATGCGCGCCAATATCGCTGAAAGAACCCGGCGAATCGCCCAGGCCGTGCACCAACAAAACGCCGTGGCCATTGGGCGTTTGCGCGACCCATTCACGCGGCGCATTCCAGTCCAGCTCCAAGCTGTGGTCCGTATCTTGAAAGCGTCGGTCGCGCTCAAGGTCCAACAGGGTTTGCTGGCGGTAGTGTTCAAAACTGTCAGGCGCGGGTGACGGCAGTACTGCCGAGTGGGCAGAGCAACCCGCCAGGCTGAGCAGTATCAGAAAACGCAGTGATTTCATCCAGATCCCCTGACCGATGCAACGTGCAGCCGACCTTACGCGGCCGTCTGCGCTATCGCCAACCAAAAATATGACCATTGGTAACGGCTGTGTGAGGCGATCAGATCGCCTCTGTCAGCCGGTTCCTATAACTGCGTCAGCCGGGTGACAACCGCATCGCTGGCGCGCTGCATTGGCGCGCGCAACTCGCTGCTGATCAACCCCTGCAACGCCAGGGCCGCTTTAACCGGCGCCGGGTTGGGCTCCATGAACAGCGTGTTGATCAAGGGCAGCAACTGGAAAAACGTCTTCCGCGCCTCCGACAGCTGGTTGTCCCGCACCTGCTGCCACAGCGCCACAAACCGTTCGGTGTGTACATGGGCCGACGCCGCAATCGCCCCGGTCGCGCCCAGGCACAGGGCGTTGAAGATCTGGATATCCTCGCCGCACAACACCGTCACGTTGCCACTGGCCAGCAGCGCCAGGGTATTGCCCAGGTTGCCGCCACAGTCCTTGATCGCGACGATCCGCTCATGGGCGACGATGTTGAGCAACGTGGCCTGCTCAAAGGTCGACCCGGTGCGGTAGGGGATGTCATACAGAATGATCGGCACGCTGGACGCATCTGCCACGGTGCGGAAGAACGCTTCCAGGCCAGCCTGGGACGGGCGGATGTAGCTGGGCGCCGGCACCAGCAAACCGGCGACCGGGCGTTGCAGGATTTCGCGCTGGAAGTGCAACAGCTCAATCTGGTTGTAGCCCGCCAGGCCCATCACCACACGGTTTGCCGGCACCCATTGCAACACGGCATCGAGCACCGCCAACTGTTCCTGGCGACTCAGCGACGCCGCTTCTCCAGTGGTGGTGCACACCATGATCCCGGCCACGTGCTTGTCCAGCAGATGGCTGACCAGGCGATGCAGACTGATGAAATCGATGGCGCCGTCCTGGAACGGCGTGACCACGGGAACCCAGATACCTTGAAACGATGACATGCACTTTCTCCTGATGATTGACCGCTGGAGTCACCGTCAGAAGGGCAGAGGGAATTGTGCAAGGGAGGAAGGCCGTCGCGCTCAATGTCCTGTCAGCTCATCTGACGGGACAGCGCGCCCCGGTCACATGAGCGACTGTTTCTTCGATTTGAGGGCGTGCGCAACGCAACCTTGCGCCTTGGCAACGGAGCCAATGACGGAAAGGTTAACGGAAGACGTTGCAGTCATGAGATGACACACCCTGAATAAGGCCTCCATCTTCATGGAAGATTACAGAGTGTGTCAACGGGGCTTACTCGAACGGGGCTTACTCGAATCTATCGATACGCGAGTCGGAGTAGAAAAACTCGTTCTTGTCGGTGCTCGATTCAAAGAAGTAGGCGTAGTCGGCCAGGAAGTACAGGTGGTTCACACGGTTGTACTTGTCACCGTCGCTGCGGCAGGACAAGGCCTTGGCGGTGCCCGACAGTTTCGCGTTGAGTTCACTGGCTTGCAGTTCACGTTCAACCTGGCAACGCGTGGTGAGTGACGAGTTGCTGCTGCCAATCAGGCTGTTGAGGCTGGAGCGTGCGGTGGTATAGGTCACCGTTTCGCCCAGGGGCAAGGCCTTCCAGTTACCGGTGAAACTCAGCTGGGTCAGGGTCGAGCTTTCTGCCATGCCTGAGCCGCCGTAGGTGGCTTTCGACACCAAGTGGAACAAGTTACGCCAGCTCACCGCCTGGCTTTCATAGCCGTCGCCACGCGTCGCCAGGGCCAGTTGCCCGCTCGGCGCATCCTGGCTGACGAACTGAGTGCTTTTGTTATCGCTGGTCTTGCCGCGGTAGTTGCTGGTGCCGACAAACTGTACGTACTTGAACGAATGGGCGGGCTTGTCCAGGTTCAACTGCGTGATGGCCGCCAGCACTGCGGGTTGCACCGACGTCAGGGCGATGGTGGTCGGTGCCTTCATGCGGGGCTTGAAAGCAGGCAATGTGGCGATCTTTTCCGGGCTGGTACAAACGTTGTTGAACAGCAACGCATAGTCGGCATTGCTGCCGGCGATGTTCTGTGGCGTGGGGAAGCTGTCGACACGGCCGTCGCTGACGCGGTTGTTGGCGTCGATGTCGTAGCCGGCCAATTCCATGTAGGTGCCGTTCTTGCACGACACCGCGAAGCGTTCGCGTTTTTGCGCGTAAGGGGCGTTGTACGGTAGGTCGTTGAGCACTGTCGGGTTATCGAAGGCCGCCCAAAAGCGCGTTTCGCCGTTGACGGTCTTGATGCTGTTGGCGTCGATCAACACCTGATCGCCACGCTCATTAGCCTGTACCAGGCGCCAGTCGGGCTTTGGCGTTTCGGCACAGGCGCGTACGAACGTCTGGTTGGTGGCCAGGGTTGCGTGCAACTCCGGCGACAGCTTTTGCGCGCTAGCGTAGCGGCCTACGCTGCCTGGATACAGGCGCTTGACCGCGTCCATGTACAGCAGGTGCAACTGGGTGGAAGAACACGCGGCCTCAAATTGCAGGGTGCGACGCACGGGGTTGTTTGGGAGCGTGGGCATCAGCACCTCGAAGCTCAACGTATCGCCTTCGCGCACGATACTGTTCTCAACCAGAGGCTGGCTCAGGGCCAGGGCAAACATTTGATCGATCTTGGCTTTCTGGGTGGCGCAACCGGCCAGGGTGGCGATGCCACCGATCAGCAAAAGGGGAGTGATAAAGCGCACAGGAGCCTCATTGAGTCCATTCAGGGATTTAAGGGTGACGGCAGGCGCGGCCGGATCTTTAGCCGGATGTTGCTGGTGGAGCGCCAAACCTGGTCGCAAGCCCCGGCACAGCAAGGGTGTAGCCGTCGCCGGATATGTGCGCGTCGCAATCGTCCTGCCGTGCTTTCAACCAGCCGGTAGTCTATTCGCACCTTCCGGGAGAACCTCGATGATCCGACGCGCGTGTTTGGCCGCCTTGCTGACCCTGTCTGTGTCGACCGCCTTTGGCGCCTCGACCTACGATCACCTGTATGCCTTTGGCGACAGCTACTCCGACAATGGCGCGGGCGACGCGCTCACCACAAGGCTTGCCGCGCAGAAGGTCAAGGACGCCCAGGCACTGCCCGGCTCGCTGTACTGGAAGGGGCGCTGGAGCAATGGCCCAACCGCCGTTGAAGGCCTGGCCCAGGCATTAAAAACACCGCTGACCGACTACGCGGTGGGCGGCGCCAAAAGTGGCCACGGCAACTACTACACGTGGATGATGCCGACCCAGGACACCGGCGTGCTGGGCCAGGTTACCGAGCATTTGCAGGCCGCAAAGTCTCACAAGGCCGATCCCAAGGCGCTGTATTTCATTTTCATCTCGGCCAACGATTTTTTCGAATGGGCCGACTTCTCCCATCCTGAAACCATCGAAGCCCTGAGCGAATCCAGCCTGGCCAACATCCGCAATGCCACCGAGCAACTGGTGGCAGCGGGGGCCAGGCACGTGATGGTGGTGGGCACCACGGACCTCAGCCATGTGCCTGCAGTGGTGCAGGGCAACCAGATCGACAACGCCAAGCACTACCAGCAGTTGCTCGCACAGAAGCTGCCGGCCGCGTTGGCGCAGATCGGCGGGGCGAAGGTCACTTACTTCGACCATTTGGCGTTCAGCGACGCGCTACGCGCCAATCCCCCAGCCAATGGGTTCACGGATATGGACACGCCATGCCAGCCCACCTACCCCGACGTGAAACCGGCGTGCGCCAGCCCCGATAGCCATTACTACTGGGACGAATGGCACCCCACCCGCAAGGTCCACGCCCTGGCGGCAAAGGCCATGCTCAAGGCGTTGCCTTAGCCAGCGGCCACCGCCGCTTCAATGGCGGCGATGTCGATCTTCTTCATGGTCATCATCGCGTCAAAGGCGCGCTTGGCGACGGCCGGGTCGGGGTGGGTGACCGCGTCGGTCAGCACGCGCGGTGAGATCTGCCACGACACCCCCCATTTGTCCTTGCACCAGCCGCAGGCGCTTTCCTGGCCGCCGTTGCCGACGATGGCGTTCCAGTAACGATCCGTCTCGGCTTGGTCATCAGTGGCAACCTGGAATGAAAACGCCTCGGTATGGGGGAAGATCGGCCCACCGTTGAGGCCAATGCAATGGATGCCCAACACGGTGAAGTCCACGGTCAACACGTCGCCTTGTTTGCCGGACGGGTAATCACCGGGCGCCAGGTGCACGGCGTTCACCTTGCTGTCGGGGAAGGTCATGGCGTAGAAGGTGGCGGCCTCCAGGGCGGTGCCGTTGTACCAGAGGCAGAGGGTGTTCTTGCTTTTCATGATCGGTCTCCACAGGAAAAGGGCCGTGTAGAGTCTAGACGGCCAGTTGCTGCTCGATGGCCCCCTTGTCGATAACCGACCACACGTGGACAAATTTACCGTCCACCACTTCGTAGAACACATTTTCGTCGAACGTCACCGTGCGCCCATTGATCGGCAGCCCGAAGAACTCGCCCCTGGGCGTCACACTGAAATTCAGGCGGCTGGCAACCGTCGGCGGATCGGCCACCAGCAGCTGGATCCGGAACACCAGGTCCGGTATCTCGCGAAAATCCCGTTCCAGCATGGCGCGGTAGCCGGCGAGGCCGACTCGTTCGGCGTTGTAGGTTACGTCCGGGTGCACGAAATCACCCAGGTGCTCCCAATCCTGACGGTTCAGGCAGTCGATATAGCCTTGGTAAAAGGCGGCGAGTTCGTTTCTAGTCATGTCTCAAGCCCTGCGTGCCATCAACAACACCGTCGCCGCCGCCGACAACAACCCCGCGCAGCACCGATTGAAAATCCGCTTGCCCCGCGGCTCGGCAAACCAGCGCCGCATATGCAGGCCCATATAGGCGTAGGCGCTGATGGCGATCCACTCCAGCACCAGGAACATCGCGCCGAGCAGCGCGAATTGCGGGGTGATGGGCTCGCCGGGCACCACGAATTGCGGCAGGAAGGCGGTGAAGATCAGGATTGCCTTCGGATTGCCCGCCGCCACTAAGAACTCCTGCCGCGCCAACGCCCACAATCCTACCTTGGCTGTGGCCGAATCTGCCTCGGCCTCCGGATTAGCCCGCCACAACTGAAACGCCAGATAAAACAGATACGCCGCGCCCAGAATCTTGATCCCGTAGAACAACAGCTCCGATGTTTGCAGCACCACCGCCAAGCCGGCAGAGGCGAGGGCGATCATGCCGGCAAAGGCCAGCAAGCGGCCGATACCGGCCAGGCACGAGGTGCGGTAGCCGTAGCGGGTGGAGTTGCTCACGGACAGCAGGTTGTTCGGGCCCGGCGCCATGTTCAGGGCGAAGCAGGCGGGGAGGAAAAGGGCGAGGGTGGCGAGGTCCATGGCGGCTCCGGGTTCGCGGGGGCGGGGAGGTGTGAGGATAAGGGGAGTGGAGGTCGTTGGACAGCCTCAGTCGTTCGTGTTGTGAGCCATCGCGGCGTTTGCGCCATCAGCGGCCATCTGTTCAGCACTGCGCATCCCGTCAATCCTTAAGACCGGAGCCGTCTGCTGTGACAGCCACGCCTCATGCCACGCCCGGTTGCGGCCCGAGAAATCCGGGTCGTCATACTGCGAAGCCCATTCCCGAAAGCCCACGTGTATTGCGTGCATATCACCACCGGGTGCGATCCGCTCGCCAAAACGCGCCTTCTCGCGGGCAGCCAGGCGTTCGAGGCGAACGGGCGTGGGTGTGACCACAAAGACAATCAGGTCGGCATCAGCAATCAGCGCATCGCCCCAGACCATGCAGGAACCACTCAGCACCCAGCCGTCGTCACCGCATGCTTGCTGCATCAATGACACGCGCTCAGCGGGAGGTCGCTTGGTTGTGAAGGGAGGGTTTGTGGGCATCCAGTAAAAGTCATCGACGTCGACTTGTCGTAGACCCAGCCGTATGGCGAGGTTGTGACCCAGCGTGGTGACGCCTGCGCAGGATGCACCTGTGATGTAGATCCGCATTTTTCCTCCATGAATACACGCCGGGTCCCAGGTCAGGGAGATGTCCTGCCCAGGCAGTTCAGGGCAAAGGTGTCGGGGTGACGGTGTACCAACCCGAAGGGGTTTTGGCACACACCTGCGGCCTGAGCGGTGTTTCAACCGTGTTGTTGCCCTGAACGGAGAGTTGGCGAACGGCAATCACGCAACCTGCCTTGAATGTGCTGATTTTGACCATCTGCAGTTCCATTTCATAGTCTTTGCCGGGCTCGGGGACGAGTGTGACAGGCGCGGGAAAGCAGGACATTTGTGAACCGCCCATGGCGAACCCTGCAATAAAGGGTTTACCCGCCGCAATAACGTGCTCGTCAAACACTTTGGGCGACTGGTTGATGGCTTTGCTCGCCTTGCTGGCAGGCATGCCAATCACGCTGTTCTGGCTGTCGGTGGCTCTGAAAGGGTAGAGGCCCGCCGAGTCGATATGCGCTTTTTGCCATCCGGCTTCTTCAGGTGTTTTGGTCAGCAGGGACCCGTTGTAAAACGCTTCGCAGGTCTGGCCACTGAGGAATCCCGCATTGGTGGTGTCACCCGTGATCAGGCGGATTCGGGCCGAGTTGGCCGGGTCGTATTGGCTGATCTGCGCTTCGTTGCGCACGTCGGTTTTGGTGGTGGCGCAGCCGATAAGCGTCAAGCTGAGCGCCAGGGGAAAGAGAGAACGCATGGGTAACCTTCATATCCTGTGAGGGTGGGGCTTGAGGGGGAGACCTATTGATCAGCGTTCCAAACCGCCAGTTCATAGCCATCCGGATCGGTGAAGTGGAACCTGCGTCCACCCGGGAACGAAAATGTCTCACGGGTGATGACAGCCCCGAGGGCTTTGAGTCGCTGCTGCGTGGCATCGAGATCATCGGCGTACAAAATAACTAACGGGCCACCCGGCCCGAACCGGCTCCCCCGTGGTGAACCCGCCAGTCAGACGCCCATCGCTGAACTCGGTATAGGTGGGGCCGTAATCGACAAACGTCCAACCGAACGCGCCGCCGTAGAATGTTTTGCTGCGGGCAATATCGCTGACGTTGAATTCGATGTTGTCGATTTGCCGGTCTTTACCTTGAGTGCTCATGCTTGCCTCCCTGGCTGATCTTTTCGAGCGGCGAGTGTAGCGTGAACGTCCGCCTGCATGAAGACGGCAATCATGCCTATGATGCAGTCGACTACAGAATTGATCGGAGTGGACAGCGTGCTGAACATTGGAATCCTGGGCGTCGGTGAACTGACGGAAAAGGTGGTGATCGGCCTGCGGCGCAGCGGCTTTGGCGAGCGGGTGCTGCTGTCCCCGCGCAACCACGAACGTGCGCAGCAACTCAGTGCGCAATGGGACTGCGAGGTGATGGCTGACAATCAACAGGTGGTCGATGGGGCGGATTTGTTGGTGCTGGGCGTGCGCCCGGAGGTGGTCGATCAGCTTTCGAATGAAGTGCAGCTCAGACCTGAGCAAACGCTGGTATCGCTGGTGGCGGGATTGAAGCTGGCCGAGTTGCAACGCCGGTTCCCGCAGGCGCGGGTGGTGCGCGCGATGCTGTCCTATGCTGCCCAGATCAACCAGACAACCGTGGTGGTCACGCCGGGTGGCGAGCCCCATGCAACGCTGCTGGGCGCGCTCGGTTCCTTGGTTGTATTGGATCAGGAAGAGGCGTTCGAACTGGCCACCGTCGCGGCTTGCATGAACGGTTGGTTCTATTTCTTCCTGAGTGATCTTCAGCAGTGGTTCACCGATAAAGGCCTGTCCAAGGATCAGGCCGCCCAACTGGTGATGGGCAACCTGCAAGACTGCCTGGCCAGCGCCCGCCATCAGCCAACGGCCAGTCTCGAAGCGTTGGGTATGGCCATTGCCACGCCCGGCACCTTTACGGCGGCCGGGCTGGAGGTGCTCAGGAATAACCGAGCGTCCCAGGCATGGACAGAGGCGGCTGATGAAGTGCTTGAACGCCTGCACAAGCCGCTGCCGACAGGCTTGGCGAAGGAACAGTGAGCGGGGATGAAGCATCGCGCGAGCGTCGCTTCATCCCCGTTCTAATTACCCCGCGACAGCCGGCACGGGTGTGTTGAGCAATTGCTGCTCCCACAGGTACGCAATGCCGCTACCCGCGGCATGCTGCTGAAGCACCTCCGTCAGTGCGCCCGCTGTTTCGCTGCGCGCCCAGTCGCGCTGCCATTCTGCGGCAATCGCCAGCCAGGTCATCATGTTCGCGCCGGCCGCAATCATGCGCTGGATCGCTACCTGATGGGCCTCGACGGAAACAGCGCCCGAGGCGTCGGTGATCACGGTCACGTCCCAGCCTTCGCCGAGGGCTTGGATCACCGGCATGGCCACGCAGATTTCAGTCCACAGGCCCGCGATGACCAGTTGCTTGCGGCCAGTGGCTTTTACCGCGTCCACCACGGCCTGATCTTCCCAGGTGTTGATGAACGTGCGGTCGATGACGGTTTGGCCGGGGAACACATCGGTGATTTGCGGGAAGATGAAACCGCCACGTTCGGCGATTACGCTGGTCAGGATGGTGGGTACGTTGAAGGCCTTGGCGGCTTTGGCCAGCGCCGTGGCATTGTTGACCACCATCTGCGGCTCATGGCTGTTCAGGTTGGTGAGTTGGTAAGGCTGATGGTCAATCAGAACGAGTACCGAATCTTCCGGGCGAAGCAGCGAGTCAATGCCGTTACGAAAAGTCATTCATACATCCTTTGTTGTCGTTGTGAGCGGGATCAGCTATCAAGCAGTGCGCAGGTGGGCGCATTGCTTGTGGACAGCACTGTGCTTTTCCCACACTCAATGCGGTAGTCGCGTGCAGTGGTTAACTGTGTCGCTCAAAGGGGAACACTGATTTGGATATCGAAGAACTTCAGACCTTCGTGGCGGTTGCCGATGCGGGGGGCGTTTCGCCTGCTGCGGTGAGGCTTGGCGTGTCCAAGTCAATCGTCAGTCGCAGGCTGGCGCGCCTGGAAGCAGAACTTGGCGTGCAGTTGCTGGCCCGGTCTACGCGCGGGGCCGCACTGACTGAGGCTGGCGCCACGTTCCGCGACTATGCCGCCAGGGTCTGTGCGGAAATAGACGTTGCCAGGGAAGCGATCCTGCCCGACGGTGCGTTGCGAGGCCGCCTGCGAGTGGCCGCGCCGCTGTCTTTCGGCCCCACCCATTTCGCCCCCGTGCTGGCAGAAATGGCACGACGACACCCGCAACTGCATATCCAGACCTGCTACAGCGATCGCTTTGTTGACCTGATCGCGGAGGGTTACGACTGTGCGATACGGGTCGGCTACCTGCAGGACTCCAATCTGATTGCACGCTGCATTGGCCCGATCAAGGGCAAACTGGTTGCGAGTCCGGGCTATATCAAAGCCCATGGTGCCCCGCAGAAGCCGGAGGAACTGATCGCCCATCAAGCCCTGATGCAGAGCACCGAAGCCTGGCAATTTCTGGATGGCGACAAGGTCGTTGCAGTGCGTCCCCAGGGGCGCTTCAAGGCGGACAGCGGTGTGGCGTTGGTGGCTGCCGCTGTAGCCGGGCTGGGCGTCGCGTACCTGCCCGATTGCCTCACCCATGTCAGCCTGGCCAGCGGTGCGCTGGTGCCGATCATGACGGCGTATCCACCCCCGTCGGCGGGTGCCTACATGGTCCGTCCTGCAGGTCAGCATCCGGCCCAGAAGATTCGGGTTCTCACCGAACTTTTGATCGAGTATTTCGGTACGTCTCCGCACTTTGCGGGTGACGTCGCCAGGTGACAACGCTGGCGCCAGGCGTGGTTTACAGCCGATGGTGCTCCAGCAAAAAGTCCACAAACACGCGGATCCGCGCCGGCATGCTCGCACCGCCGACAAACACCACGTGGATCGGCTCCCTGTCGCCGGGGTTCCAGGCTTCCAGCAGGCGCACCAGGTCACCGCGTTGCAGGTCTTCTGCCACCGTGAATTCGCCGATGCGTGCGATACCGGCGCCCAGTCGCGCCAGTTGCGCGAGCGCTTCGCCACTGCTGCATTCGATATTGCCGTTGATCTTCAGCGAAAACTCCCGGCCGTCACGGGCGAAGGGCCAGTCGGATTGGGCACGGCGGAAGTTGAAACGCAGGCAGTTGTGTCGCAGCAAGTCGTTCGGTTCCAGCGGTGTGCCGTGTTGGTGGAGGTACGCAGGCGACGCCACCAGCGCCTGGCCGGTATCACCGATGCGGCGCGCTGTCAGCGGGCTGTCTGGCAGGTCGCCAAAGCGGATCGCCACGTCCGCTTGGCCGCCCAGGATGTCGACCACTTCGTCGCCCAAGGTCAAATCCACCACAATGTTCGGGTAGCGGGCGCTGAATGCCGCCACCAAGGGCACGATGGCCATGCGACCGTGGCCCAGGGCAGCACTGACCCGTAGCCGGCCTTTGGGCGCGCCCTGGTCGGCGATGGCTTCCTCGACTTCGTCCATGTCGGCCAGGATGCGCCGGGCGCCGCGAAGGTACACCTCGCCTTCGGCCGTAAAGGCTAGGGCGCGGGTCGTGCGAATCAGCAGGCGGGTGCCCAGGCGCTGTTCCGTGCGTGCGATGACGCGGCTGACGGCCGAAGGCGTCAGGCGTAACGCCCGCGCCGCCGCCGACAGGCTGCCTTCCTGAGCCACCATCGCGAATACCGCCATCTCGCCCGACCTGCCGTTGAAATCCATTTTTGCCTCGTGCGCAAAGGTGATTGCCAATTAAACGGTCTAGTGCCGTTAAAGCGTTGATCGTAGCATTTGCGGCATAAATGAGGAGTCTTCCATGCGTATCAATCCACCCCTTGTAGCCCTTGCCGTCGGTGCCTTTGGCATTGGTGTCACTGAGTTCGCGCCCATGGGCATGTTGCCCACCATCGCCAATGACCTTGGCGTGTCCATTCCCACCGCAGGGCTGTTGGTCAGCGCCTATGCCCTGGGGGTATTGCTCGGCGCGCCCCTGATGATCTTGACCACCGGCAAGATTCCCCGGCGCTACCTGCTGGTGGGGCTCATGGCCATTTTCACCCTGGGTAACGTGATGTCGGCGCTTGCCACCGGCTATTACGACCTGTTGATCGCCCGCGTCATCACTTCGCTTAACCACGGCGCGTTTTTTGGCGTCGGCTCCATCGTCGCCGCCAGCGTGGTCGCGCCGGACAAGCGCGCCGGAGCCGTCGCCGCAATGTTTATGGGCCTGACCCTGGCGACCATTGGCGGTGTGCCGCTGGCGACCTGGTTTGGTGAGCTGCTTGGCTGGCGTACGGCGTTCTGGGGCATTGGCGGGTTGGGCCTGGTGACCATGGTCGCGCTGTGGTTCGCGCTGCCTAACCTACCACTGCCGAAAAGCGACGGTGTGCTGGCCGAAATCAAGGTGTTGGGGCGTGGTTCGGTACTGGCGGCGCTGGCCCTGACCGTGGTGGGTTCGGGGGCGATGTTCACCGTGTTTACCTATATCGCGCCGATCCTGAGCAATGAGACCCACGCGTCTACCCCCTTTATCACGGCCATGCTGGTGCTGTTTGGCGTCGGGCTGACCCTGGGCAATATGTGGGGCGGCAAGGCGGCAGACCGTTCGATCGACCGGACCCTGATAGTCTCGCTGAGCGCACTGATCCTGGTCCTGCTGGCCTTTGCGTTCTTGATGCGTTGGCCGATTCCGGCTGCGGTGAGCATCCTTATCTGGGGTATCGCCAGCTTCGCCGTCGTGCCGCCGTTGCAGATGCGCGTGATGGAAGCGGCCAAGGATGCGCCGAACCTGGCCTCGGCCGTAAACATCGGCGCCTTCAACTTCGGTAACGCGATTGGCGCAGCAGTAGGTGGTGCAGTGATCAACGCAGGGCTGGGCTACCCGGCGATTTCCCTGGCCGGCGCCGCGATGGCGGGCTTGGGGCTGCTGATGGTCGTGAGCTTTGCCTGGAGTACCAGAACCCGCATGGCTGCGGCGGTTTAGGAAATCGAGTATCGTTGGCCGCCTCAGCTGCCAGCCTGTTGCAGGCGCAGCATACGATCGATGGTTCAGGGAAGACGGGCATGGCACTCAGGGTGATGGTGATCGGCGGCTACGGCAATTTCGGCAGTATCGTGTGCCGACATCTGGCGGTAGCACCGGGCATTGAGCTGGTGATCTCGGGCCGTGATCCACACAAGTTGCAGCGCAAGCTCGACGCGTTGAACGCGCAGCCCGGCACGGCGTGCGAAGGCTGGTGTGGCGATGCCATGGGGGCCGGATTCGCGGGTGTTTTACAGTCCGAGCGCATCCAGTTAGTGATTCATACCGGCGGCCCGTTCCAGGGGCAGTCCTATGCGGTTGCCCTGAGCTGCATCGAGGCGGGTGTTAACTACTGCGACCTGTCCGACTGCCGCACCTTCGTCAATGGCGTGGGCGTGCTGGATGCGCAGGCCAAGCAGGCGGGCGTGGCCATCCTCAGTGGTTGCAGTTCGGTGCCGACATTGTCATCTGCGCTCATCGACCAGTACCGGTCGCGTTTTACGCGCATCGACTCGATCGAGCATGGCATTTCCTCTTCGGCCAAGATGCCGGGCCTGTCGACGATCGAAGGGGTGCTGGCCTACGCGGGCAAACCGATCAAGCAACTCAGGAATGGCCAGGTACACGAAGTGCTGGGTTGGCAGGACCTGACGCTGCGCAAAATGCCTGGACTGGGCACGCGAGTGCTGGCCAATGTGGACGTGCCGGACATGGATATTTTCGCCAGCCGCTACGGCGCCCACACCTTGCGCTTCAAGGCGGGCGCGGGGCTCAAACTGGGTGGCGTCGCCAACGGGTTGCTGGCCCAGGCTCGGCGGCTGGGGATCGTGCGTGACCCTGTCACTTGGGCCGCGCGGCTGCATCGGTTGGGCACTTGGTTTGAACGGTTTGGCGATGGTAAAAGCGCGATGTACATCGATGTGCAGGGCGTGGGGGCTGACGGCCAGCCTTTGTCACTGGCCGTGCAATTGACGGCCTTGAATGACAAAGGCCCGGAAATCCCCAGCTGCGCTGCTGTTGCGCTGGCGGTCAAGATCGCCCAGGGCTACCGGCCCGAACCCGGCGCGCGACCGTGCGTTGGTGAGATTACCGTCGACGAGTACATGGCCGCCATCAACGACCCGGCGAACCTGAGTCTCTCTGTACGGTTCTCGGACTAGCGCACCACGCCACCGCACACAACGCCACCCCGGCCACGTTGAGCGACACA
Organism: Pseudomonas azotoformans; assembly: GCF_001579805.1. NCBI lineage: Bacteria > Pseudomonadati > Pseudomonadota > Gammaproteobacteria > Pseudomonadales > Pseudomonadaceae > Pseudomonas > Pseudomonas azotoformans. The sequence goes on along the minus strand of NZ_CP014546.1, from coordinate 5,124,412 downwards.
GGGTTGAATGCCTCCCTGAGCATCGCCGGGCTGACAATCGCCACATCCACCAGCAGGCCCGACAGCGCCGCCGCAGCCACTGCAATGGGCCAGATACTGCGCGCTGAAAGCACGATCCATAGCGCCAGGACGATCTCCCCAATTCCGGCCAGCGTGGCGAACAGCTGCACCTGTTCGATGCCATGCGCCTCAATCATTACCCGCTCGCCCTGGCTTAGCCACAGCAGCTTCGGCACCAGCCCATGGTAGGCAAACATGAACGCCAGCCCGAATCGGGCGATCCAGTTGATGCGCACCAAGGGAGTCATAGCGGTGCCTTCAAGAAACGCTGCTCATGGTCTGGATGCGGCAACAGGCACGTGTCGTACCGCCCGAAAATCCGATAGCGATTGCGTGCGATGCGGTCGTAAGCCCAATCCCGCAGCCCGCGCGGGATGATGCGCAACAACAGCAATGGCCGCCACGCGGCAGGCAGTTGCGCAATGATTTCGAACACGGCGTCCGAACGCACCCAGTAGTGGTGGTTACGAATGACCGCCAGGGTGTCGAACTGATCCAGGGGCAATCCCGCCCAGGCCAGCAACGCCTGGCCCTCGGGGGATTGCACCGCCGCCAAGCGTATGCGTTGTTGGCGGTCATGACGGATCAGGAACCTCGCCCAACCATTGCACAACTTGCACACGCCATCGAACAGCACCACGGTTTCGCCAGGTTTGAGCAACGGCGCGGGGGAAGGGCGGGTTTGGGATACGGGCATCAGGGTGGGTCCAATCGGGCCGGTTTAGCCTGGATCATACCTGCGTTCAGCGGCTTCCACCCTCGCTCCGTTTACCTTGATAGCAACGGCGCGGCGCTTTTGTCCTCCGGCCCCACGTCATGCAAGGAAATCCTCGACGTCTCCGGCAACGCCAACCCACCTGCCAACGCCAGCAACGCCACGGCAATCAGGTAGAACGCCGGTGACAGATTGCTGCCCGTGGTGCTGATCAACCAGGTCGCCATCAACGGCGCGGTGCCGCCGAAGATCGTGTAGGCCAGGTTGTAGGTGATCGCCGAGGCGGTGTAGCGCGTGCGGGTCGGAAAGGTTTCCGACAGCAAGGCGGCCGTGACCACGCCACACAGCACGGCCCCTACCGCCAGCAGCATCACGCCGACGATGGAGGCCGCGAACGAGCCGGAGCTGGCCATCAGGAACGACGGATACACCACCACCATCAACAACACACAGGCGGTCATCACGGTGACACGACGGCCGACTCGATCCGAATACAACCCCGCCAGTGGGCAGATCGCCGCCGCGAAGATCAACGCAATCAGCGACACCAGCAACGCCATCGCCCGACTCAAGCCGCCGGCCACTTGCAGGTAGGTCGCGAAGTAAGTGGTGAACATATAAAACGACAGCGCCGTCAGTGACACAAAAGCGCCCAGGCAGCAGATCGCCGCACCATGGTTGCGCAGGGTTTCCTTGAGCGGGGAGTGGGCCACGGTGTGCTCCTCTTTCACCGCCTGGAAAGCGGGCGTCTCGTCCAGCTTCCAGCGCAGGTAAAGCCCCACCAATCCCAGCGGCGCGGCGATCAGGAATGGCAGGCGCCAGCCCCAACTGCCCATGGCCTCGGCGGACAACGACGCTTCCAGCGCATACGCCACCACCGCGGCGGCGGCGAAGGCGGAAAACGTCGACACCGGCACGAAGCTGCCGTACCACGCGCGTTTGTCACTGGGCGCGTGCTCCATCAGATAGGCACAGGCCCCGGCGTATTCGCCCCCGGCAGAGAAACCCTGGGCGCAGCGGATCAGCGACAACAGAATCGGCGCCGCTACGCCGATAGCGGCGTAGGTGGGGAGCAGGCCGATCAGCGTAGTGGCGCCGGCCATCAACAGGATCGTCATGGCCAGCGTACGTTTGCGGCCGATGCGGTCACCGAGCATGCCGAAGAAAATCCCGCCCAGGGGGCGGAAGGCAAACGCCACGGCAAACACGGCGAAGGTCTTGAGCAACGCGGCGCTGGCATCGCCGCTGGGGAAGAATTGCTGCGCGATGGTGGTGGCGAGGAAACCGTAGACGGCGAAGTCGAACCACTCGACAAAGTTACCGATGCCGGCGGCGATAATGACCTTTCGCAAGGTCTGAGGGCTGACCTGTTCGGTGGATGGGCTCGTCATGGGGGGAGGCCTCGGGATAGGTGCGGGGATAACTGATTATCGGGGCAGGCTGTTGGGCGACGGGGCCCAAAAGAGTCGTCCGCGTAGTCAGCAGCGACTTGCTGGAGGTGGTGAAGGCAGGATTTGGGCCAGGTGAGGCGGGGCGCTTGTGCGCAACTGTCGTTAAGACTTTAACAATGGTTTACATCGCCGAATCGATGATGCCGGTATGGTTTGTGGCTACTGGTAAAACATGATGAGTAACCCATGCAGTCGAGCGACAATCTGTTGAATCCGGAGCTGATCAACATCCGGCGGCTGTTCACAACGCCTTTGGCCAGCATCCAATACCCCAATGCAGATACGCTCAACACTGAGCTCAAAGCGCTGGTCACACAGCGCATGGCGCAGGACCAGTCTGGTGCCCAGCGCAGCAACGATGGCGGTTGGCAGTCCGCGAACGATTTTCAGGCATGGGGTGGGGATGCCTGCAGCGCGTTGGTGGCGTTCGCTACGCGGTTTGCCACTGAGCTGACCGCCGTTCATCACGAAGGCTTCGGACTAACCGAGCCCGGTTTCGAGTGGAAACTCAACGCGTGGGCCAATGTGAACGAGGCGGGCCACAGCAATGCGCTGCATGGGCACCCTGGCGCATTTTGGTCGGGTGTTTACTGGGTCGATGCGGGGGGGCGTGAAGAGGACGCCACCGTCGGCGGCGATCTGGAATTCGTCGATCCACGGGGCATGGTCGCCTCGACTTACAATCCCGCCTTGCGCATGCGGGTCGAGGATTGCCTGACTGCCGGTTTCAGCAGCATCTGTGTCGCCAGCAGCGGGACATTGATCATGTTTCCGTCCTGGTTGATGCACTCGGTACGACGCTTTGAGGGCGCGCGGCCAAGGATCTCGATCGCGTTCAATTTTGGGGTGTGAGCGGCGCACGGGCTGCACCCATAACTTCTCGAATCACTGGCGCAAGTATCCGGATGCCTTCATCAATCTGCTGCACGGTAAGCCCGGCATAGCCGAGTATCAGGCTTGCCGGTCGTTCACCCTGCGTAGTGAACAGGGGGGATAGCGGATAAACACCGATCCCGCGCTCAAGCGCCATCGCCTGCAATGCGTGTTCATCCCGAGCGTGCAGGTCGGGCAACAACAAGACGCCATGCAACCCGGCGGCCATACCCTCCAGTTTTCCCAGACCCGGCAGGTGGCGGTCGACGGCGTCCAGCAGGGCCTTTCGACGGCCTTCGTTGTCGCGGCGCAAGCGTCGTAGGTGGCGCTCGTAGGCGCCGCTGTCGATCAACGAGGCCAGCACGTTTTGCTCCCAACGGGGTTCGTTGCGATCGGTCAACCGCTTGGCCTCGCGAAACACGCCTACCAGTTCGCGCGGCAGCACCAGGTAACCGAGCCTCAACTGGGGTGAAAGTGCTTTGGAAAAGGTGCCGACATAGATCACGCGCGCCTCGGCATCCATCGATTGCAAGGCGTCGATGGGACGCTGGCCGTAACGGAACTCGCCACCGTAATCGTCCTCGATGATCCACGCGCGATGGCGGTTTGCCCAGTTGAGCAGTTCGACGCGTCGCGCGATGGACAGCACGGCGCCGATCGGGAATTGGTGCGACGGGGTGACGTAGGCCAACCGCGCGCGCGGGTTATCCGGCAACAGCTGTGCCTGCAAACCGGAGGCGTCCACAGGGATGGGCAATGCCGTTGCGCCGGTCGCCTCGAAGCAATAGCGGGCCATGCGGTAGCCGGGATCTTCGAAGATGAAGGCGTCGTCAGGGTTGAGCAGCAAGCGGGCACACAGGTCGAGCCCTTGCTGGGAGCCGTGCACCACCACTATCTGCTCGGCATCGCAGGTCAAGCCACGGGCGCGGCGCAGATAGCCTTGCAACGCCTGGCGCAAAGCGGCTTCGCCTTGGGCTTGGCCGTAAGACCGGGTGGGTTGGCGCTTGGTCAGTTCGGCACGATAGGCGCGGTTCCAGCCCAGTGACGGAAAGTCCCGCGATGCGACTGCTCCGTATCGAAAGTCGATGTGCGCGGAGGGCGAGGCCATGTGATAGGGCGTGAGGGCGGCAACCCGCTGCCCATAACGCGACAGTGCCGGTGGCGGGCTCTTCGGGGACACCAGGGCAACGACAGGGCGCGCAACGGCAACGGCTGCAACCCTGGCGGCCTTGCCCACGGCGGTCACCACAAACCCTTCGGCAGCCAATTGCTCGTAGGCGGCGGTGACCGTGGTGCGCGAGACCCCTAGCGTCTGCGCCATGGCACGGGTGGAGGGCAGCTTGGCGTCGGGCACCAGGGTGCCGTCCTCTATCTGCGCTCGCAGCTGGGTGTAGAGGCGGCGTTCCGCGCCGCGCCTGGGGTTCGACAACTGGCCCATGGAAAAACCTCAAAACTGGTACTTTTTGCGGTGCCGGTGATGCGCGAGATTATGACGTCTCTTCGCTGCGAAATGAATGCACACCATGGAACTTGAGCTGACAACCACGACGATTCTGGTGACCTTTGCCGGGGTCTTTTTGATCTGCTTTATGAAAGGCGCCTTCGGCGGCGGCTTTGCCATCGTCGGAATTCCGCTGCTGTCGCTGGTGATGGATCCGATCACTGCTGGCGGCTTGCTGGCGCCGTTGTTCATCGCCATGGACCTGTTCGGCCTGCGCTATTGGAAGCCGTCAACCTGGTCAAAGCCAGACCTCAAGGTATTGGTGCCTGGGTTGGTGGTCGGAATTGGCGTTGGCTACCTGCTTTTTCGCGTGCTGGATCACCGAGCGATAGCCATCGTGATGGCAGCGGTCACGCTGGTGTTTGTCGGCCTGTGGTTCAAGGCCGGGGGCAGCGTCAGTGTGAAGCCGCGTTCAACACCGAAGGCCTTGGCCGCCGGGGTCACCTCGGGAATCACCACCATGGTTGCGCATTCCGGTGGGCCACCGTTGGCGATGTATCTGCTGCCGCTTGGCCTGAGCAAACAGCTTTACGCCGGGACCACCAGCCTGTTTTTCACCGTGGGCAATGTGCTCAAGGCGATTCCCTGGTTGATCCTTGCCAGGCCGACCGGCAACGTGTTGGGCCTGGCACTTATCTGTCTGTTCGCCGTGCCCAGTGGCGTGTGGCTGGGCTGGCGGCTGCATGCGCGGTTGGATCAGCGCCAACTCTATCGCGCCTGCTATGGCTTGCTGATCGTCACCGCGCTGAAGCTGCTGTGGGATGGGATTGGCGGCTACTGGGCCTAGGGGTGGAACCTGCGTCCCAACGCATCCAACCGCACCGCAATCGGCGGTAGCTGCTCACTGCTGCGCGCCAGGGTTTCCACATCGTTGGCGGTGCTTTGCGCAATGCTCTGCACCGACTGCAACCGCCCGACAATCTCCAGGTTAGCGGTGGTCTGCTCGCGGGTGGTGGTCACGATCCGGCCGTTCAGGTCGTCGATGTGCGCAATGTCGTTGCCCACGGCGCGCAGCATGTCGACGGCGACCTGGCTGTCTTCCACGCAACGCTCCACGCCTTGGCGGCTGTCGTGCATGGCTTCGACGGCCTGGCGGCTGCCGTGTTGCAGGCCTTCGATGATGGTTTTGATTTCCTGGGTGGACACCGCCGTGCGCTGCGCCAGGCTGCGCACTTCGTCGGCGACCACGGCGAAGCCACGGCCTTGCTCGCCGGCGCGGGCGGCTTCGATGGCGGCGTTGAGGGCGAGCAGGTTGGTCTGGTTGGCGATGCTGTTGATCACTTCAAGCACGCTGCCGATCTGCTCGGCTTGCACGGCCAGGCCCTGCACGGTTTCATGGGTGCCGTTGAGGCGCGAGGCCAACTGGGTGATTTCCTGTTGGGCACGGCTGACGCTTTCCTGGCCGCGCAGGATCTGTTGGCTGGCCTTGCCGGCGTGATCCACCGCTTGCTCGACGTGCACGGCGATGTGGCCCATGGCGTCTTCCATGCGCTGCATCGAGCCGGTCATCTGGGTGATTTCCGCCAACTGGTGCCGTGCGCCTTTTTCCAGGGTGCCGCTGGCGCTGGCCAGTGCCTGGCCGAGTTGGCCGAGGCCGTGGGAGTCGCGGGCGACACCGTCGATCAGGTGGGTGATCTGTTGCAGGAAGTGGTCGAAACGCTTGGCCAGGGACACATGCACCTTGCCGTCACCTTGGGTGGTCTGCGCGCTGAATTGGGAGGTGACCGCGCGCATCTTCTCCAGCATTTCCTGGCTTTCGACCGCTTCAGCCTGGCTGTGTACGGCCAGGTAGAGCAGGGCGACGGTTTCCATCACCACGTAGAACGCGTGGACGAACACCATGGTCCAGCCGCCGTGATGTTCCATCACAAACACCGGGAAGCCTTGGTGTTGCAGGGCATGGAACACCACGTGATGCACGGCGATGGTGGCGGCCGCGACCAGGATCGGCAGCCAGTCACGATAAAACGTCAGCACCGCCAACAGCGCGAAAATCCCGAAGTGCGATTCGATCACGCCCTGGGCCTGGTTGATGTGCAGCGCCGCCATCACCATGAGGCCTGCGCCGAGGGCGCAGCGCATCACGCGGGTGCCGCCTATGGCACGGTACAGCGCCGTGAGCACCACGCTGGTGCCGCCGCCGATTATGGCGGCTTGCATCAAGGTGTCGTGCCAGAAGGCCAAGCCCAGGGAAAACAGAAACATCAGCCAGATCAACGCCAGCATGATGCGGTCGGCTTTGCGGTAGTGCTCGAAAAAACGCGCGCGGGTGGGCATTCACACTTACTCCCTGTGGTCTGGCCGAATCAAAGTGAGGGCAGGGTGGAGCGAATCAGGTGTTTTTGGTTTTTATAGGATTCAGTGATGCCAAACGGTTATCGGCTTGCGGGGGAGGGACTTGAGGAACGGCTACCCGGGCGGGTAGCCGTTGATCGGATCGCGATCAGAAGCTGTATTTGGCAGTCAGCATCATGTTGCGGGGCGTGCCGTAGGAATCACCGCCATAGCTCACGGAGTTGGAGATGGACTGGTAGTAGCGACGGTCAAAGATGTTGTTGGCGTTGAGTTGCAGGTCAAGGTGCTGGTTGACCTGGTAACCGGCCATCAGGTCGGTGACGGCGTAGGCGCCTTGCTTGAGGCGGTAGGTGCTGCCGTCCGCGACTTTGAAGTCGTTGTACATGCGGCTCTGCCAGGAGACGTTGCCGCCCACGCGGAGTTTTTGCAGGGCGCCCTGGAAGTGGTAGTTAGTGGTCAGTTTGAACAGGTGTTCCGGGGTGTCGGTGTCGAACTGCTGGTTGACGTTCTGCGGGTTGGCTTGATCCTTGATGGTGTGGGTACGCGCGTAGGTGTAGCCACCGCCGACCTGCCAGTTCTCGGTCAGGGCGCCTTGCAGTTCGAAGTCGATACCCTGGCTGCGGATTTCGCCTGAGGCTTCGGAGCAGCTGGCCTGCGGACAGTTAGGCACGACCACATCCACTGCGCGGTTTTCCTGGTCGACGCGGAACAGCGCCACGCTCGCATTCAGCGCACCGCCGAGGTATTCGCCCTTGATGCCCACTTCATAGTTCTTGCCGACAATCGGCTTGACGGGGTTGCCGGAGGTGTCCTTGGCGCTTTGCGGCGTAAAGATGTCGCTGTAGCTGACATACACCGAGTGATGGTCGTCCAGGTCGTAGATCAGGCCGGCGTAGCGGGTGAGGTTACGCGTGACCTTGTAGTCGCCGGAGTTGTCGGCACCGCCATGGGCATCGTAGTCATACCAGTCCAGGCGCCCGCCGAGGATGAGCTTCAAAGGGTCGGCCAGGTTCAGGCGCGTGGTGATGTAGACACCATCCTGGGTGGTGACATCACGGTCATTGGTGGTGTGGACGAAGTCCGGTTTGCCCGCGGCGAGCGGCCAGTTGAGGTTGTAGGGGCTGTAGTTGTGGGTGGTCATGTCGTAGATGCGTCGGCTGGCGCCCACGACCAGTTCATGGGTACGTCCGAACGCTTGGAAGGGGCCGCTGGCGAAGGCGTCGACGCCTGCCTGGTTTTCATCGTAGGCCGCCTGGTAGACGGTGCGCGCCAGCGTGTTATTGACCCAGCGTGACTGGTACGAGCCGGAGAACAATGCGTTCTGTTCGGCGTAGTTGGCGTTGACTTGCAGTTTCCAGTCGTTGGCCAGTTGCTGGCGCAGTTCAGCGAATACCGTGTTGACCTCCTGGTCTTTGTTCTCCCAGTCAGTGCCTGGATTGTAGGACCGTGGCAGGTTCAGGTGATGACCATCCTGGCCGACCATCGACGAACCCCAGAAGTAGTTGGTCTTGTCTTTCTGGTTCGAGAAACCGAGCGTCAGGGTGGTGTCTTCGCTCAGGTCGGCTTCGGTGACGGCATAGAACAGGCCGTGATATTCCTCGGCGTTGTCGATGAAACTGTTGGCATCGCGGTAGGACGTGACGACCCGGCCGCGCCAGGTGCCACTGTCGTTGAGGGGGCTGGAGGCGTCGAGTTCGCCACGGTAGTCGTCCCAACTGCCGGCGGCGCCGGTGAGGGTGACTTTTTGTTCGTCCAGTGGCCGCTTGCGTACCAGGTTGATGGCCGCCGAAGGGTTACCCGCGCCGGTTATCAGGCCAGTGGCGCCGCGCACGATCTCGACGCGATCGAACATCGCCAGGTTCGGCTGAGAGCCTACGGAGACGCCGTTATAGCCGGTGGGGATGCCGTCGTACATCAGGTTGTCGATGTCGAAACCGCGGGACGTATAGGACTGCCGGCCAGGACCGCTGGAGAAGTTGAGGAACAGACCGGGCGTGGCTTTGACCACATCATTGATGCTGGTCATCGCCTGATCATCCATGCGTTGGCGCGTAATGACGGTAACGGCCTGCGGGGTTTCACGCATGGTCAACGGCAGCTTGGTCGCGGTTTTCATCGCGCCGGTGGTGTAGGACTGCGTGCCTTCGGTGGTTTCGCCCAGTTGCGCTTCGCCGGAGATTTGCGTGGCCCCCAGTTCAAGGGTAGCGGCGGGTGCCTGGGTCTCGGCGGCAAAGGCCGCAGGTGAACTTGCAAGACAGACCGCCAACGCCATCAGACTGGGTGAAAAACCTTTGCCGCCGTGTTGTTGCACAGACATGGAACTGACTCTCCCCGAATGCCGTCCCTGGCGAATAATAAAGGTGTTGATAATTATTCGCATCAGTGTGGCAGATTGAACGTGTGGGAAAAAGCCTTAAAAGAGAATTGGTTAATGATTTTTTCACATCTAGAGGCGCGGCGTTTTGCCACTAACTACGAGTATGGGCGCACACATTGGCCGTGCGCCCAAAGCATGTGTTGGGTTGACTCAACTGTAAAAACCAGCCCAAGCCCAGGTCCAATCCAGGCTTGCCGCAACCACTTCGGCCAGCATGTGCAGCAGGATGGGCACCAGCAAACCACCACTGACAATTCGCACCCATGCAAACAGGCAGCCCACGACAAAGATCAGTGCCAGGGTGGTCCAACTGTCGTACTGGGTATGGATGATGGCGAACAACAGCGAAGTAGCGACCACCGCTATCCATTTCCAGATCACGCTGCGCTGGTAGGGAAACAGGCGCAGCAGGTAGTGACGAATCATCAACTCTTCGGCAATGGCCGGAAGGATCAGCAAGGAGGCCAATTTGAACAGAATCTGTCCCTGCGTCAGGCCACTCAGCAGGTCCGCCATAAACGCTTCTCGCGGCTGCCCCATCACAATGACGAGCAATCCGCTGAGCAAATAGGCGCCGATAAGGCCTATGGCGCCGAGACGTAATGTCTGACGGATGTGGTGACCGTAAAACGTTGCGGACAGGTTTTTTCGGTGTTGCACAACGAACAGGGCGGACAGCAATAACGCGATCGGACCACTGGTGATGGCAAACATGAGGTAGCTCTGCATCGCTGGCGGCACCAGCAGGAATCCGGGTACCGGGGCCAGCACAAAGATCAGTGCCGCCAGTACGAACATCCCGAGGCGTTTAAAGAAGCGGAACTGCGCTGGGAGATCTGAGGGGAGGGTGGTGTCAGGGGTAGCAAGAACTAGCGTCACAATCGCTCCATGAGTGCGGGAAAAAGGGCATTTTGCCATCAACTTGACGAAAGGACGCACCTGTTATTTACCGGCACCTGCTTATGGGGTCTCGCCTTGTGGAATCGCCACCCGACTGGTCGCCTTGACTTCCCTCAGCGCCAGACTCGACTGAATCGACGCAATCCCCAACTGCCGTCGCAACACGCTCTCGACAAACTCGCTGTAGCTGTCCAGGTCTTGCGCGAGGACCTGCAACAGGTAATCCGCATCCCCGGTGATCTTGTGGCAGGACAGCACCTGCGGCAGCTCCTTCACCACGGCTTCAAACGCATCCGGCGCGTGATCGGTGTGGATCGCGAAACGCACATGGACGAACGCCATGATGTCCAGTCCGAGCATCTTGCGGTCGAGGTTGGCCTGGTAATCCTTGATCACGCCTTCTTCCTCCAGGCGTTTGCGCCGACGCCAGCAGGGGGTGAGACTCAGTGACAGGCGTTCGCTCAACTGCGCGTTGGAAATACTGGCGTCTTCCTGCAACAAAGCGAGGATGGCGAGATCGGTGTCATCAAGAGCGACCTGTCTGGTTTTATTTTTCATAATTGTGCGCCACAGAGGTAAATATTCCCGATAAAACTAACAGTGCCGTAAGTAAAAGCAAAGAAAACCCCAGGTTGCCAGAACAAAATAGACCCTGTCTTTTACTGGCGGATGCCCACCCATGTTGACTGTTTTTAGCGAAGCCCACCGTTTGCACCACGGCACTGAACTGAAGGACGGCGTGCTCAAACCTTCATTCGAACAACCGAGCCGCGCCGACACGGTGCGTGACCGGGTCAGGCAGGTGGGCCTGGGCGATATCGTCACACCGCGCCGCTTCGATCGGGCCTGTTACGTCAATGCCCACAGCGAGCGCTACGTAGCGTTCCTCGAAACCGCCTGGGCCGAATGGACCGCCATTGGCCGCAGCCATGACGCGTTGCCCCTGGTGTGGCCGGTGCGTGACTTGGCGAACCATCAAGTCCCGGAGTTCATCGACGGCAAGCTTGGTTTCTACGCGATGGACGCCGGCTCGCCGATTACCCGCACCACCTGGGAGGCGGTCAAAACCAGCGCGGACATCGCCTTGACCGGCCTGGCGCTGATCGACGAGGGCCATCACAGCGCCTTCGCCCTGTGCCGCCCGCCGGGCCACCACGCAGCCCGCGAATACATGGGCGGTTATTGCTACCTCAACAACGCCGCGATTGCCGCCGAGCAAGCCATTACCCAAGGCGCCAAGCGCGTGGCGATACTGGATGTGGATTTCCACCACGGCAACGGCACGCAGAACATTTTCTACGACCGCCCAGACGTGCTGTTCATCTCCCTGCATGGCGACCCGGCAGTCTCTTACCCGTACTTTTCCGGTGCGGCCAGTGAACGCGGTGCGGGCGCTGGGGAGGGCTTCAACCTGAATTATCCGTTGCCGAAAAACACCACCTGGGCGCACTACCAAATCGCCTTGATCAATGCGTGCCAGCAACTGCGCGACTTCGCGCCCGAGGTGCTGGTGATCTCCCTGGGGGTCGATACCTTCAAGGACGACCCCATCAGCCACTTCCTCCTCGACAGCCAGGACTTCCTCGGCATGGGCGAAATCATTGCCAGCGTCGGCGTGCCCACTCTGTTCGTGATGGAAGGCGGCTACATGGTCGATGAAATCGGCATCAACGCCGTCAACGTGCTGCACGGTTTCGAAAGCAACAGCCAATAACAACAACCCGTCGACTTTTCTTCTGCCAAAACTCAAAAACATAACAAGAGGTTTTGTGATGAAAACAACCACGTCCGGGCTTTATGAAAAGCCTGCGTTGCAACGCACCCTGAGCAACCGCCATATCCAATTGATGGCCATGGGCGGTGCAATCGGCACCGGCCTGTTCATGGGCTCCGGCAAGATCATTGCGCTGTCCGGCACTTCGATCATCCTGATCTACATGATCATCGGGCTGTTCGTGTATTTCGTGATGCGCGCCATGGGCGAACTGCTGCTGTCCAACCTGAACTTCAAAAGCTTCGCCGACTTTGCCGGCGCCTACCTGGGGCCGCGTGCGGCGTTCTTTCTCGGCTGGTCATATTGGTTGAGCTGGAGCGTGGCGGTGGTGGGGGATGCGGTGGTGGTCGGTGGCTTCTTCCAGTACTGGTTTCCCCATGTGCCAGCCTGGATGCCGGCAGTGGGCATGCTGCTCACGCTGTTCGCGTTGAATGTGCTGACGGTCAAGTTGTTTGGCGAAGTGGAATTCTGGTTCGCGATCATCAAGCTCATTGCCGTGCTGACCTTGATCGGTGTGAGTGTGGTGCTGATTGCCAGTTCGTTTGTCTCGCCCACGGGAGTCACTGCGTCGCTGACCCATTTATTGGACAAACAGGCCGCGTTCCCCAATGGTTTGTTCGGTTTCTTCGCCGGGTTCCAGATGGCGATTTTTTCTTTTGCCGGTACCGAGTTGATCGGCACCGCTGCCGCCGAAACCCGCGCGCCGGAGAAGACGCTGCCCAAGGCGATCAATTCGATTCCGCTGCGTATCATCCTGTTTTACGTGCTGGCCCTGGCGTGCATCATCGCGGTGACCTCATGGCAGCAAGTCTCGCCGAGCAAAAGCCCGTTCGTTGAGTTGTTCCTGGTGGCGGGTTTTCCGGCGGCGGCGGGCATTGTCAATTTCGTGGTGCTGACCTCGGCGGCGTCGTCGGCCAACAGCGGGGTGTTTTCCGCCAGCCGTATGTTGTTCGGCCTGGCTGACCTGGGGGATGCACCGGGAATTTTTCGGCGCTTGTCGAAGAGCAGCGTGCCGTTTATCAGCCTGGCGTTTACGACGCTGCTGATGCTGCTGGGGCTAGTGTTGCTGTTTGTGGTGCCGGAGGTGATGACCGCCTTCACCATCGTGTCGACGGTATCGGCGATCCTGGTGATTTTCACCTGGTCGACAATCCTGGCGTCCTACATCGCCTACCGCAAGAAACGTCCGGATCTGCATGCCAAGTCCACCTACAAGATGCCCGGTGGCGTGACGATGGCCTGGTTTTCCCTGGGTTTCCTCGCGTTTGTGCTGGGTCTGCTGGCGTTGCGGCCGGATACACGCTTGGCGCTGTGCGTGATGCCGGCCTGGTTTATCTGGCTGGGGATTGCCTACCCATTTTCACGCTTCAAGGGCGGCCATTGGATGAAGACGCTGCACTCGGTCACAAGTGATCCGCATCAATGACCGCCTTGGCAAACGCCTCGGGCGCTTCCTGGGGCAGGTTGTGGCCCACGTCGCCATTGATCAGACGGAACTCATATTTACCGGTAAAACGTTTGGCGTAATCTTCAGGCTGCGGGTGCGGCGCGCCGTTGGCGTCGCCTTCGAGGGTGATGGTCGGCACGCCAATTGACGGTGCCTGGGCGAGTTTCTGCTCCAGTGGGTCGTACTGTGTTTCACCCTGGACCAGGCCCAGGCGCCAGCGGTAATTGAACACGGTGATCGCGACGTGGTCCGGGTTCTCCAGGCCCTTGGCGCTGCGGTCAAAGGTGGCATCGTCGAACTTCCATTGCGGCGACGCCAGTTGCCAGATCAGCTTGGCGAAGTCATGGGTGTTTTTCTGGTAACCGGCGGCACCGCGCTCGGTGGCGAAGTAGAACTGATACCACCATTGCAGTTCGGCCTTGGGCGGCAAAGGATTCTTGCCCGCCGCCTGGTTGCCGATCAGGTAACCGCTGACCGACACCAGCGCCTTGACCCGCTCCGGCCACAACGCCGAAACGATGTCCGCCGAACGTGCGCCCCAGTCGTAGCCGCCCAGTACGGCTTGCTTGATCTTCAGCGCGTCCATGAAGTCGATCACGTCACTGGCCAGTGCCGCCGGTTGGCCGTTGCGCAGGGTTTTATCCGAAAGGAAATGGGTGTCGCCGTAACCCCGGGCGTAGGGGATCAATACGCGATAACCCTTGGCTGCCAGCAGTGGGGCGACCTGGGCGTAGCTGTCGATGTCATAGGGCCAGCCGTGCAGCAGGATCACCGCCGGTCCCGTGGCCGGGCCGACTTCAGCGTAGGCCACGTCCAGCAGACCGGCCTTGACGTGCTTGAGTGCGCCGAAGGCAGTTTGGCTGCTGGCGACGGCCCGAGTGGGCGCTTCGGGCATTTCAGCGTGGGCCACGCTTATTGCGCCCAGCGGCAGCAGGGCAAAGACCAGGGAAAGGGCGTGGCGTTTGAAGCGGCGATTCAACTGAGCGTGCATGGCGAGCCTCCTGTGGCTGGATGTGTGCCTGGAGCCCAGTTGAACGCTGCGCTGTATCTGGCCTGTTTCAGGAAGTGCGTTGAGTTAAAGACGGTGTATCGCGACGGGCCCTGTACACACTGCGATACAAACCCCGGCCTAGAAATCCACCCTCAACCCGAGCGTGCCCCGTGTGCCGCTAAGGTCAAGGCTATCGAGGTTCTGGCTGTGGCTCACTTCTGCGTAGAGGTCAACGCCGGGTGCAATCGCGGCGGTTGCGCCAAGGCTGAGATCCAACGTGGTGGATTTTTGTTCGGTAGCAAAATCCACGGTGTTGAAGGTCACCGTGCTTTTGCCTTGCGGGCTATGCCAGACGTTTGCCCGAACGTAGGGGCTGACGGGCAGGTTGTGAACGAGGTAGTTGCCACTGGCGCGCACGCCCACACGGGCGGTGAGCTGTGAATCCGTGTCATAGGACACCTTGGAGAACAGGTCCCTCTGGCTATCGAGCCGGGTGCGGTTCCAGATCATTTGTAACTGAGGTTCGATGTTCCAGGTCGGGGTGATCGCAAACGGTTTACCGACCTCTACCGACAGCGCCAGATCGTGGCCCTGGGTCTTCATCTTTATGCCTCGGTCCGACTCGTTGTTGCCACTGAGCCGGGTGCCCATCAAGACCACGTCCGCATAGGCATTGTTCTGCCAGATGTGGGTCGCGGACAGCCCCAGGCTGGCGCCGCGTAAGGTGGTGTCGCCGGCTTCCCGGTCAGGCTGGCCATCGATGAGCCCTTTGACCTTGCCCCTGAGTCGGCTCTGCCCTGCCAAAACGCCCAGATGCTGGGTAGCTCCGGCCTCGGTGGTCCTTGATACAAGGGACGTGCCGACTTGATAGCCATTGATCGAGCTATCCAGCGAGGTGTTTAAATCCCCGGCAAACGCCTGACGGCTACTGCCGCCGTAGACCCGTGCCCAACCCGTCGGGAATGCCCCCGTTTCTCGCTGCCGGCCTTGTTCACCCAAGCGCTCGTGAAACGTCCCGAGTGCATTGCGTACCAGGTGCTGGGCCGCCGGGTAGACCGTTGCAGCGAGTGAGACTTCCTGGCGAATGAAGGGCACTGGCCGGATCGTTGCGGTTGGCAGCGGCGGACTGCCCGGCGCGGGCAGCGGGGTAACCGGCGCTTCCACGGGGGCTTCCGAGCGCAGGAACCAACTGTCCTGGGTGCCTGCACTGACCCCGCCGTGATACAGGTAATAGTTGTAAGGGCCTGCCGCCGCTGTCCCGTTCAATGAAAACGCAGTGCTGGCGCTGGTTGCCCCATTTTGTGCGTCGACCACTCTGATACCGTCCGCAGTCGTGGCGGCGCCGATGCCTCCCAGGTTAGTGATTTGGATGGCTGTCGTGCCGCTGATTACGCCCTGGTTGACGATCAGTCTGTCGCTGGCAGAACTGTCATTGCCTAGTGCTGTTTGCAGTGCGAGCACACCTGCGTTACCGGTGTAGTTGCCATTGATGATCAGGGTGTCGTTGGTGCTTGAACTGCCTGTGGTCATGTTGATGACACCGCTGTTGTTGACGTCGACCCGTTGTCCGGCGGTGAATGAGGTGATCAGCCCCGTGCCCACTAGCAGTTCACTGGTGCCATCCACATTCAGCACACCCGTGCCTGTACCGCTGTCACCCAGGGTCAAGGTGCCGCCCAATGTCAGCTGTGAACCGTTGTCCAGCTGCAGGGTTTCCCAATTTGGAAGCAGGCTCGGATTACCCGCCTGAGTGTTGTCCAGGGTCAGCGTATCGTTACCCAGGCCGCCATCGATCAGTTGTGCTGCCGCCAGTTGCGAATTGACCAGGTTTTTCAGCAATGCCGTATCGTCACCCGCGCCCATCAGCACGGACGAATGCAGGTTGCCGCCCGTCCAGATGAAGCTGTCGTCGCCAAAACTGAGCAGAATCTGCCCATTGACTTCGCCACCCGACACGGTCACGTGATCATCGCCGCCGCTGACACTGATATTGCCACCCACGAACGCTGTGCCCGAGATCAGGATGGTGTCGTTGCCAAACCCCGTCACCAGGTTGCCGATGATGCGCCCGCCCGACATATCAAAGACGTTGTTATCGAGTTTCATATCGACGCGGCCAATGCTGCCGCCGGTCATCTTGGCGCGGTCTCCGTCTTCGAATGCCCCGGTGATCGTACCGCCGCTCATGAAGAAATCGTCCAGGCCGTCGCCTTGCTCCAGCAGCAAGAGGGTGCCGCCGCTCATGGAGAAGTTGTCGATGCCGACGCCTTGGCGCACCGCCCCGGCCTGCCCCCCCGATATCTGCACAACGTCCGTGCCCGCGCCTTGTGTCACCGAGCCGGTAATACTTCCGAGGTTGAGCCTGAAGATATTGGCGCCGTCGCCTTGGTCGAGGTTGCCATCGATCCCCGCGCTGGGCCCGTTCACGTCCACAAGATCATTGCCGGCACCAAAGGTCACGTTGCCCGAAATCCGCCCCGTCGCGGTGATGTCGAGCGTGTTACTGCCGCCCGTGTCGGTAAAGCCTGGCGCCGTTGCGCTAGTGCAGGTGGAGGTGTCGTTGCCGGCGGTAATGTTTACGGTGCAGGCTCCATAAGAGGCAAGCGGCCACGCCGTCAGGGCGAAAAGATAAATCCAGGCAAGTGTCTGTGCGCGCATGATCCGTCCTCGTTCGAGGGGAGCGTTGCCCCGGCACCTGCAAAAGCCGGTGCGGGCCAGACCATGACAACGTGACGCGCGATACGGATCAGGGACAGCGGGTTACCTGTTTCTGAAAACACCGGCCAATGCAAAGGGTTGGCATGGCTTTCTCGACTGCACCTGAACCGGTGCAGCGCTTTTTCACTTTAGCCACACATTCCCCGAGCCGCTACTGTGAGAACTGACAGGTATGGACGAGTTGGGCACTACGACAGCACGATCTCATAGGGTTCGCGCATTCTCTCCAGCAGCACCTGGGCCAGCATGGGCGCCAGACCGATGGCCGGGTCGCCGGCCAATTGGCTGGCATAGGCATGGGCGGCGTGAAGCTTGCGCGCCACGGTCCAGGTGTCCAGCCGCACCTTGCGTGCCCGTTGCCAGGGGATGATCGCGCCTTCGCGGGCAGGCCAGTGCCAGGCCCAGATAGGTAGCTCATACAGTTGCGCGCCCACCAGGCAGCAGGCATTGGCGCTGGCACGGCCAACAGTGTCGTGATCGTCATTGCCGTCGTTACGCCACGTGCTGAACACCACATCGCCCGGTAGCAAGTAGCGTGCAATGAATTGGCTCAGTTGCGGCTCGCGGCTGGCGAGGGCGTCGTCACAGAACCCACCGCGGATCCACTTCAAACTGTGCAGGGGCATGCCCAGGCGGCGCATGGCCTCGACGCTTTCCTGGGGCCGCACCACGCTCAGGCGGCTGGCCGGCCAGACGTTGGACCCTGGGTGACTGGCGCTGCCATCCGTGATGGAGATGAGTTGCAGGGGATGCTCCAAGGTACTGAGCAGTTGCAGCAGGCCCCCGCAGGCCAGCACTTCGTCGCCGGGGTGGGGCGCGATGATGACCACGCGTGCGCCAGGCGGCACCAGTGAGGACGAGGTGATCGGGGGAATTTGCGCCAGCTGCGGGGCGCTGTTCCAGATTTGCGCAGGGCCGCTACGGCCGTCGCTTAAGGAAGCAAGCTTCATGGGGTGTCACATCCTTGTCGATTGATGCTGGGTCGTGGCCCGTTGACGGGACGACACTCTTTTATCCACCACAGGCTCCGCCGCAGTGGCTGCATGACGCCCCAACCCTGGAACGCCAGCAAGGCGTCATCAGCATAGACAAGGATTGGTCGGTTTTACATTCGGCAACGTCGTTTTTTTCAAGTGGCGTGCATCAAGCTCTTCAAGTAATCGCCGAAACCGCCCTGTGCGCGAGCATCCAGGCGCGCACTGGTGATCACTTGCGGGCTGTGGCTCCAGGCGATGGAGGCGCCGCACAGCTCCAGGTTACGCACCAGTTGCACATCCTCATGGCACGCCAGGGGCTCGAAACCACCCGCGCGCACATAAGCGCCTGCGCTCACGCCCAAGTTGGCACCATGGATGTGTCGATGGCCGTCTCGCGCCTCGTAACCCTGGTTGTAGCGAATCTGCGCAGCCGGGTCGAAGCCTTCGCTCCAGGCGTCCACGGTGACGGTGCCGCATACTGCGTCGGCCCCCAGTGCCAACTGGGCCACCAGCCAATCAGGCGCCACGCGGCTGTCGGCATCGGTGCACGAAATCCAGCGGGCGCCCTGGTTGAGCAGATGCCGCGCACCCACGCCTCGAACATGCCCGACATTGCGTGCCTGGGCTTCAAGCCATTGCACGGGATAGGCCTGGGCAATGGCGGCACTTGCATCGCTGCAACTGTCGAGTACCACCAAGACAGTCACGGCTTCGCCGAATAAACCCGGATGACTGGCCGCGATCAGTGCCGCTCTCAGGCAGTCGCCCAGCAGGGCCTCTTCGTTGTGTACCGGGATCAGAATGCCGATCATCGCAGGCCCTCAAGGGTGGCGACCGAAGTGCCGTCGCGGCTCCACAGGTCGAGCAGGAAGTCGTGTTCGTGGTGGCTGGTCACGCGAGGCATATCCAGCCGCTCCTGAAGCAGGGCATGCACCTGCTCGGCCGTTTGCGGGCAACCTTCGATAGGCGGGCGCCAATGGCAGGCCAGCACCTGGCCGTCGTCGGTCAACGAGGTGCGCACGCGTTCGATCAACCGGCACAGGTCGTCGGCATCGAGGTAGTAACACAGCTCGCTCAATACAATTAGCTCGAACCGGCCCGTGGGCCACTGTTCGGGCAAGCGGCTTTGCTGCACCTGAGCCTGGGGAAAGCCCTGCAAACGACTGCGCGCCAAGGCTACGGCGGCCGAAGCCGTGTCGCAGCACAGCAGGCGGTCACAGCGGGGCGCCAGTTCGAAGCTCAGCTCGCCATTGGCGCATCCGGGCTCGAACGCCGAGGCATAACGTGGTCGTGTGAGTAGGGCCAGGGTCAACGCGCGTTTACGGCGTTCGTACCAGCGTTGGCGAAAGGCCCAGGGGTCATCATTTTCGGCGAACAATTGGTCGAAATACGGCGTAGCTACGCTCATACGAATACCACTTCGAAGGGCTGCAGCAGGCGCTCCACCACGTAGGGTGCCAGTACCGGCGCCAGGCCGATCTGCGGGTCGCCCTCCAACTGGCTGGCGAAGGCATGGATGGCGTGGCGTTTGCGGGCGACCGCTTCACAGGTCAATGGGATCTTGCGGGCGCGATGCCAGGGCACTTGGTTGTCTTCGGGCGTTGCCCAGTGCCAGGTCCATACCGGCAGTTCGTACAGGGTTGCGCCTACAGCCGAGGCTGCCTTGGCGCTGGCACGACCGACGGCTTCGTGGTCGCAATGCCCATCTTCGCGCCAAGTGGTAAACACCACGTCGGTGGGTTTGAGGTAACGCTGGATGAACGCCGCGAGTTCATCTTCCCGCGCCGCCACCTGACTGTCGGCAAACCCGGCCCGCAGCCATTTCAGGCTGTGCAGCGGCAAGCCAAGACGATGCAGGGCCTGGGCCGATTCCTGCGGGCGCACCACACTCAAACGCTCAACCGGCCAACGCCGCGAGCCCGGATGACTGGCGCTGCCATCGGTGACTGAAATCAGCTGGATGGCCCGGCCGAGTGCCGCGAGCCCCTGCATCAAGCCACCACACCCCAACACTTCATCATCCGGATGGGGGGCGACGATCACCGCCCGATAGCCTTCGGGCACCAACTGCTCAACGCTGATCGGCGGCAGCTCGGCCATCTTCGGCGACGCCTGCCAGCGATGCAGCGGCGTGCCTTGGCCAACGATTGGATTGGGTTTCATAACTGCCACCTCCCTGTGGGTTCGCCGGCGACCAACTCGCCAAGGCCGGCCAAGTCGCGTTCGGCGTGACTCTGGCGCATATACACCGGCAAGTCCGCCATCAACTGGGCGAAATGCGGATCCTTGCAATAGGGCCCCGCACCGACGGCCCGACCCACGTGGCGCATCACCTGTTCGACGGTGTCTTCGATGCACGCCCGAGTCTGTTGCGCCAACTCCCTGGCATTGGCCCTGGGTTCTCGATCGACCTGTTCCGCGCTGGCGCGCAGTACACAGGCGGCGCTGTTGAGTGCGCTGTCGACTGCGCCGAGGTGGGCGAGGGCGTGGGGTTCGGGGCGTTTGCTGCACTGCTCACGCAAGACTTCCGCCAGGCGTTGCGCCGCGCCATACCAGCAGGCAGCAATGCCAATGCCGCCTTGCCAGAATCCGGGCCGAGCCAGGTAATCACCGGGTCCGCCCACGGCCAGCCCCCAGGCCTGGTCAAACACGATTTCCACACTGCCGGTGGCGGCCATGCCCACGGCGTTCCAGCCTTCGTCCGTGACGACGACGCCCGGTTGATCCATAGGCACTGCCACCAGTTGCTGGCGGTCTTCTTCGTCCCAGGCCGTCAGCAAGCCATGGCTGACCACCGCCGCACCGGAACACCAGGCTTTACGCCCTTGCACCTTCAAACGCTGGCCGTCGTTGAAGACGCGTACCTTGGCGGTGGGTGGCTCCGCCGCCCACATGCCCCAAATGCTGCCCAAGGGCGGCAACGGACTGTTGAGTTCGGCGATGATCGCCAAGGCGTCGGTGTGGCCTTCGAACAACTTGCACAGGCGCAGGTCATGGCCTGCCACCTGTGCCAAGCGGCTGAACCGCGCCAATGTCTGACCGCTGCCCGGCAAGGGCAGTTGGTCCAGGCCTTCCTCCTGAAGCGCCTTCAGGGCCGCGCCCAGGGCTTGCGTGTCCGCATAGCCCCGGTAGCCTTGAAGGAATCCATGCAGTGCCATTTCACACCTCGTCTTCACGCTGCAATTCGAACAGCAGCAGCGAGCGGCCAGTCACCGCGTACTCATGATCGAAATCAAAGCGTTCCTGGCCACGGACTGCCGGGGAGTTGGTGTCGAGCATGCAAGTCCAGAACTCGCCCTCGGGCACCGGCGGCAGGCGGAAATTGACCATGTCGTGGTGGGCATTGACCACCAGCAACAACGTCGCATCGGCGCCGGCACGACGAATCCCGGTTTCCTGGGCGCGGCCATCCATCAACATGCCCAGGCAGCGGCCATGACTGTCTTGCCACTGTTCGGTGGTCATCTCATTGCCATCCGGCGCGAGCCAGGTGACGTCCTTCACGCCAATGTCTTCGTTGTAGTCGCCTACCAGGAAGCGGCCACGACGCAGGATCGGGTAGGCCAGGCGCAATTTGATCAAGCGTTTCACAAACTTGAGCAGGGCTTTGCCGTCATCATCCAGGTCCCAGTTGACCCAGCCGATCTCGCTGTCCTGGCAATAGGCGTTGTTGTTGCCGTGCTGGGTGCGGGCGAACTCATCACCGGCCACGATCATCGGCGTACCTTGGGCCAACAGCAAAGTGGCGAAGAAGTTGCGCATCTGACGCAGGCGCAGCGCGTTGATTTCCGGGTCGTCGGTCGGCCCTTCGACGCCATGGTTCCAGGACAGGTTGTTATTGCTGCCGTCCTGGTTGTTTTCGTCGTTGGCCTCGTTGTGCTTGTCGTTGTAGGACACCAGATCGTGCAGGGTGAAACCGTCGTGGGCGGTGATGAAGTTCACCGAACTGTAAGGACGGCGGCCACGATGGTTGAACATCTCGCCGGAGGCGGTCATGCGCCCGGCAAAGTCCGCCAGTTGGCCGTCATCGCCTTTCCAGAAGGCCCGCACGGTGTCGCGGAAGCGGTCGTTCCATTCGACCCAGCCCGGTGGGAAGTTGCCCACCTGATAGCCGCCGGGGCCGCAGTCCCAGGGTTCGGCGATCAGTTTGAGCTGGCGCAATACCGGGTCCTGGCGGCAGGCAACGAGGAAGCTGTGGCGCTCGTCGAAACCATCGCGGTAACGGCCAAGAATGGTTGCCAAGTCGAAGCGGAACCCGTCGACGTGCATCTCATTGGCCCAGTAACGCAGGGAGTCGGTGACCATCTGCAATACGCACGGATGGCTCAAGTCCAGGGTGTTGCCGGTGCCGGAATCGTTGATGTAGAAACGCTTGTCATCCGGCATCAGCCGATAGTAGGAAGCGTTGTCGATACCACGCATGGACAGGGTCGGGCCGCGCTCGTTGCCTTCGGCAGTGTGGTTGTAGACCACGTCGAGGATCACCTCGAGCTTCTGCTCATGCAGGTGCGCGACCATCTCCTTGAACTCGGCGATCTTGCCGCTGGCCAGGTAGCGCGGGTCGGGGGCGAAAAACGCGATGCTGTTGTAGCCCCAATAGTTGGTCATGCCTTTTTGCAGCAAGTGCTGGTCATTGACGAAGGCATGCACGGGCAGCAGCTCGACCGACGACACGCCCAACTGGCGGATGTGCTTGAGCACGTCGTCTTCCATCAAGCCGGCGCAGGTGCCGCGCACGGATTCGCCCACGGAAGGGTGGCGCATGCTGATGCCGCGCAGATGGGTCTCGTAGATGATGGTGCGATCCCACGGCACGCGCACCGGCTGGTCGTTGCCCCAGGTGTGTGCCGGGTCAATGACTTTGCATTTGGGCACGAAGGGTGCGCTGTCGCGTTCATCGAAACTGAGGTCGTCGTCCGGGTGGCCGATGGTGTAGCCGAACAACGCCTCGGACCATTTCAGCTCGCCCACCAATTGCTTGGCGTAGGGGTCGATCAGCAATTTGTTGTGGTTGAAACGGTGGCCGTTGGCGGGGTCATACGCACCGTATACGCGATAGCCGTAAATCAGCCCTGGATGGGCGTCGGGCAGGTAGCCATGGAAGGTTTCGTCGGTGTATTCGGGCAGTTCGATGCGCTCCAGCTCGACTTCGCCGGAATCATCGAACAGGCACAGTTCGACCTTGGTCGCGTTGGCCGAGAACAAGGCAAAGTTGACACCCAGGCCGTCCCAGGTGGCGCCGAGGGGGAAGGGCAAACCTTCACGAATCCGCGACGGCTCGCTGCCCGGCGTCGAAGGGGTTTTATCGGGTTTGCTCATTGAGTTGCTCCTGCAAGGGTCTTTTTTCGGGCCGAACGCGGCCGTGCTGACGAAATTTCAGCTGAGAGTCTGGAAGGTGAAATCACCTCTTGCCGACAGCGCCGACAAGAGGCGAGGGGTCAAGGCTTGGGCTTTTTGGGCGCCGGTGGTTTTTTAGCGGCCGGTGGCGCCGGCTTGCTGGCCGCAGGTGCCGCGGGTTTGGCTTTCGCCGGCGGCTTGGGGGCGCTGGCCTTGGGCTTGGCGGCTGCCTTGGGCTTGCTCGGCGTCAGCGCTTCGGCTTCTGCCAGTTTGCGCGCCATCTCCCAGTGGCGTGCATCTTCACCATGGGGTTTGCCCTCGGACTCCCAGATCTGATGCGCCAGTTCGCGTATGCGTTTGTCTTCAGTACTCATCACAATGCTCCTCACAGAAAATTTTCAGCTTTCTTGATCATCAGGATTGATAAAGACATTGACCGGGAAATCCCCCAGGGCAGCGCTAACCAACAGCTCCTTGTCTGGTGTGACTGCGCCTGTATGAAAAAGTCCCTTCCAGTTTTGCGTTGTGGCGGCGAACGGTAATTTCACCCGTGTATCGCCCCAAACCTGCGCGTTGATCTGGGGATGCACACCGTTTTCAAGCAGGTAATGGGGCCAGCGTGGCACCACCATCAGCAAGCGTTTACCGTGATGTTCGCGGCTGAATGCGACCACCCGTTCGGCGTGTGCGCCGACCACTTCCAGCGGCGTGTAGGTGCCGCTGCGGAACAGGTCAGGCTGGGCCTTGCGCAAGGCCAGCACCTGGGCAATCAACGCCTGTTTGATACGCCCGTCGCGCCAGTTGAACAACAGTTCGCCGATGTCCGGTGGGGTCGCCAGCGCCTGTTGCCGTGCGCTGTAATCCACCGGGCGGCGGTTGTCCGGGTCGACCAGGCTGAAGTCCCAGAACTCATCGCCCTGGTACAAGTCCGGTACACCCGGTACGGTCATGCGAAGCAAGGATTGCGCCAGGCCATTCAGCGCGCCGGCCGGGGCAATCGCCTGAGCGGCATTGCCAATGGCGGTGCGTAGTGCGTGGCCTTCTTCACTGAGCAATAGCCGTGAAAGGAATGCTTCGACACCTTGTTCATAGGCTTCGTTGGGCGCGCTCCAGCTGCTCTGCAACTTGGCTTCGCGCAGGGCCTTTTGTTGCCACTGCCACAGGCGCTGCTGGTAGCCGTCAAAGTCGGTGCCCTGATCCAGCGGCCAACTGCCGAGCAAGACTTGATAGAGGATCAATTCATCACCCGGTGAGGGCGCAGTGTCGGTCCGTAACGGGGCGGCCAGGGTGCGCCAGTGTTCCACCTGCTCAACAAACCACGGCGCGCATTCACTCAACACCGCCAGGCGCGCGCGGGTGTCCTCGCCGCGCTTGTGGTCATGGGTGGCGGTGGCCAGCAGGTTGTCGGGGAAGGTCTGCAAGCGCTGCTGGTTGACGGCATGGAAGTCGGCCAATGGCGCGCTGAACTGTTCGGTGCTGAAGCCCACGTCATTGCGCGACAGCAATACCGCCGAGCGATAGAACGCAGTGTCTTCCACGGCCTTGGCGGCAGCGGGGGAGGTCAGTTGCTGGAAACGCACGCAAGCGTGCTTGAGGATCTTGCGTTCGCGGCCCACCGGGCGATTGCGCCAGGGCTGGCCGCCCAGCCATTTTTCCAGGTGATCGAGTACGGGCCAGTCGCCTTCGCCCAAGGTGGTGCGCGCGCCGTCCATGGCGTGTTGGAACACCTGGTCGTCGGCGTCGCTGCGGCCACGTGCGCTGATGTAGGTGCGGTACACCGGGAAGTGCACGATCAGCTCCTGCAAGGCGCGGCGGATGGCGCCTAGGGTCAGGTCGCGGGTCATCACATCGTCGCGGGCTACTTGCAGCAGGGCTTGGGCCACACTTTCAAAGTCGCCGCCGAGGGAACCGTTAAGGATTTGCTGACGTGCCAGCCGCGCCTCCTCGATGAACGCCGAAGGCCGTTCGCTGTGACGGGTCCACAATTGGGCCAATGGCTCAAAGCCGTCGGGGTGATGTTGCAGCAGCGACAGCTGGTTCATGAATTCGTAGCCGGTGGTGCCGTCCACTTGCCAGTCTTCGCGCAGGGTTTCGCCTTCGCCGAGGATTTTTTCCACGAAGATCGGCAGATGCCGCTGCGGTGACAACGAATCCACCCGGCGCCGCAGCTTGCGGCAATACCCGCGCGGGTCGGCCAGGCCGTCGATATGGTCGATACGCAGGCCATCCACCAAGCCTTCGCTGATCAGTTCGAAAATCTTGCCATGGGTGGCCTCGAACACCGCCGTGCGTTCTACGCGTAGGCCGCCCAGTTCATTGACATCGAAGAAGCGCCGCCAGTTGATATCGTCCGCGGCGGTGCGCCAGCTGGCGAGGCGGTAAGCCTGTTGTTCAAGCAGTTGGTGCAGGCGGTCGAAGTCGAAGCTCGCCAGTTGTGCGTCGATGGCCTGGCGCACTTCGTCCTCAGTGGCCCGTTCGGCCAGGGCCTGTTTGAGCCAGGCGGCTTCATGGTAAGCGTCGTCCTGATAGGCCAGGGCGCTGAAACGGTCGGACAATGGCTTGAGTAATTCATCGCTGCCCAGGATCGTCGCGTAGTCCCGTGGGCAGATCGGAAAGCGATGCTCGTAATGCTCAACATAGAACGCTCCATGGGTGGCATCGAACTTCAGGCTCACGCTGCCGCTCTGCAAGGCTTCGCCGTAATCGCTGCCGAGGAACGGCATCAGCAACTGGCCTTTGAGCAAGGGGTCGGGTGAATGCCACTGGATATCGAAGAACTCGCTGTAGGGGCTCATGCGCCCCCATTCCAGCAGGTCCAGCCACCAAGGGTTATCCGCACCACCGACGGCCATATGGTTGGAGACGATATCCAGGATCAGGCCCATCCCGTGTTCACGCAAGGCGGCAACCAGGCGGCGCAAGGCAGCTTCGCCCCCCAGTTCCGGGTTGACGCGGGTGGGGTCGACCACGTCGTAGCCGTGCATGGACCCGGCGCGGGCGCTGAGCAGCGGCGAAGCGTATAGGTGGCTGATGCCGAGGCGGGCGAAGTAGGGCACCAGCGGCACCGCGTCATCCAGGGTAAAACCTTTATGGAATTGCAGGCGCTGGGTCGCGCGCAGGGGCAGTGCGTTCATCGGTCACGCTCATAGGCTTGGTTGCGCGCGACGGCCAACAGTTCGAGGCGGCGGGCGGCACCGGCATTGTCGAGCAGGCTGGAGGCCTCCCCCACAAAGCGGCGGCGCCAATTGGGGTGGGTGTCGGTGGTACCGGGCAGGTTGGCCTGCTCCTCGACGCCGAGCGCATCTTCCAACGGCAACAGCACCAACGGCGCACGGGTATGGCCGAGGTAGCGCACGCTGGCGTCGATCATGTGGTCGGTTTCATTGCGGATTTCTTCAACGAAGTTCTGCGGGTCCTGGCTCAAGGCCTGGCGCAGTGCCTGGCGTTCGCGCAGGCGGTGTTCGCTCCATTGCTCCGCGGTGGGCGCGTCGATCAGGCCGAGCTGGATGTTCCACTCGATATCGCGGCTGTGCCACCAGCCGTTGAGCGTCGGCAAGTCGTGGGTGCTGGTGGTGGCCAGGGCATTGTCCGGCCAGTCGAGGATCGGCTTGAATTGGCCCTCGTGGTTTTGCTCGAACAGCAACACGCGCATGCCGAGGATCGAGCGAGCGATGAGTTTTTCGCGCAGGCCGTCCGGCACCGTGCCCAGGTCTTCACCGAGCACGATGGCGTGGTGGCGATGGGATTCCAGGGCCAGCAGGCGCAACAGATCTTCCACCGGGTAATACAGGTAGGCGCCTTCACGCGGCGAAGCGTCCATGGGGATCACCCACAGGCGTTGCAGGCCCATCACATGGTCGATACGCAGGCCACCGGCATGGGCGAAGTTCGCGCGCAGCATTTCGATAAAGGCACGGAAGCCGTTGCGCTTGAGGCCTTCAGGCGAGAACGCGGAGATGCCCCAGCCCTGACCTGCGCGATTGAGAATGTCGGGTGGCGCGCCCACGGTCAGGTCCGCGAGCAGCTCGTCCTGACGGCTCCATGCTTGGCTGCCACCGCCGTCAGCGCCCACGGCCAGGTCGGCAATCAAGCCGACGCCCATGCCGCTGCCACGGGCCGCTTGTTGCGCGCGTTCCAGGCAACGGGCGATCAGCCATTGGCTAAAGGCGAAGTAGCCGATCTCATCCGGGTTTTCTGCGGCAAATGCTGCGAGTGTCGGGCTCTGCGGGTTGCGCCAGTCTTCTGGCCAGTGGCGCCAGTTGAGGTCTTCCCCCTTGGCGGCGCGCACGGCCTGCACGGCTTCGAAGCGGCAGTGATTTTCCAGCGCTTCACCACCGGCTTGGCGGAAACTCAGGAAGTCGGCGTGTTGTGGATGCTGGCCGTGGCGGAAGTCCTCATACAGCGCCCGCATTAGACGCTGCTTGGCCTTGGCGGCTCTCGGCCAGTCGATCAGGCTGTGTTGTTCCAGATCGTGCAGCTCGTCAGTCAGGCCGAGGGCTTCGATGGCGTTGCGCACCTCGCGCTCCCCTAGAATGCAACCGGGCGAGGCGTACAAGCTGTTGAGGAACAAACGACTCGACGGCGAATACGGGCTGTAGCGCTCGGTGTCGGCGCTGAACATGGCGTGCATCGGGCTGATGGCCAGGGCGTCGGCACCGCGCTCGGCGGCCGAACGGGCCAAGTGTTCCAGGGCCAGGGTGTCGCCAAAGCCGCCATCACCCAGGCGGCGCAGGCTATACAGTTGCGCGCTGAGGCCCCAGGCGCGAGCGGGGCGGCTGTCGACGGCCTCGGCCACGCTGTAGCAGTGGGTGGGGGCGACGGCCAAAGTGAAGGTCTGCTCGGCGATATGCACCTGGTGGTAACCGAGGGCGATGACGCCGGGTAATACGGCGTCGCCATCCAGGCGCAAGTCGAGGGTTTCGCCATCTTCCAGGCTGACCCGGCACAGGGTGTCCGGCTCAAAGTAACGGGCCAGGTCCAGGCCTTCGCCGCTGTCGATGGTCATCAAGGGTGGCAGGTGTTTGTCGTGTTGTGCCTGTTCCAGTTCGAGCAGGCTGGCGTCGATCTCGGCATCGCTGTCGGCCGGGTGGCCCAGGCCTTTGAGAACGGCGCGCAGGGCGTCGGGTTTCACACGTTGCGGGCGGCCGTTTGCGTCGATCCAATCGACGGCCAGGCCCGCTCGGCTGGCGAGGATTTCCAGGTTCGCTTCGCTCAAGGGTGCTCTCCAACAGGGGATAGGGTAACGCGTGCGCTGTACGCCGGCAGCTGGGCGCCGAGGTTGGCAGGCGTTTCGAAAAGGACGGCGCCGGTCGCCGGGTAATCCAGCGGCGCGGCACTCAGGTTGAGATCGATCTGCAACAGGCTGCCGTTGCCCAGGTGCCAGCGGGCGCTCACGGCACCTTCCGCCAGCACCTGCGCGCCCAAGGCAAGGCTGCCGGGCAAGTGCGGCACGATATGCTGGTGGCGCAGGTTCAGTAGTTGGCGGTAGAGCTGGGCATGCGGATGGTCTGCAAAGGCCGGGGACGATTGCTGAAAGGTCTCCAGGGCATTGGGGTCAGGAATGCGTTCACGTCGCTCAGGGTCGTGGAACGCAGCAAAGTCGGCGAATTCGTTACGCCGACCTTCGCGCACGGCTTGCGCCAGTTCGCCATGATGGTCAGTGAAAAACAGGAACGGTTCGCTGGCGTTGACCTCGTCGCCCATGAACATCATCGGGATCATCGGCGAGAGCAGCAGCAGGGCTGTCGCCGCCTCTAAAGCCGGGGGCGAGCAGAGTTGATGCAGGCGCTCGCCCAGGGCGCGGTTGCCGATCTGGTCATGGTTCTGCAAAAACGTCACAAACGCGCTCGGCGGCAGGTGCCCGCTGGGTTCGCCGCGTTCATGGCCATGCCGGGTGGTGTGCCCCTGGTAGATGAAGCCTTCGCCCAGGCAGCGCGCCAGTTTGGCGGTAGGCTCTTCGGCAAAGTCACTGTAGTAGGCGTCGGTTTCGCCGGTCAGCAATACGTGCAGGACGTTATGAAAGTCATCATTCCATTGCGCGTCAAAATCGTGCTGCAGGAGGCTGGCCTGATTGAGCTCGTTTTCCAGCATCAGCCAGACGTGTCGACCGGTGTCGACTTGCTCGCGAACCCGGTGCGCCAGTTGTTTCAGAAAGTCCGGGTTGTCGATGGCGTGTACCGCGTCCAGGCGCAGGCCGTCAAAACGGTATTCGAGCAGCCACATCAAGGCGTTATCGAGGAAGAAATCCCGCACTTCACGCCGGTCAAAGTCGATACCGGCGCCCCATGGGGTGTGCACGTCTTCCTGGAAGAAGCCTTTGGCGTATTGGCCGAGGTAGTTGCCGTCGGGGCCGAAGTGGTTGTAGACCACATCGAGAATCACCGCCAGGCCCTGTTCGTGGGCGCTGTCGATCAGGTGCTTGAGTTGATCGGGCGTGCCGTAGGAGGCTTGGGGCGCGTAGGGCAGGACACCGTCATAGCCCCAGTTGCGTTCGCCGGGGAACTGCGCGAGCGGCATCAATTCAATCGCGGTCACGCCCAGCTCGGCCAGGCGCGGCAGGTGCTTCTCGACGCCGGCATAGCCACCCATCGCGCCGACGTGCAGTTCATAGATGACGGCTTCGTGCCAGGGACGGCCCTGCCACTGGCTGTGGCGCCATTGATAAACGAGGGGGTCGACCACCAGGCTCCAGCCATGCACATCCGAGGCCTGTGCCCTGGAGGCAGGGTCGGGAACATCCATCTCCCCATCGATATTGAAGCGGTAGCGCGTGCCCGCCGGGCACGCTATTTCGGTTTCAAACCAGCCATCTGCCTGGGGCAGCATGGCGACGGACTTGCCATTTTCCAATTCAACGCTGACATAAAACGCGTCTGGCGCCCACAAGGCAAAACGCGTGTGTTGCGCGTCCAGCATGATTGCGCCGTGGGGCCAGGTTTCCAGAGTCCGTAACGGCATCTATAGAGACCTCCCGTTGATTATTTAGCGGATTTCCCCAAGGCCTTGGCCACAAGTTGCTCATACAGCTCGGCGTAGGGTTCCACCGCCTGGCTCCAGTTGAACGGTTGCGTCATCGCCCGGCAGCGCATGGCATTGAGCAGGCCAGGGTAGGCAAACACCTTGAACGCGCGGCTCAAGGCTTCTTTGTAGCTGTCGACCGTGGACTCATTGAACAGAAAGCCGGTCACGCCATTTTCGATGGTGTCAGCCAAGCCACCGGTATTGCGCGCGACGGGCAGCGAGCCGAAGCGCTGGGCGTACATCTGGCTCAGGCCGCACGGCTCGTAGCGCGACGGCATGAGCAAAAAGTCACTGCCAGCGAACATGCGCCGTGCGTCGGTCTCGTTGAAGCCGATGCGCACACCGATCTGGCCGGGGAAACGCAGCGCCAATTCACGCATGGCGTTTTCTTCTTCCGGCTCGCCGCGACCGATGATTGCGATCTGCCCACCTTGCTCGACGATAAAGCTGGCGACGGCTTCGGTCAGGTCCAGGCCTTTCTGGAACACCAGGCGCGAGACCACGGCGAACAGCGGGCCGGTGGATTCATTCAGGCCGAACAGCTCGCGCACCTGGCTGGCGTTTACCGCTTTGCCTTCCCAGTCGCCGATGTTGAAGTTGTGGGTCAGGTGCGGGTCGGTGGAGGTTTCCCAGCTGTCTTCAATGCCGTTGGGAATGCCGCTGAGCAAGCCTTGCTGGGTCTTGCTGGCAAGAAAGCCATCCAGGCCGCAGCCGAATTCCGGGGTGGTGATTTCCCGGGCGTAGGTGGCGCTCACCGTGGTGATGTGGCTGGAATACGCCATGCCGGCCTTGAGGTACGACATCTTGCCGTAGAACTCCATGCCTTCCTGCTGCAGGGCGTGGGGTGGAATGCCCAGTTCCGGCGTGGAAGCCAAACTGATCACGCCCTGATAGGCCAGGTTATGAATGGTGAACAGCGTCGGCGTGCGTGACCCACGCCAGTGCATATACGCCGGCGCCAGGCCAGCGGGCCAGTCGTGGGCGTGCACCAGGTCCGGGCACCAGTGGATCTGCGCGAGGTTGGCGGCCATGTCGGCGGCAGCCAGGCCCAGGCGGGCGAAACGGATATGGTTGTCCGGCCAGTCGCGGCCGTTATTGGCGCCGTAGGGCGTGCCTTCACGCTCGTACAATTCGGGGCAGATCAACACATAGATGACCAGGCCGTCCTTGAGGTCCATGCGCCCGATCTTGCACGGCGGCAGCGCGGCGTGGCCACCCAGCTCGCCGATGATATGGATCGGGTTATCGCTTTCCATCACCTGCGGGTAACCGGGAATCAGCACCCGCACATCGTGCAGGTGGGCCATGGCGCGGGGCAGGGCCGCGGACACATCGCCCAGGCCGCCGGTTTTCACCAGATCGGCAAATTCGGAGGTCACGAACAGGACTTTCTTGCGATTAGGATTCTGACTCACGATCGGCCGCACAGTGGTGGGCAGGTCGACCAACGAAGGTCCCCCTACCGGCTGACTGACACGCTCTCCCTGAATATCTACAGCGGCACTGATCATAGTTCTCTCCCACATGTTGGTCGGCTAATGGCCCGCTGCCATTAGCTCCGATGGCCACATCCTGCGGCCAGGCGCACAAGCACTGTACAAACTGGCAAGGCGTATGCCAGTTGCACGGTTAGCCAAAAAAGATTGGATGGACGGGCATTTCGCGTGAACCGCGGGTGCTCGCCTTACCTTAAAACTGGACCTACGGCAGAGTTGGAAAGTTTCGATTTTTTGCGGGGTTTTTGTTTTCGAACGGACCCATCGGTCATGAGTCTAGGACAGATCCTAGAGCTTGTAGGCTTTCTGCGGAAATTTTGTAGGACAAAAAACTTGTAACCTTATGTCAGGTTGACGCGGGGTCTGTGGCGAGCAAGCTTCCTGTGGCGAGCGGGCTTGCCCCGCGTTGGGCTGCGTAGCGGCCCCGCTTATTCGCGATTGGTTATTTGGGAGCGCTTCGCGCTCCAACGCGGGGCAAGCCCGCTCGCCGCAACAAGCCCGCTCGCCAAAAAAGTGCGAATGCTCCGAAAGAGTGCGTCAGCCCAGCACGCGAATGGGCGCTCCCTTGGCCCACGCTTGAATGTCTTCGATCATCTGGCCGTAGAACTGTTGGTAATTCTGTTCGCTCACATACCCCACGTGCGGCGTCGCCAGTACGTTCGGCAGGCGGCGGAACGGGTGATCCGCCGGCAACGGTTCCTCGGCGTACACATCCAGCGCGGCTCCCGCCAGGCGTCCGTTTTCCAATGCCTGTACCAGCGCCGACTCATCCACAATCGGGCCACGTGCGGTGTTGACCAAGTGCGCGCTGGGTTTCATCCACCCCAGTGCCTCGGCGTCCACCAGCCCACGGCTGCGGTCGCTAAGCACCAGATGAACGGTAAGAATATCCGCCTGTTCAAACAACGCCTGCTTGCTGACCCAGGTCACGCCCGATTCCGCCGCGCGTTCCGGCGTGAGGTTTTCACTCCAGGCAATCACCCGCATGCCGAACACCTGGGCAAACTGCGCGACTTTCTGGCCAATGCTGCCCAGGCCGAGAATACCCAGGGTCTTGCCATGCAGATCGCCGCCCAGGCCAATCTGCCAGTGGCCGGCGCGCAAGGAATTGGCCTCGGCCAGCAGATTGCGGGTGGACGCCATGATTAGAGCCCAGGTCAATTCCGGTGCGGCGTGTTTATAGCTGTCAGTGCCGCAGACCGTAATGCCCAGCGCCTTCGCCGCAGGAATGTCGATGGCCGCGTTGCGCATGCCGCCCGTTACCAGCAGCTTGAGCTTTGGCAAACCTTGCAGCAGAGCCTTGTCGAAAGTGGAGCGTTCGCGCATCACGCAAATCACCTCGAAGCCCCGCAGACGTTCGATCATGGTGGCGGTGTCCGCCGGGTAATCGTGCAGGAAATGCACCTGGCCCACGGCCTCAAGCACTGACCAATCCACCACGCCACTGGCCACGTTCTGCCAATCATCAATGACTGCGATCTGTACCGACATTCACGAGTGCCTCGAAAAAGGTTGAATTAAAGGGCGTTTAAACCCTGCAACAGCGCCTGATGAAACTGGGCCGGTTCCTCCATCTGCGGTGCATGCCCCAGACCCGGGAACTCCACCAGGGTTGCATGGGGAATCAACTTGGCCACTTGCTTGCCCAGCACGGCGTAGTCGCCGAGCTTGACCTTGACTGCCGGCGGCGCAATGTCCTTGCCGATGGCGGTGTTATCGGACGTGCCGATCAGCAGCAGCGTGGGCATTTGCAGGTTCTTGAACTCGTAGTACACCGGCTGGGTGAAGATCATGTCGTAAATCAACGCCGAGTTCCATGCGACCAGGGTATGCCCTGGGCCGTTGCTCAGGCCGGCGTACATGTCTACCCAACGCTCGTACTCGGGTTTCCAGCGCCCGACGTAATAGGTGTTGAGCTGGTATTTGCGAATGCCGTCGGCGCTGACGTTCAGCTCACGTGCATACCATTGGTCGACGGTGAGCGAGGGCACGCCCAGTGCCTTCCAGTCTTCCAGGCCAATCGGGTTGACCATTGCCAACTGTTCGGTCTGCTCGGGGTACATCAGCGCGTAACGCGTGGCGAGCATGCCACCGGTGGAATGGCCGATGATGGTGGCCTTTTGAATGCCGAGTTTTTCCAGCAGTTGATGGGTGTTGGTCGCCAACTGCTGGAAACTGTATTGATAATGATCGGGCTTGCTGGAGCTGCAAAAACCAATCTGGTCCGGCGCGATCACTCGGTAACCGGCATCGCTCAACGCCTTGATCGAACCTTCCCAGGTGGCACCGCAGAAGTTCTTGCCGTGCATCAACACCACGCTGCGGCCGTTGGCCTGTCCTTTGGCGGGCACGTCCATATACCCCATCTGCAGGGATTTGCCCTGGGATTGGAATTCGAAATGCTTGAGTGGGTAGGGGTATTCAAAGCCTTGCAGCTCTGGACCGTAGCTGGCGGCAAAGGCGGGTGCGGTGCTGACGGCGAGCAGGCCGGTGATGCAAAAAGCGCGGATCAGGGGCATTGGCAAGGCTCCGAGAAGGGTGCTCGGATGCTGTTGCGGGACGATTAACTGGGGATTAACACCCAGTGCAAGGTCACGGCAGCGAGTACCCCATAACGGACGCTTTTGGCTAAAGTCACCAACAGCAGGAATCGCCACAACGGCTCACGCATCACCCCGGCCACCAAGGTCAGCGGGTCACCGATGATCGGCATCCAACTGAGCAACAACGTCCAATGGCCCCAGCGCTGGTAATGGTTACGAGCCTTGTCCAACTGCTTGTCACTGACGGGAAACCAGCGTCGCCCCTTGAAATGCTCGACCCAGCGTCCGAGCCACCAATTGACCACCGAGCCCAGCACATTGCCCAATGTGGCCACGCCCAGCAGCAGCCAGAGGCTGTAATGCCCGCTGAGCAGCAGACCGACAAGCACGGCTTCGGATTGAAGTGGCAGCAGTGTTGCGGCGCCAAACGCCGCGAAAAATAGCCCCAGGTAGCCGGCGATCATTGCGCCGGGTATTCAGCCACCACCACATCTTTGCCTGCACGGGTCAGGCCGATGACTTGATAGGCCTCGCTGCGGCCTTCGACTTCCATGCCCGGTGAGCCCATGGGCATGCCCGGCGCGGCCAAGCCCAACAGGTCATCGCGTTTACGCAAGGCCAGCACTTGCTCGGCGGGCACGTGGCCTTCGACGAACTTGCCGTCAATCACGGCGGTGTGGCACGAACCCAGGCGCGGCGCCACGCCCAGGCGTTGTTTGACGGCGCTCATGTCGGCTTCGACGTGGTCATTGACCTTGAAACCATTGCTTTCCAGGTGGCTGATCCACTTTTTGCAGCAACCGCAGTTGGCGTCGCGGTGCACGTCGATGGGAATCAGGTCGGCAGCCTGGGCCAGGGTGGTGGTGAACAGGGCTGACAATAAGGCCAAGCGCAATGTGGTTTTCATAGGAACTCGCGTGTAGGAGAGGGCCGTCGGGATGGCGGCGATCATGACGCCGTCATCGCGGGCAAGCCAGCTCCTACCGGTTGGGAATGTTTCCAAATTATACGAAGGGTGGGTTTTCCAGGCGATGTTTCAACTGGTCCAGGGCAATGGTCGACAACTCGATCATGCGCTCATGTAAAGTGGCCAGTTGCAGCTCGGTTTCGTAGGTCAGCACCCGCTTGAACAGCGTGCCGCCCTGATGGGGCAGCAGGAAGTAGTGAATGGAGCCATCCACGGCCAGGGAGGTGAACACCGTCTTGAATTCGCCAGGGCGCCGGGCGATCTGCACGCGGTAACTCATGGGGACACGCACCCCCAGCAGGTCGATGAACTCGGTAAACCGTGCACCGGCAGGCAGTGAACCGGTGGTGCCGGTGTCGGCACTGAGGGACGTGGGATGCCATTCGTGCCAGCGATCCGGTTGGGTCACATAGTCGTAGACGGCTTCGATAGGCGCTCGGATAAAGCGTTCCTGACTGATCCGCTCCAAACGGACCGACTGCTCGGCAGCTCGCATGGCACACCTCCTGTGTTGCGACTAGGAACTGTCAGAATAGTCCCACTCCCGCACATTGCACGGGAGTGTTTCAGCCGTTTATCACTGCACCTTGAATCGACCCATCAACGCGATCACCCGGCCATTCGCCTCCAGCAGGCTTTGGGTATTGGTTTCAGTGGCATGGCCGCTCTGTACCAGCTCTTCGACCATTTGTCGGATCTGCACCATGCTGCGGTTGATCTCCTCGGTCACCGCGCTCTGCTGCTCGGCCGCTGTGGCGATCTGGGTGCTGAGGTTGTTGATATGGCTAACCGAACCGGCCATTTCATCCAGGCCGGTGTTTACCCGTGCCGTGGCATCCGCCGCCGACTGGCAACTGGCCTGGGTGTTTTCCATGGCGGCCACCGAGGAACTGACGCCAGCGGTCAAGCGCGTGAGCATGTCGTTGATCTGCGAGGTGCTGGCCTGGGTGCGTGCCGCCAGCGCACGCACTTCATCGGCCACCACCGCAAAGCCCCGGCCTTGCTCGCCGGCGCGTGCGGCTTCAATTGCCGCGTTGAGGGCGAGCAGGTTGGTCTGGCCGGCAATCGCACCGATTACGCCAAGGGTTTCGGTGATGCGTGCGGCGTCCTGGCGCATGTTTTCCACGCTGTGGGTGGCGCTGGACACTTCGCCGATCAAGGCGCTGACACTGGTGGAGGCTTCGCCCACCACCACGCGGGAACGATCGGCATGCTCATTGGCGCGCTGGGTGAATGCGGCGGTTTCGGCGGCGTTTTGCGCAACGGTGTCGGCGGTGGAGCTCATTTCGGTGATGGCGGTGACCGTCTGATCGGTCTCCGAGGCATGCCGCACCAGGATCTGGTTGGTGTGCGCCGAGGTCCGCTGCAGTTGCTCCAGGCTCGACGACATGGCGCCGGTGGCCTGGGTCACTTCACCGATCATGTTCTGCAGGTAGACGATAAAACGGTTCACCGAATGGCCAATCGCGCCCAACTCGTCTTCGGCACGGATGGTGATGCGTCGCGTCAGGTCGGCATCGCCGGCAGACAGTGCGTCGATATTGGCTTTGAGTGACTTCATGCGCTGCACCAATTGGCGGATCGCATACACCGCGAGCAGCACCAGCAACAACACCATGGGGATTTGCAGCAGGGCCAGGGTGCCGAGTACGTCATCGCGTTGGGCGGTGATCAGAGAGGTGGGCAGGGCGGTGGCGAGGAACCACGGTGTGCCTGCGATCGGGCGCATATAGAAGGTGCTGGCCACGCCCTGGTTGTCGAATTCGCCGCGTTGCAGCGCTTGGTCTCGATTAACCAGGGCCTTGCTGATTTGGGCAGCAAACGCCGAGGTTCCGGCAAGTTCGCTGATGTTTTTCAACACCACCGGACCACTGATCCGCGAACTGTTGCTGATGATCTTGCCGTCGCCCTCGACGATCAGCATTTGCCCGCCGATGTCTTTTTCTTTGCTGGCCACCAGGTCATTGAAGAAACCCAGGGTCACGTCGATGGTGGCGACGCCGTAGGGCACGCCGTCGCGCTGGATCGCCATGGCGCAATTGGTGCGCGGCTCCTGGCTGGCGTCGTCCTTATAGGCGGCGGCCCAAGCGCATTGCCCACGCGGGGAGGCCAGGCCGCCTTTGTACCAGCTCTGGTCGTAATAGTTGGGCGCAGGGTCGCTGTTCCAGAAGGTGTTGACGGCCAGTTTGCCCGAGGCATCGCGGTGCCAGAACGTGCTGTGCTTGTTACGCCCCGGTGTGCGCTGGTTGGGCAACGGCCAGATCCCGCCGCCGAAGACTTTCAGCTCGCCATACTGGTCGACCAGGCCAGGCAGGACCTTGTCGATGGCATCGCTGTCGAGCAACGGGACCGTCTGGGTGATGCTGCGTTGCTGGGACTGAACCTTGTTTAGCTCGCCCTGGATCTGTTCCGCCACCTCGGCGATGCGGTTGAGCACCACCTGTTCTTCGGTGTGACGCAACGTGGGCGCGACTAACTGGCCGATACCCACTACGGTCAACACAAATAACACCAGGACGAACAGCACCAGGAACAGGGTATAGCGGGCTTGGATGGAGCGCAGTGGGGGCATGGGGTCGTCCTTACGAAGCGTTTATGACCGACGTGGCATTGTTAGAGCTTCGTCGGGATATCGGCTTGGCGAGGAGGAGCTTTAGGTACGATCGTACAAGAAAAAAAGCGCCCGTTGAGGGCGCTCCTTGGCTTAGATATCCAGCATGGCCATCACTGCTTCCGGGTAACGCAGGCCGGCGGTTGCTTCGACGGGGAAGATCGCTTCCAGCGCCGCCAATTCGGCCGGGTTGAGGTGGATCGCGAGGGCGGCCACATTCTCTTCCAAGTACTTGCGCTGCTTGGTGCCAGGAATCGGAATGATGAAGTTACCTTGCGCCAACACCCAGGCCAGTGCGAGTTGCCCGGCGCTCACGTCTTTGTCGGCGGCCAGTGCCTGCACCTGCTTCACCAGTTCCAGGTTTTTGCCGAAGTTCTCCCCCTGGAACCGCGGGCTGAAGCGGCGATAGTCATCTGCACTGAAGTCATCCGGGCTTTGCAGGGCGCCGGTCAGGAAGCCCCGCCCCAGAGGGCTATAAGGTACAAAGGCAATGCCGAGGCGCTGGCAGGCGGCAAGACAGCCGTTGTGTTCCTGATCACGGCTCCACAGCGAATATTCGCTTTGCAGGGCGCTGATCGGATGCACCTTGTGGGCACGCTCCAGGGTGGCGGCGGACGCTTCGCTCAAGCCCAGATAACGCACCTTGCCCTGTTGCACCAACTCGGCCATGGCGCCGACGGTTTCTTCGATGGCAACCTGCGGGTCGATACGATGCTGGTAATACAGGTCCAGGGTGTCCACGCCGAGGCGTTGCAGCGTGCCGTCAATCGCCTTGCGGATGTACTCGGGACGCCCGTTGACGCCACGCAGCGCCGGGTTGGCCGGGTCGCGCACGATGCCGAACTTGCTGGCCAGGAACACCTGGTCGCGTTTGCCGGCAATGGCTTTGCCGATCAGTGCTTCATTGGTATGCGGGCCGTAGATGTCGGCGGTATCCAGAAAGTTGATACCAAGTTCCAGCGCGCGGTGCAGGGTCGCGGTGGCTTCCCGGGTGTCGCTGCCGGGCGTGTAGAAATCGCTCATGCCCATGCAGCCGAGGCCGATGGCGGAGACGAGTGGGCCGTTGTTACCGAGTGGACGAGTGTGCATGGGGAGAGCTCCTGGTTGGGAAGGCCTGCATTGTCACGCTCGACAAAATCGGGATAAACCGGCTAAAAGCACTAACACTATTCGGTATTTCTAAATAATCAGCTCAAGGAGCCGACGCTTGGACCGTTTCAACGCGATGCGCGTGTTCACCCGGATCGTCGAACTGCGGGGCTTTGCCAAGGCCGCCGACAGCCTGCAACTGCCCCGCGCCTCGGTGACCGTACTGATCAAGCAGTTGGAGGCGCACCTTGGCGTGCAACTGTTGCAACGCACCACGCGGCAGGTCAGCCCTACATTGGATGGCGCTGCGTATTACCAGCGCTGCGTGCAATTGCTGTCGGACCTTGAGGAAACTGAAGCGGTGTTTTCCGCCAGTCGGCAGAACCCACGCGGCACGTTGAGCATTGATATGCCGTCGGGCATCGGCCGTTTTCTGGTGATACCCGCACTGCCCACGTTCACCGCACTGTATCCGCAGATTGAATTGGAAATCGGCTTGAATGACCGGCCGGTTGACCTGATCCGTGAAGGCGTCGATTGTGTGCTGCGCGGTGGCCTCGCGCTGGATGATTCGCTGGTGGCGCGGCCGCTGGCGATGATGGATCAAATCACCCTGGCCAGCCCCGCTTACCTTGAGCGTATGGGGGTGCCCGAAACGCTCGACGACTTGGCCCACCATCAGATGGTCGAATACGTCTCGGCCGCCAGCGGCAAACGGTTTGGCTTGGAGTTTCTACTCGCCTCCCAGTTGCGTACGCTCAACCTGCCAAAGGTGGTCGCGGTCAACAGCGCCGACGGCTACTTCTGCGCTTGCGAAGCGGGCTATGGGTTGATCCAGGCGCCGTACTATCACGCCAGGCAGCGACTGGCCCAAGGCACGCTGGTGGAAGTGCTGCCCCGGTTTGGCGTGCCGTCCATGGCCTTGACGGCGCTGTATCCTCCGCACCGCCAACTGTCCCAGCGCGTACGCGTGTTTGTGGACTGGCTGGTCGAACTCTGCGCCGCTCCCGGCACCGGCTTGCGCCGCTAAGCCTGTGCCTTGCGATAGGCCCCAGGCTGCTGCCCCGTCACCTTGTGAAACGCCCGGGTAAACGCCGCCACCGACTGATAACCCACGGCCAGCGCGACATCCGCCACCGTCTGGTCCTGCTTGAACAACTGGCAGGCATGGCGTATGCGCATCATCAGCAGCACTTGCCCCGGTGACTGCCCGCACAGTTCATTGAAGCGCTTGAAAAACGCCGAACGCGACAGCCCGGTGCAAGCGGCCATGCTTTCCAGGGTCCAGGCATCGGCCGGGTGCGCGATCAGCTGTTCCAGCAAACCGGCAAACGCCGGCTGCCGACCCAGTGCCGCCAGGCCGCCCAGTTCGCTGTTGTCCAGCACCTGTTGGCGCAGTACATACAGAAACAGCAAGTGGCAAAGCCGTTCAAGCAAGGCCGAAGAGGGCGCAGGCAGGCGCTGGCATTCTTGCAGGATCAGTTCGAACAGGTTGCGCGCGGCAGTCAGTGAGGGATCGCCCGCCCGCAGGATGATCCACGCGGGCAGGGTGTCGACGATCATCGCCGACAGACCGGACTGGAAGTGAAAGAACCCGCACACCAGGCCGACGCCATCGTGGGCGGCGCTTTCCAGGGGCACCATTGGCACACGCGGGCATTCCTGCGCACCCACCGCCGTGGGCTCGCCGGAGAGGCGATATTCCAGGTCGCGCAGCAGGAACACCGCATCGCCGTTATCGAGGCGATGAGGCGTGGCGTCGCCGTCGATATGCAGCCAGCACTGGCCCTGCACAATCAGGTGAAAACTCGCGCTCGCCAGGCCATGGGTGCTCGCATGCCAGTCGCCGCAATAACGACCCACATGGAACAGGCTGGTGTCGAGTTCGAGGCTGTCTAATAACC
This sequence comes from Pseudomonas azotoformans, assembly GCF_001579805.1. Classification (NCBI taxonomy): domain Bacteria; kingdom Pseudomonadati; phylum Pseudomonadota; class Gammaproteobacteria; order Pseudomonadales; family Pseudomonadaceae; genus Pseudomonas; species Pseudomonas azotoformans. The sequence continues at coordinate 5,083,366 of NZ_CP014546.1, read as the reverse complement.
AATCGACAAGTGCACTGGACGAATTCATCTAATGGAAAGACTCAAGAGCAAGTAATCGCTACTTTAGACTATTGAGGCGATTTTTTATAACCAACAGACTGGGTACACGAACTCATCAGGAGACCCCTCCATGTCCCGTGTACCCTTGCTCACCCCTGAAACTGCGCCGGAAGCGGCCAAGCCTTTGCTGGAAAACGCACTGAAAGGCTCGGGCTTCATTCCCAATCTACTGGCAGTGCTGGCCAATGCGCCCGCCGCGTTGGAAACCTACATCACCGTCTCCGCTTTGAACGCCAAATCTGAACTGGGCCTGGCCCGACCGCGAAGTGGTGCAACTGATTGCCGCCACCACTCACGGTTGCGATTTCTGCGTGGCCGGCCACACCGCCGTCGCGCGTAACAAAGCCAAGTTGCCGGAAAGCGTCATCGAAGCCCTGCGTCAACGTGGCGAGCTGCCCGATGCCCGTTATGAAACCCTGGCGGCCTTCACCCGCGAAGTGATCGCCACCCGGGGTGATGTGAGCGATGCGGGCTATGACGCATTCCGCGCCGCCGGTTACACCGAAGGCCAGGCCCTGGAAGTGATTCTGGGCGTCAGCCTGGCAACCTTGTGCAACTTCGCTAACGTGTTTGCTCGTACTCCACTGAACCCGGAGCTGGCGCAATACCGTTGGGAAAAGCCCGCAAGTTGAAGTTGGCCCACCTGCTGTAAAGGAGAAACAGGAATGCTTGACCCCATCTTGAGCCGTTGGCTCGACATCCAGGCGCAAGCCTTGGACGTGGGCAGTTGCGATCCACAGGAAGTGCTGCCACGGCTGGCAGAGGCCAACGTATTACGCATCGGCGTGCCGACTCATCTGGGCGGCCTGGGCAGTGACGTGGCGGGCGCCGTAGAGGCCATCGCCAACGTTGCCAGCCATTCCCTGGCGGCGGCATTCGTGTGCTGGGGCCAGCGCTCGTTTATCGAGTATCTGCTGCAGAGTCCCAATGCGCGGCTGCGTGAACAGCTGCTGCCCGATTTGCTCAGCGGCAAGCTGGCGGGGGCGACGGGGCTGTCCAACGCGATGAAGTTCTTGTCGGGCATCGAGTCGCTGCAGATCAGCGCCGAACCGTCCAACGAAGGCTGGACCCTCAACGGCCGCCTGCACTGGGTGACCAACCTGCGCAAGAACGGTTTTGTCGCGGCAGCGGCCATTGAGCACGCGGGCGGTGGTGCGCCGTTTATCCTGGCGATTCCGGACTCGGTGGCGGGTTTGCAGCGTTCTCGCGACCTGGAATTGCTCGGCTTGCAGTCAAGCAATACGGCGGCCCTGGATCTGGAACGCGTGGAGCTGAGTCGCGACTGGCTGCTGCACGAAGACGCGCGCAAATTCCTGCCGGCGGTGCGCCCGGCGTTCCTGGGCCTGCAGTGCGGGATGTCCATCGGGTTGGCGCGTCGTTCCCTGGCGGAAGTCGCCAACCACCTGGGCGCGACCCGCACGGTGCTGCGCGAAGAGTTGGAAACCCTGCGCGTGACCCTGGACCATTTGGTCAACGACTTGAAAAGTGGCCTGTTGGCAGGGCGTTTTGCCGCCGAACCGGTGCCGTTGTTCAAGCTGCGCATCGCCCTGGCGGAGACCGCCGCCAGCGCCGTGCAGCTGGAGTTGCAGGCCAGCGGCGGCAAGGCTTATCTCACCGCCCACGGCAGTGGTTTCGCACGACGTTGGCGTGAATCGGCGTTTGTGCCGATCGTGACGCCAAGCCTGGTGCAATTGCGTACCGAACTGCAGCGGCAGGCCAACCTATGACAGCGGCCGTATTGAGTGCCCAGGGGATTTGCCTGGGCTATGCCAGCGGGCCGGTGTTGCAGCACTTCGACCTGCACTTGCAACCCGGTGAAGTGGTGTCGATCCTCGGTCCCAGCGGGGTGGGCAAGTCCAGCCTGTTGCGCGTCCTCGCCGGTTTGCAGGCACCGCAGGGCGGCAGTGTGCGCGTGCTGGGCGAGCCGTTGAACGGTCCTCATCCACGCGTGGCGGTAGCCTTCCAGGACCCGAGCCTGCTGCCCTGGCTGAACCTGGATAAGAACGTTGCCTTCGGCCTGGATTTCGCCCGGCAACCCCATCTGAGCGCTGACGAGCGCCGCCAGCGCGTCGACCATGCCATCGCCGCCGTCGGCCTGGAGCATGCGGGGCAGCACTTCCCGGCGCAGTTGTCCGGCGGCATGGCCCAGCGCACGGCATTGGCCCGCTGCCTGGCACGCCAGCCCCAGGTGCTGTTGCTGGATGAACCCTTCGGCGCCCTGGACGAAGTAACCCGCGCCGATATGCAGCACCTGTTGCTCAAGGTCAACCGCGAGCAAGGCTCGGCGGCAGTGCTGATCACCCATGACATTGACGAAGCGCTGCTGCTGTCCGACCGCATCCTGCTACTGGGTAACCGCCCGGCGCGGACGTTGGGCGAATGGCTGATCGACCTGCCGCAACCCCGCGAAGAACAGGTGGAAGCCATCGGCGCGCTGCGTATCGACATCCTTAAAACCCTACGGCAGGCGAGCCGCCCTCAAACCAACCCCCTTGATCTGCTGGAGCCTGCCCATGTGCCTGGATGACCTGACCCATTCGCGCCGCGACTTTCTCAAACTTTCCGCCGTACTCAGCGCCGCCGGTGCCTTGCCGCTGCTCAGCAGCTTGCAAGCCCGCGCCGCCAGCGAGCCGGATGCACCGGTACGCATCGGCTACCTGCCGATAACCGACGCCACGCCGCTGCTGGTGGCGCACAACAACGGCCTGTTCGAAGCCGAAGGCATCAAGGCCGAACGCCCGGTGTTGCTGCGCAGTTGGGCGCAGGTGATCGAGGCGTTTATCTCGGGCCAGGTCAATGTGATTCACCTGCTGTCGCCGATGACCGTGTGGGCACGTTATGGCAGCAAGGTGCCGGCCAAGGTGGTGGCGTGGAACCATGTGGGCGGCTCCGGCCTGACCGTGGCGCCGGGCATCACCGATGTGAAGCAACTGGGCGGCAAATCAGTGGCGATTCCGTTCTGGTACTCGATCCATAACGTGGTGGTGCAGCAACTGTTCCGTGACAACGGCCTCACGCCAGTGGCGCGGGCGGCGGGCAGTGCGATTGCGGCCAATGAGGTCAACCTGATCGTGTTGCCACCTTCGGACATGCCACCGGCCCTGGCCAGCCAGCGCATCGACGGTTACATCGTCGCTGAGCCGTTCAATGCCCTGGCGGAAAACCTCAAGGTTGGCCGCGTGCAGCGCTTTACCGGCGACGTGTGGCGCAACCACGCGTGCTGCGTGGTGTTCATGCACGAACACGACCTGATCAATCGCCCGGAGTGGTCGCAGAAGGTGGTGAACGCCATCGTCAAGGCGCAGGTCTGGACCCGCGACAACCGCGAAGAAGCGGTGAAGCTGCTGTCCAAGGACGGCCCGAACCGCTACACCCCGCATGCCGAGCCGGTATTGAGCAAGGTGTTGGCGCCGGCTGCCGCCGACCGTGCCGCCTACCTGGCAGACGGTGCGATCCAGCACGGGAATTGGGATGAACACCGCATCGACTTCCAGCCTTACCCATTCCCCAGCTACACCGAGGAACTGGTGCGGCGCCTGAAAGACACCTTGATCGAGGGCGACAAGAAATTCCTCGCTGACCTCGACCCGGCGTTCGTCGCCAAGGACCTGGTGGACGACCGTTTCGTGCGCAATGCCATCGAGGCCGTGGGCGGCATGAAGACCTTTGGCTTGCCGGACGGCTATGCGCGGCATGAGGAGATCGGCGTTTGAACAACCGTGAAATCCCGGGCTGGTTGCTCGGGTTGAGTGGCTTGGCGGGGTTGCTGTTGCTTTGGTGGCTGGGGGTGAAGGTGTTTGGCGCGACGGATGGATTGTCTGCGCGTTTTTCCCTGGCCGCCACCTTCGGTAGCCTGTGGGAATTGCTGGGACGCGGTGAGCTGTATGTGCATATTGCGGTGAGCCTGAAGCGCATCTTTGTCGGGTTGTTCCTGGCCTTGTTGGTCGGCGTTCCGTTGGGGCTGCTGGTGGGCCGTTCGCGCACGCTGGATGCGGCGACCACGCCGGCCTTTCAGTTCCTGCGCATGATCTCGCCGCTGTCGTGGATGCCCATCGTGGTGATGCTGATGGGGGTAGGGGACCAGCCGATCTATTTCCTGCTGGCGTTTGCCGCCGTGTGGCCGATCATGCTCAACACCGCGGCCGGCGTACGCCAGTTGGACCCACGCTGGCTACAGCTGAGCAGCAGCCTGAGTGCGACGCGCTGGGAGACCTTGCGCCGGGTGATCATTCCCGGTGTGGTCGGGCATGTGCTGACCGGCGTGCGTTTGGCCATCGGCATTTTGTGGATCGTGCTGGTGCCGTGCGAAATGCTCGGGGTCAGTGCCGGGCTGGGCTATTACATCCTCGACACCCGTGATCGGCTGGCCTATTCGGAGCTGATGGCGATGGTGTTGTTGATCGGGTTGCTGGGCTTTGCGCTGGATGCCTTGGCGCGCTGGCTGCACCAGCGTTGGGTGCACGCCGGCTGATTGGTCGAGCCAAAGTTTTTCATCGCCTGTAACATGAGCGCCTGTCGGACCTGTTCGCCCTTGCGCGCAGGGCAGGTTCGACGCTTTATTTTTCAGGTTCGGGAACCCGTCATGACACAAAAGCAACGTTTGAAATATTCGATTCTGATTGCCCTGGCCGTACTGGCGACGATGTTTGGCCTGTCCTACTTGCAGAACACCGGGGTTATCAGTGAGAAGACGTTCCAGACCATCGCCATTGCCGTCGCAGTGGTCGTGGTGGTGATCAACGGCATCATGCGCCGCAAGGTCAAGCTCTAAGGGCGATCAGGCGCGACCTTCGAGCACCTTGGCAGCCTCTTCATGGAGGCTGTAGCTTTTATCCGCATTGAGGGTGATCACGCCCTCGCTGCACAGGCGCTTGAGCACCTCGCGCACGCTGAGAAACGACAACGGAATGCCCAGCTCCAGCAGATGGCTGTGCACGCCGCGTACCCCGAGGGTGCGCTGGTTGTCGGCGGCAGTGAGCAGGGCGTCGATGACCTTCAGCCGGATCAGGCTGGTGCGCAAGCCAAAACACTTGAGCAGGTGGCGGATACGCTGGTTGCCTTGCTGTTCGGGCGTTTTGCCGAACGCTTGTGCGCCGTTGCCGAAACTGGCCTCGGCAGCCGGTGAATGTCCATCCGTGGGCACTTGCGGGTTGTACATGCAAAAACTCCTTATCAGAGCCTGATCAGGAAAAAATGAGCGCTCTTAGTTAATAAGACGAACGAGCGAGCAAAATCATGAAGTGCCGGATGTAGAAATTTTGTCGGTATCTGTTTTGTCACATCCGCTCTGCCTTAAATAAACGTGCCGTCGCGCTAAATTATTCCTGGTGGTTTGCGTTCTTACGGTGGGGTTATTACCCCTTGTGAGGCGGTTAAATCTGACGGTGGAGTTTGCGTGATTATTTCCAATGGGTTGTCCAGGGTAGGTGTGGCGGGCATGTTGCTGGGGTTGAGCCTGGCCGCCTCGGCGCGGGAACCGGTGACGCAAGCGTCGGCGGATATCCGGCGCACCAGTTACGGCGTACCGCACATCCGCGCCAACGATGAGCGTGGCCTGGGGTTCGGCATCGGCTACGCCTACGCCCAGGACAACCTGTGCCTGCTGGCCAATGAAGTGGTCACCGTGAATGGCGAGCGCGCCAAGTTCTTCGGCCCCGAGCAGGCGACCCTGGAAGAGCGTAACAACCTGGCCAGTGACGTGTTTTTCACGTGGCTGAACACGCCGGAATCGGTCGCCTCGTTCTGGAAGGCGCAAAGCCCGCAGATCCAGCAACGTATCCAAGGTTATGTGGCCGGCTACAACCGTTACCTGAAAGAGCAGGGCGCTCCGGCGCAGTGCCAGGCGGCGTGGGTGCGGCCATTGGTGGCTGAAGACTTGGTCAAGCTGACCCGTAGGTTATTGGTGGAGGGCGGTGTCGGCCAATTCGCTGAAGCCTTGGTGGGTGCGACGCCGCCCCAAGCCACAGCCCGTGTACAGACCGGCTCGAAAGCCTTTGAACTGGCCGCCGCCAACCAGCAGCGCTTCGCCTTTGATCGCGGCAGTAACGCCGTGGCGGTCGGCCGTGATCGCTCGTTCAACGGGCGCGGCATGCTGCTGGCCAACCCGCACTTCCCGTGGGTGGGCGGCATGCGTTTTTATGAGATGCACCTGACCATCCCCGGCCAGTTGGATGTGATGGGCGCGGCGCTGCCGGGCCTGCCGGTGATCAATATTGGCTTCAATCAGCATGTGGCGTGGACCCACACCGTGGACACGTCCAAACACTTCACCCTGTACCGCCTGACCCTGGACCCTAAGGATTCCACGCGCTACCTGCTTGATGGCAAATCCGTCGCCCTGGATAAAACCACGGTGACGGTGCAGGTCAAACAAGCCGATGGCAGCCTCAAGGGTCAGTCGCACACCGTCTATAGCTCGCAATTCGGCCCGGTGGTGCAATGGCCGGGCAAGCTCGACTGGGACAACCGCTACGCCTTCAGCCTGCGTGACGCCAACCTGGGCAACGACCGTGTGCTGCAACAGTGGTACGCGATGAACCGCGCGGGCAGCCTCGATCAACTGAAAACCTCGGTGCACACTCTGCAAGGTATTCCGTGGGTCAACACCCTGGCCGCCGATGACCAAGGCCAGAGCCTGTATATGAACCAGTCGGTGGTGCCCAACGTCAGCGCGGCCAAACTCGCGCAATGCAGCGACCCCCGTGCAGGCCTGCAGATGATCATGCTCGACGGCGCCCACAGCGCCTGCGCCTGGGACATTGACCCGCGCGCAGCCCAGGCCGGCATTTTTCCGGCCGAGCAACTGCCGCAACTGCAACGCACCGACTACGTGCAGCACTCCAACGACTCGGCCTGGCTGGCCAACCCCAAGGCGCCGCTCACCGGCTTCTCCCCAGTGATCAGCCAGGACCATATCGGCCTCGGCCCGCGCGCGCGTTTTGCCTTGCAACGCCTGCAATCCCTGGACAAACCGATCGGTGTCACCGACCTGCAAAACATGGTGATGGACAACGAGGTGTACCTGGCGGGCCAAGTCATGCCCGACCTGCTCGCATTCTGCGCCAAACACCTCGGCGCGGACGCCACTGCGCTGCAGCCCCTGTGCACCGACTTGAAAAACTGGGACCAGCGCGCCAACCTCGACAGCGGCATCGGCCTGATGCACTTCATCAACCTGGTGCAACACCTGCAGCAAATCCCCGACGCCTGGCGCGTCGCCTTCGACCCGGCCCAGCCCCTCACCACGCCACGCGGCCTGTCCATCGAACGCGCGGATGTCGCCAAAGCCCTGCGCGACGCCATGCTGGCGTCCACCGCCGACGTCGCCAAACTCGGCCTCACCGCCAACAGCACCTGGGGCGACGTCCAAGTCTCCGGCCAAACCCCGATCCACGGCGGCCCGCAAGAGCTGGGAATCTACAACGCCATGCAAACCGTGCCCCGCGCCGACGGCAAGCGTGAAGTGGTCAGCGGCACCAGCTACCTGCAAATCGTCACCTTCGACGACCAGGGGCCCCATGCCCAAGGCGTACTCGCGTTCTCCGAGTCCAGCAACCCAGCGTCCAAACACGCCAAGGACCAGACCCAAGCCTTCTCCCAGAAAAAACTCAGCCCATTGCCCTTCACCGAAGCCCAAATCAAGGCCGACCCGCACTATCAACAGTTGCGCATCAAGGAGTAGGGCAGGTGCGCAACCCCTTGATGCCAATACGAAATATTTTTGAAATCAAGGGGTTGCACGCTTTGGCAAATACGTACATAATGGCGCCCATCGAACGCAACGAAGCATTAAAAACTTCAATGTTTTCAATGAGTTAGAGTAGAGGCAGGGTTTCATAACCCACTCAAGTTTTTATGCGGTGAGTGTCAGCAGTCAGGACATTGATCGTTTGAGGCCGAGTAGCAAAATGGTTATGCAGCGGATTGCAAATCCGCCTACGCCGGTTCGATTCCGACCTCGGCCTCCACTCTTAGAAACCCCGTAGATTAACGTCTACGGGGTTTTTTATTGGCTTTGAAAAAGTTTTGGAAGTCTGGCGCGTTAGGAGTTGACTCTGAAACGCCTTGCCATTGCGTAAGGCTTTCTGCCGTTCGTCCAGTACATCGCACTCGCTGACCACTGCCTGATCCCATGTTTAAGCGCCGATATCCCGAGCGTAAGAACGGAGAGCCAGCATGGAAATCAATGAAAATGCCCCTGGGAATATTTCTCAGCAGGATGTAACCCGCGGCACCGACAATGAGACAGGGCACGATCCGAAGCGCGATGAGGAGAGTGTTCCGTTGCCGCCGGACGATGACGCGCCTCTTGAAGAGGACATGTCGGATGTAGACGCTGCTGATTCAGTGGCGAGCGAGCATCCCGATAACTGAACATTTGTAATTCCATGAGCCCGACCGCTGCGTCGGGCTTATAGGACCTGAGACCTGACGATCCTCTGGTCTTTGACCTCACCTGCATACACCCGCAATTTCTCCTGCTGCGCCGCCAGCAACGCGCAAATCTTCATCAATGCCACCGCCTCATCCGGCGTCCTGCCGCTGGCTGCCAACGTGGTCAGCTCCACCACCGACCACCCAATCACCGCCGCCGCATCTTCCAGGTCGTAGAACAATTCCTGCTGCGCCGTCCTGGGCCCGTCGAGGCCTTTTATCAACTCATCCATTCAGGCTCCTCGCCGCTTGAGTTCAAGCCCCATCACGTCCATTCCAATTTCCGCCAGGTCCGTCTTGAACGGGATTTCTCCGATCCACTTGAACCCAAACGCCTCATAAAACCGTCGTGCATCGGGATTGGACTTGAGCACTGTCAGCCACAGCGAGCGCTCACCACGCTCTACAGCCTGGTCGCAAATGAACTGCATAAATCGCTTCCCATACCCGCGCCCGGCGGCGGGTTTGAGAAAGTAGATCTTGCGCAGTTCTGCGCCAACTTCACCTGTTATGGGCGCCGGTGCCGACCAGTTGACCTTTGCCAGGCCGACGACTTGCGCGTTGTCATCCGACGCGAGCAGCCATAGAGGGCTGTCGGATGTTTCGAGTGATTGGCGCAGCGCTTCGTGGGAAAAGTCCCGATCCAGGAACGCCTGCAAGCCAGCAGGCGACCAGATCTGCGCAAAGTGTTCTCGATAGGTGGTACAGCCGACTTCGCGCAGGGCTTCAAGGTCGGCTGGGGTCGCTTGATGAATACGGAGCATGGTTCCCTCGTGTCTGGCGGCGCTGTGCTAAGAAGTGTGTCACAACGTCCAGCCCAGCCCCAATGCCTTGTGCAACGAAGCAAAATCCTTCAGCAACTCCGCATCCCCCGAGATCCGGCTTTCCTGAGCCTGATACCGCGTGCGCTCTGCATCCAGCCAATCCAGGGTGCTGGCCGTGCCCGCTCGATAACGCTGGCGGGTCAGGTCTGCCGCACGCACGGCCGAGGCTTCCACACTGCGCAGCAGCACCACGTTCTGGCGCTGGTGACCGTATCGAGCCAGGGCGACATCGGCATCACGCAGTGCACTCAACACCACACTTTTGTACTGCGCGAGCGCTTCGTCGTGACCGGCTTCGGCGCCTTTGACGCTGGCGGCAACGCGACCGAAGTCCAGGGCGTTCCAGGTCAGGCGTGGCAGGATCAACCAACTGCCGTTGGTCTTGCGGGCGAGGTGGCCGGGGTCGCTGGCGGAGAATGACAGGTCACCCATCAGGCTGAGCTTGGGAAACCAGTCGGCGGTTTTTTCGCCGATCTGGGCGTTGCTGGAGGCCAGTTTGCGTTCGGCCACGCGGATGTCGGGACGGGCCTTGAGGAGGGCGGCGGGGTCTGCCACGGGCACCGCGCTGGGAATGGCGGGCAGGGCCTGGGCGGTGGCGAGGCGGCCGTCCAGCTCGCCGGGTTCCAGGCCGCAGAGCAAGCCGAGTTGGTCCAGGGATTCAACGATGGCAGCTTGCAATGGCAGGCGTTGGGCCTGGGTGTTTTCTGCCTGCGTGAGGACTTGTTCGAGTTGCAGTTGGGAGGCCACGCCGCGACTGCGACGCTGCTGGGTCAGGTCGAGGGCCTGGTTTTCGATGTCGACGCTGGCTTCAACCAACGCTAATCGTGCTTGCTGGTCGCGCAGGTCGGTGTAGGCCTGGACCACTTCGGCCGACAGTTGCACCTGGGCGTCGGCCAGTTGGGCTTGGGCCGCGTCGGCTTCCGCTTGCGCCGCTTCGACTGCGCGGCGGGTGCCGCCGAACAGGTCGGCTTCCCAGCTGGCATCGAAGCCGGCGAGGTAGAGCGTCAACGGGCCACGGCCGCCGCCACCGCTGCCACCCAATGCGGAGGTGTCGGGTGAGCGCAGTTTCAACATCGCGGCGTCGCCGGTGACCTTGGGCAGGGCGTCGGCGCGGGCACCGCTGAGGCTGGCGCGGGATTGCTTCAAGCGCGCCTGGGCGGTGGCGATGTCGGGGCTGTTTTTCAGCGCCATGTCAACCAGTTCATTGAGCTGCGGGTCATTCAGCGTTCGCCACCACTGCGCCACAGTCGGTGCACTGGGTGCTTGGTTGTCGGCGTGAGGTAATCGCCCGGCGGCCAGGGTTTTCGGCGCCGCATCCGGCGCGCCTGGGTAATCCGGCCCCACGGTGCAGGCGGACAGCAGGCCAACGGTCAGGAGCAGGGGAAGGGTGCGAGCAATCATGGCTGTACCGTGCGCTTTTTGAGGATGAAGATCAGGGGCAGGCACGCCAGCATGGCAAGCCCCAGTACGTAGAAGGCGTCGTTGTAGGCCATGACCGAGGCTTGTCGTGCGATGTCGTTGGCCAACTGGGCCATCGCTTGCAACGGGGCGCTGGAGGCATCGCCGGTTTGCGCCAGGTAGCTGGCGGTGTTGCTGGCCATATGGTCCTGGGCGAGTTGGCTGTTGGCCAAGATGCCTTCACGCAGCCTGTCGTCATGGAAGTGGCTGCGCCGGTCCATCAATACCCCGAGCAGCGCCAGGCCGATGGTGCCGCCGAGGTTGCGTGACATGTTGTAGAGCCCGGCCGCGTCCCCGGCGTCCTTGGTCTCGACCGAACGCATAGACAATTGGCTGAGGGGCATCATCACCAGGATCTGCCCGAAGCCGCGCAATAGCTGCGACCAGATGAAGTCATGCCCGACGCTGTCGGCGGTCAACTGGGTGTCGACGAAACAGCTGGCCCAATACAGCAACAGGCCGGCGCCTACCATCCAACGCAAGTCATAGCGGCCGAGCATCCTCGGCAGGATCGGCATCAGCAGGAAGGCGGGAATGCCCGACAGCAACATGATCGAGCCGGACTGTTGCGCGTTGTAACCGGACAGAATGCCGAGGAACTGCGGTACCAGGTACGCCGTGCCATACAGTCCTGCGCCCACGGCCGTACCAATCAGCAACACACTGCCAAAGCTTTTGTTGAGCACCAGTGGCAGGCGCAGGATCGGCGTACTCGACCGGAATTGCCCCACGGCGATCAGGAAAAATCCGGTCACCGTGGCGATGCTCAGCCACACAATCAGCAGCGAATCGAACCAATGCTCACGCTGACCTTCTTCAAGCACCACGGTGAGCGAACTCAAGCCCATCGCCAGGCCGAGAATGCCCAGCCAGTCAGCGCTGATAAAGCGTTGCAGGTTCATGCGCTCACTGGGCAACCCGGTGATCAGCAGGGTGATCAGGGCGATGCTGATGGGCAGGTTGAGAAAGAAGCACCAGCGCCAATTGATGTTTTCCGTCAACCAGCCGCCGATCACAGGGCCGAGCAACGGGCCGAGGATCACCGTCATGCCGAACATCGTCGTGCCGATGGCCAGTTGGTGGGGCGGCAGGCGGGTGCGCACGATGGTCTGCGCGGTGGGGATCATCGCGCCACCGGCAAAGCCCTGGCCGATGCGCCCGGCGATCATCGCGCCGAGGCTGGTGGACAGGCCGCAGAACATCGAAAACAGGGTGAACATCAGCGCTGTGCCGATCAAGAACCGGCGCAGGCCGAACACCCGTGTCAGCCAGGCGGCGAGGGGGATCATGACGATTTCCGACATCAGGTAGCCGGTGGCGATCCAGGTGCCTTCGGTGCCGGTGGCGCCGATCTGGCCCTGGATCTGCGGCAAGGCCGAGTTGGTGATCGACACGTCGAGAGTGGCGAGCAACGCGCCCAATGCCCCGGCGGCGACGGCGATCCAGTCGGTCAGCGAGGCGTTGCGCGGTTTCTCGGCAGCCACCCCGGCCATGATCGCCTCAGCCATGATTGGCATCCGCAGCGTGGGTGCGCGTGTCGACTTCCACGGTGGCCGACAAGCCAGGCATCAACGCCGCACGCAGGTCGTCCGGCACGTCCAGAGCAATGCGCACCGGCACGCGTTGTACGATCTTGGTGAAGTTACCGGTGGCGTTCGACGGTGGCAGCAAGGCGAACTGCGCGCCGGTGCCGGGGGCCAGGCTGTCGATGTGGCCTTGCAGGTCGCGGCCGGGCAGGGCGTCCACGTGCACGGTAACCGTCTGGCCGGGGCGCATGGCGCCGATCTGGGTTTCCTTGTAGTTGGCGGTCAGGTAGATCGCGCTGATCGGCACCACGGTCAGCAGACGCGTACCGGGCTGTACGTACTGGCCCACACGCACGCCACGGTCGGCCACGCGACCGTCAAGCGGGCTGCGGATCACGGCGTCGTCCACGTCCAGTTGGCTTTGTGCTTCGCTGGCCTTGGCCACGCCCAGTTGCGCCTGGGCTTGCTTGAGCTGGGCTTGCAGCGTGCCGTAGCGAGTCTGGCTGGAGCGCAGCGCCGCCTGTTTGGCCGCCACGGTGCTGCGGGCTTGGGCCAGTTGGTTGTTCAATTGGGCCAGGCGCTCTTCCGGTTCGGCACCGGAGCGGGCCAGCGGTGCGTAACGGGCCACTTCGGTCTGGGCGTGTCGCGCATCGGCTTCGGCGCCCTGCAATTGAGCGCGGGCTTCGGCGATGGTCGAGTCCTGTTGCACCAGATCGGCCTGGGCCTTGGCGAAGTCGGCATTGCGTGCGGCGATGGTGGCCGACGCTTCGTCACTCACCGCCTGGTATTTGCGCGCATCCAGGCGTACCAGCACATCGCCGCGCTTGACGTTCTGGTTGTCGCTCACCAGCACCTCGGCCACGTAGCCGTTGATCTTGGGCGCCACGCTGATGCTGTCGGCTTGCAAGTAGGCGTCGTCGGTGGTCTCGATAAAACGCCCGGTGATCCACCACCAGGCGGCCCACGAAACACCCACCAGCACGGCGATGCCGGCCAGTGAAAGCAGGATGCGACGGGCCTTGCCGCGTTGACCGTTAACGGTTTCTTCAGGCATGACCTGAGGGGAGGGAGGTGCAGCCGACATCGAGGTCACTCCAGATTTATAACAGGTGGAATAAATTCCTTTTTTCGCGAATTTTTGTCAACTGGTATATTTTGGTCCGGTATTCGAATGGAGTTGCACATGGCACGACATAAACCGGCTGCCGAGGGTGGCTACCAGCGCGGCGAAGAAACCCGGGCACGTATCATCGAGGCGGCGGTCGGGGTGTTTGGCGAGCGTGGCTACGATGGCGCGTCGACCCGCGATATCGCCACCGCCGCCGGCGTCAACGCCCCCGCGATCCAGTACTACTTCGATGGCAAGGAAGGCGTGTACCTGGCGTGTGTCGAACACTTGATCACGCTGTTGTGGGGCAAGATGTCGCCGTCCGTGGAGGCTGCAGAAAGCGCGCTGGCGGACTCCGATTCAGGTGACAACGCGCTGATCGATGCCTCTTTGGGCATTTTGGGTACGGTGGTTTCGACCATCCAGGACAGCCCGCAAACCACGGTCTGGCGTGCATTCATGGATCGCCACCAGGCCGGGTTGTGCCCGCCCAGCGCGACACGGGCGTTCGATGAGCATTTCAAGGCGCGCATCGGCCGAGTGATTCGGTTGCTGATCGCGCGCCTGTCCGGTTTTGCGGTAGAGGATGAACGCACAGTGATCCATTCCATGGCGCTGTTCACCCAAGGACTCGCATTTCGCGTGCAAAAGCCCAAGTTGCTGGCGGCGTTGAACTGGACTGAGGTGAATCAGAAGGAAATGGAGCTGGTGCGCCAGGTGGTGCTGACCCAGGCGCGGTTTACGCTGGAGGGGCTGGCACGGCAGCGGGATCAGACCACGAAGTAGCGCTCGTTCACGGCGATTCGTTCAGCGTCTCGCGAATAAAATCAGCAATCTTTGGGTTGGACAACCGGGCAATCAGGACCCCTTGGCTGACAACGCCCAGTTGCACAAAACCTCGCTTGGCAGTTTTTACAAAGACGGGGCTGCCCGAGTCGCCGCTGTCCGGTATCAAACCGTCAGCCCCGATACAAAAGGTGTTCTGCAGGTTCACGGTCGGCGCGAGTGACGAGCATTGGGTGTCCGGCATTCTGGGCAATCGTGCGCGTTGCAGGTGGTCCGGGCGTACATCTGGCGCCGGGCTGCGCGCCGTGTTGCCCCAGCCGAGGACTGTCGGACGCTTGATGCGCTCCTCTAGCGTTTCCCCGCGCGTCACAATAGCAATGGCCTGAATGCCGGTGATGGTGCGGTCAAGTTTGAGGAGTGCGACATCGAGGGTCAACGAGCGGAGGAATTCAGGATGGAGGGCAATGCGTTTTACACCCACTGTCTGCCCTTGCAAGGTATTGCTCAGTTGGGTGCGCCCCAGGATCACTTCTACGTCTGACGGCTGGGTGTTTACCAGGCAGTGTGCAGCGGTCAGCACCCAGTCAGGCGCGACCAGCGCAGCGCCGCAACCATGGCGCTCAAGCGGGGTCTCGCCGGACGCCTTGAATTGCAGCGTCGCCATAAACGGGTAGCGGCCATCCGTCGCATCGGCGCCGCCTACAACTGCCGCTGCGAACATCGGGAACATCAGAATGGCGATGGCCCAAATGCCGCGCAGGAAACGGTCCATCAGTGTTAACGCAAGGCAACGGCTTCGGTTGAGCATGGCGACTTCCATGGGTGGTTGTGAAGTGCCCAAGTAGCGCATAGGCGTAGATGCGCGGGAAATCAGAAGAGGCCGAGAAAGTTGAGTGATCTTTCGCAATGGCGCTTGGAGTGATGTCGCGGCTCCTTGTGAATTGTTGTGAAGCGCAGGATTAATGGCCCATTGCCCATGCTAACGTCCGCTTCGGGCTGTCGTCAGCACGACGACTTCATTCGTTCCACCAGGGGAGCAGCGCCGATGTCTACTACCGTAACGCCCGCCGGCAGCGGGGCAAATACGCCTAAAGCATCACCTTCGGTGTTCGACGACAAGTTGAACATCGCCAAGTCCAGCAAGGTCATTGCCGACTACATGCGCCAGACCGGCAAGTCGGCCATCACCAAGCAGGAACTGACCCAACTGGCCAACAATGCCTCCGGCAAAGTGCCGGCTGAGGTCTCTGATGCGGCCAAGTACATGGAGCGTCACCCCGATGTATTCACCGCCATCGAAACCCATGACGTACCCGGCGCCGATAATCTCTCGGGCGTGTGGAACTTCGACTGGGCGGCCAACGGCGGGCTGAAGGGCACCGCCACCGATGCCATTGCCAAGATGCAGGATACCTTCGATTTTGCGATCGCCAAGTCGGCGCAAATCACTGAAATCAGCACCGGTAAAAAAGCCGAACTGGACTCCACCAAGCAACGTCCGCAGAACTGACGGCACCTTGTACCACCTGGCTTACAAACCCTACCATCAGGTTACACGATAGCCGTGACGCACTTGAGTTGGCGCTGTCTTACCTTGCGAGAAGTCAATCTCGTCAAGTAAGAGAGTGTGGTCATGAAGTTGAGTTATCTAACCAAGGCAGCGGTGGTTGTCGCGCTGTTGTCGACCCTGTCGGGCTGCTGGATGTTCATGCCACCGGGAGGTGGTGGTGGCGGTGGTCACGGTGGCGGACACGGCCAGGGCGGTGGGCCAGGCGGCGGCCCGCGCTAACGGGCAGATGTGAGAGGCAAGCCATGCGCAATGGCTTGCCTCTTTTTTTGCCCGTGACAAATGCCAGGCAAAGAAAAGCCCGCGTGGGGAGCGCGGGCTAAAAAGGATGTTCATTAGGAGCTGGAGTCACCCTAGGCGCCTGCCTGTGAAAGCTTTGTGAAAATCGTGGCAAAAAAGTGTATGCCTCAATCGCACCTTGGCTGTACGGGGCGGGGCGGCGCATTACCCTCTACTGTCGCTGGCATACCTCTGCGTTTGGATGCCGCATCATGTTCATGTCTACCAGCCTGTTGTCAGCCTTTGTGCTGTTCGCCTTCGTGTCCTCGATCACGCCGGGGCCCAATAACACCATGTTGCTCGCTTCGGGCGTGAACTTCGGGTTCCGCCGGTCGATGCCCCATGCGCTGGGGATCAGCATCGGCTTCATGCTGCTGGTGATTTCAGTGGGCCTGGGGCTGGGCGAGGTGTTCAAGATATTTCCGTGGGCGTACACAGTGCTGCGTTACGTGGGCGCGGCCTACCTGTTGTACCTGGCGTGGAAGATCGCAACGGCGGGCGGCATGTCCGACAACCCTGATGTGCAGGGCAAGCCCATGACCTTCCTCGGCGCGGCGGCGTTCCAGTGGGTGAACCCCAAGGCCTGGATCATGGCGCTGGGGGCGATCACTACCTATACGCCGGCCGAAGGTTATGTCACCAATGTGCTGGTGATTGCGCTGGTGTTTGCCGTGGTCAACCTGCCCAGCGTCTGTGTGTGGGTCGGATGCGGCAGCGGCTTGCGCAATGTGTTGCGTGAGCCGCGCTGGTTGCGGCTGTTCAACGGGTCGATGGCGGCGTTGCTGGTGCTGTCGTTGTACCCGATGCTGTTCGCCGGCTGACTGTCAGACCGGCGAGATGGTCGCCAGCAGGCCGATGCCGATGGTCAACACCAAAAAGCCGAACAGGAAAAGTGCCATCTTGGTCATAAGGCCTCCAGAGGGAAGGGAGTAGGGGTGGCGCTATTGTCCGCCCAGGCGGCGTTTCGATACAGACGCAGATAGCAAAGAAAAAACCGTATCAGATGCGACTGGCCCTGTTTAGCCGGGGGCTTTGGTCGCTTGTGGTTTTTTCAAGATCAGGGCCTGAGACAGCCAACGCATTTGCCCCTAAGATGACGCCCATGGCATCAACAATAAGAGTGGGCAAACCCTCGATGGAAAGACGTCAATTCAGCGGCGGCATGAAAGGCAAGAACCTGCGTTACCTCAACGAAACCTCGGAGCCGGCGGCGGTCACCCGCGTCGGCTTCCTGTTGCTCGAACATTTCTCACTGCCGGCCTTCACCCAGACCCTGGACACGTTCGTCACCGCCAACCTGCTGCGTCCCGAGCTGTTCGCCGCGCGTACGTTCGGCTGTGACGATGGCGAAGTCATCAGCGACCTTGGCCTGGTGATCCGCCCGGATGCACGCCTGGACGTGGCAGCGCTGCAAGACCTGGAGATGCTGGTGATCTGCGGCGGTTTTCGCACGGAACTCAAGGCCAGCGAAGACTTCATCCATCTGCTGCGCACGGCCGCTGAACAGGGCATCAACCTCGCGGGGCTGTGGAATGGCGCCTGGTTCCTTGGCCGTGCCGGTCTGTTGCAAGGCTATCGTTGTGCCATCCACCCGGAACATCGCCCGGCACTGGCAGAAGTGTCCAAGGCTACCCACGTCACCAGCGAACCCTACGTGATCGACCGCGACCGCCTGACTGCCTCAAGTCCGTCCGGTGCCTTCCACATGGCGCTGGACTGGATCAAGGGCTTGCATGACAAGGCACTGGTCGAAGGGATCGAAGACATCCTGGCCTTTGAAGAGTCGCGCTATCGGCGCATCAAACCCACCGAAAACGTCAGCGTCAGCGCGCCCCTGCGTGAAGTGGTGAAGCTGATGGACGCCAACCTCGAAGAGCCCCTGGAGCTGGACCAGCTCGCCGTCTACGCCGGCCGTTCCCGGCGCCAGTTGGAGCGCTTGTTCAAGGAACAGCTGGGCACCACGCCGCAGCGTTACTACATGGAGCTGCGCGTGACCGAAGCGCGGAGGTTGTTGCAGCACACCGAGTTGTCTCAGGTGGAGGTGCTGGTGGCGTGTGGGTTTGTGTCGCCAAGTCATTTCAGCAAATGCTATAGCTCGTATTTCGGATATCGCCCCTCCAAGGAGAAGCGGTTGGTCAAGTAAAGTGGTGACTGACTGACTTTTTCAAGGAAGGATTATGCCTCTGACGCTGTTGGATCGTTATCGCGGTAGTTTGCTGGGCCTGGCGTGCGGCGATGCAGTGGGCACGACAGTTGAATTCATGCCTCGCGGCACATTCACACCGCTCATCGACATGGTGGGTGGAGGTCCGTTTAGCCTGAAGCCGGGCCAATGGACGGATGACACCTCAATGGCGCTGTGTTTGGCCGAAAGTCTGCTGCGCAAAGGTGGATTCGACGCAGCCGACCAGATGGGCCGGTATTTGAACTGGTGGAAGTGGGGCTACTTGAGCTCCACGGGCGAATGCTTTGATATCGGCATGACGGTGCGTTCGGCGCTGACCGCTTATGAGGCACACGGTGATCCGTTTGCAGGTCCTACCGATCCTTTTTCCGCCGGCAATGGCTCGCTGATGCGTCTCGCGCCGATTGTGTTGTTTTACTTCCCTGACGTTCACCAAATCGACGATTTTTCCCGTCAAAGTTCTCGTACGACGCATGGCGCTCAAGAGGCAATCGAGTGCTGCGTGGTGCTGGCACGGGCGATCAGTAATGCCCTGAATGGCGCGACGAAAGACGACCTGTTAAGCGTCTCATGCGCCGGCCTTTGCGCACCCCAAGTCGTGGCGATTGCCCAAGGAGAGTATTGCAACAAGACCCGTGCGCAGATCAACGGCACCGGTTACGCCGTGGCGTCATTAGAGGCTGCGCTGTGGTGCGTACTGCAAACAGGCAACTTCGCCGATGCCGTGTTGGCGGCCGCTAACCTGGGCGACGACGCCGACACCACGGCCGCCATTGTTGGTCAATTGGCCGGTGCGCATTATGGTGTGCAAGGTATTCCGCAGGGCTGGCTGGAGAAGCTTTGCATGCGTAATGATATTGAGGATATGGCTGATGCATTGCTCAAATCCGCTGCAGAGAACAACTAGCTTCCTGTAGCGAGCAGGCTGCGGAGCAGCCTTATAGCCACTCACCGAAGAGGCCGAGAATTAGCGCCTTACTCATGAAATCCGCTTGAAATGCAGAGATGAAATCTGTGTCGCCAAGTAAGCCTGTCCGGGAGCGATAGCCGAGCTAGTCAGTATCAGCAGGCTCAGTATGTCGGCCACCAAATCTAAGGTGCCAATCAGTGTGCAAACTGTGTTGTCATGATGGATGGCGACGGTAAGGCTAACGGATTGAAGCGAGATTGTACTCTGCAACGCATTGATATCAGTGAAGCCAGTGACCTCGGCGCTGGCCTCCCGACCTTTGAAGGAACCCTGGACAATACCAAAGCGCTTTTTGCTGTCGCTGTGAACACTCAGTACTAACGAAGATCCTTCAGCCGCGACCCACTGCCCAGCCAAGTTGTTTTCAATGGACAAGGGTTCGATGTTGGCATTCGGCCTGCTAGGGGCTTGCGGTTCGAGCCGCCTGTAAACCAACTTGTCGATATAATTGCCCTGACGAGCCAACTCCGCAAAGTCGCTGGTCGCGACCAGCACGTGATTCAATGTGAGCACATCGCCTTGGTCCGTCACACTCAGCTGTCCACTTAAACCCGAGGCCCAGTTCCAACTGGGGTCCTGGGTTCCGTCGCCAAGGTCATGCCATTCAATCGCCATAGCCAGCGGCTGAGTTTTAGCGCGTGAGGCGTCTGAGCCTGATAGGCATCCTATGACTGAATACTCACCCGTTGAGCCGGTCGAAGATCGATAAGTGCCGGTGATTTGCTGCCCTGCCACTGCCAGAGTCATCACCGAGCCATAGTCGTTTCGCCAGGCTCCAGCGACCGTGGCCGTTTCGAAAGCGGGGCCCGGCAGGGTGAGCTTTCTGTCGCCTACCGCCCTCGCGCCAGGCATGAAGGGCTTCGACGAAGACCGCGTAATGATCTGTGGACCTTCCGGGCGATTGAATAGCCAGACTCCCACAGGCGCCAGTGAATAAACCTCGCGATTGCATTTCACCACTTGATACTCATAGAGGGTGTAGCAGTACTCCATGACCAACGAACCTACCAATACCAGATCGGTCAGGCCCAGTGGTGCGAACTGAGGAACTGTTTGGCCCTGTTGCGGCCCTGCTTCAACCCGGCAGTTATAGAGGTCGCTGCCAAGCGTCATTTGCCCGTCCGCGAACTCCAGCAGGATGTCAGGTTGGTTGCCTTGAGCGATACGAGCAAGTGTTTCGCGCATGAGCGCAGAGTCACCTTTGAACTGCGATGAGCCAGAGTCGAGAGCGAACTTGATATTGGAACGCAGTTTTTCTGAACCGACTGAATAGGATTTCAATTCGGTTGACCAGATGTATTCCACTCCAGGTAACGCGTTATAAACAGACCAGGGTAAGAACAGGTGGGGGCCTTGTGCTTTAGATGGGTCGATAGCACCCATTTGACAGCTTCCACTGTGTCTCACTGCATCCCAGTCAAACGCGACGAAAGGCTGGGCGGGGTCAAGTTGGCCTTCGCGCATTAACGTCTGGAACACAAATGAGCTGCGGCCCTCCACATAGGCGCTGCTGCACGGCAGGCCCAGGCCCCCATCCCAGTCCAGCGCCTTGAATTGGTCACCCTCGTACGCCGCTGCAAGAAAAAGTTCGCTGTCGAGGCGTGCATCGTTAGGCAAGGTCAGTATGTCTGAGGCTGACTCCACCTGCATCGTGCCCCACGGCCCAAAACTGTAGGGCCGACGCACGCAGTCAGTAAAAGCAAAGGTGCTGGAAGCCTCGATATCAAAACGGCCACCTCCAGAATGCACACACTGTTCGGCAGGACAAAGGGTCGAGGTGACCCAACTCATATTAGTGCCCGAGTCGAGGGAAAACTTGAGCGACTGGGCGGGCGTACCGAGTCTGATAGTGCAATACCAGGGCGAGGCCCCATTATTCTGAAAAGGTCCCCGTTGCATAGGGAATATCAGTTTGCTTGGTACTGGTTCTTTACTGTCCATGACAACTCCATCCTTGAAAGGCATGCAGGCCCCTGAACCACGTCAGGAACCCTGCAATGTGCGATTTCCTATTCAGCCTGACTTTGGGGCCGATGGCTGCCAGATGCCGACGATGAGATCCGTCGGACTCGGCAATCAGGCAAGACGGCACTAGCTCAATGCTTTGCCCTCTGTTTCGGGGATGAATACGACGAGTATTACCGTGACCAGTAGAAACGCATTGATGATAGTGGTCGTCAGGTTGAACGATGATCCAAGGGCAATCAGCGCTCCGATCAGCGATGGAGCCAGCACATTTGCCACGCGTTGCGCGAAAATAGCCCAGCCGTAGCCGACCGTGCGCAGTGGTGTGGGGTACAACTCACCGATCCAGGCTCCCCATACGCCCCAAGCACCCAGGCTGAAAAATGCCAGGGCAAAGTTGCTCACGTAGAGCATTTCGAGGGTGTGTGCATTGGCGAAGCCGTAGCCTGCCAGCACGGATGCGCTGATAAAGGCGACGATGACTTTTTTACGCCCGAAACGTCCCGTCAGATATGATGCGGCGACATATCCTGGAATCATGCACAGTGCAGACAGGGCAATAAAACCGTAGCTTTGAGGCAGGCTCAGCCCACGCTGCTGGAGCAATGTGGGCAACCAGGTCTGCAAGCCCCAATACCCCCAGGAAAATGTGAAGTTGACGGTAATCTGCAGCAGGCTGACTTTGAGCAGTGCGCGGCTGAACAACTCTCGTTGGCTGCCCGATACGCTGCGATCCACTTGTAATGTACAACTTTCCGGAAGTTGCACCTTGCCTTGACTCAGCGTATCAATTGTCGCTCTGGCGTCTGCTTGTCTACCCATCGACGCAAGCCAATACGGTGATTCTGGCACCCAGCGTGCCACCGCAATTGCCCATAAGCCACCGAGTGAACTCAACACGATAATCGCCCGCCATCCGTAAGGGAGCAGCCACACCGTGGCGCCCAGTGCGAGTAGCATTCCGATCGGCCAGCCAGAAGCGAGAAACACCGTCAACGCACCGCGGTGGCGAACAGGCAACAGCTCCTGAAAGTGAGCAAACGTCACCACCATCATTCCGACTGCAGCGACGCCGGAGAGCAAACGGAGGGCGTACAGCGTCGAATAGTCAGGCGCAAACGCGCTTGCCAGGGAGATCACGCCATAGCTGCCCAGGCTCCAGACAATCGCGCGCTTGCGGCCGATACGTTCGGCCACTTTGCCCCACGCCAGCGCCCCCACCAGCATGCCGATGAACATGGCGCTGATCAGGTGGCCTACGGCAAGTGCATCCAGGGAAAACTCGGCTGCAATCAAGGGTGAGGTGTAGACGATGATCATCATCTCCCACGCTTCAATCGCAAACACAAAAAACAACACCAGGCAGCATTGCAGGTGCGTGCGCGTCAGGGGGACGTCCTTAAAGACATCCCCTACGTTGTGACTGCGCGCACCTGCCCCCGGTATGGATTGTTCCGGGTGGAACGTGGAGGGTCTATCACTCATGGCGGCTATCCTTTTGGAAGTCAGGCTTTTATACGGTTGCCAATGGGCGCAGGGCCCTGGAACAGACCAAATCGTTGAATCTCAGCTTCTGGAGGGGGCTCGCAGCTGCCTACCCGACTCGGTCGCCAACCAAATCTG
Organism: Pseudomonas azotoformans; assembly: GCF_001579805.1. Lineage (NCBI taxonomy): Bacteria > Pseudomonadati > Pseudomonadota > Gammaproteobacteria > Pseudomonadales > Pseudomonadaceae > Pseudomonas > Pseudomonas azotoformans. The sequence continues at coordinate 5,060,582 of NZ_CP014546.1, read as the reverse complement.
CGCTTCATGCCTGCCATGGATTCGGCCACTTTAAAGGCCGCCACCACCGGGTCTATCACGGGCACGCCAACTTCACGCTGTACCTCCTCGAAGAAACCAAATTCGATGGTGCAGCCCAGGATGATTGCCTCGGCGCCATCGTCTTCAACGGCGCGATGGGCCTGTTCGATGATCTTGCGGCGGGTCACGGCGTGATCTAGCTGGAACTCATCTACGCCCATGCCCAGCGGCCTCAACGACGCTAACCGGTCGCCCGCGCCGTAGCCTTGCACGCGGGCACGCATCTGTTCGATCCACTTAGTGCGGCCAACAATGATCGAAAAACGGTTCGCCAGGTGTTCTACCACTTGCAAGCTCGCCTGACAGGGCGCAACCACTAGCGTTTCTCCGGAAATTTCTCGGGCATCTTCCAATGCCGGGTCGTAAAAACAGCCAAGCACCAAGGCGTCCACACCCTCCCGTGCGCAATCGCGGGCGATGCGCACGGTGCGTTCGTAGGTGAGCGCCTCGTAAGCGCGATATTCCAAGTGAGTAGGGCTGTGGGGCATGTCAAAAGACACCACTTCCACCTGGGTGGAAGGCTGTTTGATGCTGTGCAACAGGTGAGCAATTGGCTCATCGAATGTCGGGCAACCAATAGGGTTGAGCCAGCGCACGGTTACTGGCATGTCTTGCGGCGCGATGTGGAAGTTGCTGTCCATACGGTATTCCTCGATAGATGGGCTGAATGGCCCTAGAAAAACTTCACCAGGGCCATGGTCAAGCTATTGGAATAGGGCAGGTTGTCGCTGTGGTAGTAATCGAAGTTCAGGTTTGCCGACAGATAGAACTTCTGTTTGGAAAAGCCTGTGTAGGTCATCGCTGGGCCGATCTTGCCTTCACGGGACTCTTTGAAATCCGACGCCGAGCGGTTGTTGATGTGGTAGGAGTGATGCAGGCCAAGCCATAAGTCATCGGTCACCAGATATCCGGCGGCAATGTCCGCCAGCCAGAAACTGATACCGCCACGCAGGTTGACCGGGTTGCCATCGCCCAGGTCGGTGCTGTGGCGGTTGCGCGAGGCGTAGTGGATGCCAACGGGGGTAAACGTGGCAGCAAACCGTCCGACGCGCAGGTAATTGGCCACGCTGAAGCTGGCCCCGTAGCGGTTGGCAAAGGCACCGTAACCAGACCCCTCATCGTTACCGTTGGGAAACTCCAGAGAAAGCGTAGGGTTAACCCAGAAGGTGGTGAAGTCGTCAGCGCCATACGCACTGGTGGGTTCAACCACGTTGTAGTAATAGGCCAGGCCCAGGTTTGGCGAGGCAACTCCCCAGGCACCGTTGTTGCGAGAGGCGTTGCTGCCGGTATAGCCGGCGTCGGCACCGACCCAAAACTGCAGCTGGTCGCGCTGCGTTCCGGTAAACCCGGTTTCGGAGAAGTACGCCAGTACCGTATTGCTGCCTGCGCGCACGTCGCCATTCGTGGTCCGACTGAACACAGGGAACGATTCCAACGCCCACTTCCCTGGTTCGCCTGGTTGGGCGAAACCGATGAATTGTTCGCCTTGTGCCGGGGCGGTGATACCCAAAAAACAGGCAAGCGTGGGCGCTACCCATAGACGAGATGAGTGATTCAGGTTCATGGTAATGCTCTCTTTTTGTTGTTGTTCTTGAGGGCTGAAGGTCCGTGTCAGATCGTCAGGCCGTACACTGAATGTGCGGATGCGGCATCGACATAACCGTTCTTCAGATCATCGCGTACTGCGGCTGGATCACGTTGGCGCGCGCAGCCATAACCGCCGCCTGCACCGGTGCGCACCTTGACCAGATCACCGGCATTCAAGGTGATACCGCTGGCCATGCTGTAGCGCTGGCGCTCGCCATCCTTGCTGACGACTTCTACGTAATTGGGTGTTCCTTCTGCACCTTGCTCCAGTCCCCAAGGCGGTATGACCGAGCGGGTATAGCCGCAGGTCATGAAGCTGCCATCCGCGAGAATCCGATAGTCGATACAGATGCCACGGCCGCCACGGAACTGGCCATGCCCACCCGGTTCGTCATTCAGCGCAAGCTGTTCGACATACAGCCCATAGCGCGCCTCACAGACTTCAACAGGGCAGTTGTAGGTTTCTCCATGCAGTCCGGAATACACGGCATTGTTGCCGTCGCGACTAGAATCGGCGCCCCAGCCGCCGATTTCCGGCTCAACCAAAGTGAACATGCGCCCTGTTTCCGGGTGAACGCCGCCAATGATCGTGGCACACACCGAGGCGAAATTGCCGGCAGGCAAACGGTCCGGGAACTGCTGTGCCAGGCAGCACAGGATCAGGTCATGAACCCGAATCAGGTTCTCGAAATAGAAGCCTTCAGCGGCCGGCAATTGGGCATCGAACAATGAGCCGGGTCGAGTCAGCACTCTGAGGGGGCGAAAGGTGCCGCCATTGGTAATACCTTGGGGGGCGGTGAGTGCCTTGAAAGCCATCTGCGCCGCAACCACTGCACCGTCGCGGCTCAAGTTGGTCGGCCCAAGGCATTGGTCGGGGTTTTCGCGCAGATCAATCACCAGTTCGGTGTCGCGGATATCGATGCGCACCTTGAACACGCTGCCATCGTCTTGCACTTCCTCTAGGCTGAACTGGCCGGCAGGCAATGTAGCCAGCGCCTTGAGCGAGACCTTCTCGCCCAGGTCCATGAAGTCTTTCATCGCTAGCAAAAACAGTGCGCTGCCGTACTTGTCGTTCAATTCGCGCAAACGCTTCGCACCGTTACGCACGGCGGCCACGCCGGCCCACAGGTCACCCTCCATAAAGTCCGGCATGCGCGTGTTGGCGTGTAAAATCTGTAATACCGAGCGGATTGGTTGCCCTTTGCTGATCAGCTTGACCGACGCCAGACGCAGGCCTTCTTGAAAGATATCCGTGGCGTCTGTGGAGAGCGAGCCGGGTACTCTGCCGCCGACATCGTTCCAATGGGCTATGTTGGCGGTCCAGGCGACCAACTGGCCGTTGGCAAATACGGGCATGGCCAGCACTACGTCGTTCAGATGGGTAACAGCGCCGTCGTGGGGGTCGTTGCTGATGAAAACATCGCCATCCTCGATGTCGCTGGTCTGGGGATGATGCAGCAGGATTTTTTTTACCGCCTTGTCCAGTACGCCCACAAATGCCGGAATGCCTGCACCCGAACTGGCGATCTCGCCTTGGGCGTCGGTGATGCCTGTGCCCATGTCCAGCACTTCATAGATCACCGGGCTCATCGCAGCGTTACGCATTGCGCTGAACATCTCGTCGGCAATCGCCTGGAGTGAGTTCTGGATGATGTCGCGGGTGAAGATGTCGAGGGTATTCATAGCAATGCTCCTTCAGCCGTTGATCATGATGTGCAGGTTGCCAAGGCGATCCACGTGCACCCGGTTTCCGGGGTGCACCACCACCGTGGTGCCGGCGTCCTCAACGATGGCCGGACCCGAAAAGGTCATTTGGGGCTCAAGTAAGTCGTAGTCGTAGAGGAATGCTTCGTGGATACCCTCCTGGGCGTAGTCCACCAACCGCATTCCTTTACAGGCTTCGCTTACCGGTCGACCGCTGATGGGTTGTGCCTGCGGCTGTAGCTTGCCGATCTGGGCGACGGCAATCAGGTGGAAACCGATGATCTCCAGCGGGGCTTCCAGACGGTAGGTGTAGTGCTGCTCGTAAGCGCCATGAAAGCGTTGCTCGATGACTGCCCAATCTGCGTTCAGACGCTCGTGTGGGTTGAGCAGTACCTCGACGGAGTGCTCCTGATTCTGGTAACGCAGTTTGCAGTGCACGTGGAGCTCGACGTGCTGCGGGGGAATTGATTCTGCGACGAATTGCTCACGGGCGGAGTGCATCAGTCCTTCGAGAAACTGCTGCGCTTGCTCAAGCGTGTTGCAGTCTGAGGTTTCCACAAAGCGATTGATAAACAGGTCACGGCGCAAATCCGAGAGCGTCATTCCCCAGGCGGAAAACACCGAAGCGCTGCGCGGCACGATGACCTTCTTGACGCCTAGCTCCTGGGCCAAGGCCACAGCGTGCATAGCGCCACCGCCACCAAACGCCATCAACGTCAGCTCTCGTGGGTCGTGCCCACGGCTCAGCGAAACCAGCTTCAACGCATTGACCATATTGTCGTTGGCCAACCGCACGATGCCGCGCGCCACCTCATCCGCCGACAATTGCAGGCGCTGGCTTAGAGCGTTCAGGCCCTGCGATACCGCTGGCAGGTCAGCCTTCACGTTGCCGCCGCAGAAGTAATCCGGATTGATGCGCCCAAGCATCAAGTTGGCGTCGGTCGTAGTAATTTGCGTCCCACCGTTGCCGTAGGCCGCGGGCCCTGGCGTAGCGCCAGCAGACTGAGGCCCGACGTGCAGCTTGTCGAAATCGTCGACCCAGGCGATGGATCCACCACCATTGCCAATTTCCACCAGGTCGACCACGGGCACCATTATCGGGTAGCCAGCGTTGGTGCGGTTGCGCTCAATCCAGTAATCGGTCTTGATCGTCACTTGCCCGTTGCGGATCAAGGCGCATTTTGCCGTTGTTCCGCCAATATCCAGCCCTAACACGTTAGGCTCGTTGATCATTCGTCCCAGTTCGGCCGCCGCCCAGAAACCACTGGCTGGACCGGATTCGACCATGGTGATCGGAATATCCCTGGCGTGCTGCACACTGTCGACGCCACAGTTGGACTGCATGATGTACAGCGGGGCTTTGTAGCCGCCTTCGCGCAAACCGTTTGCCAGATCGTCGAGGTAGCGTGCAGCAATGGGCTGAACGTAGGCTGACAGCACGGTAGTGCTTGAGCGTTCATACTCGCGCCATTCGCGGGTGATCTGATGGGAAGCGACTACAGAGACGTCTGGCCAGAGCTCGCGTATCAGCGCCAGAACCGCTTGTTCATGGACGGGGTTGGCGTAGGCATGCAGCAGGCAGATTGCTATGGCTTCTACGCCGTCGGCGCGGAAAGCGTCGAGTATCCCGCTGATTTGTGAGAGATCCAGAGGTTCCCGCTCTTGTCCGTTGGTGTGCAGACGTCCGGATACTTCGCGGCGCAAGTAGCGCGGCACAAAGGGCGCAGGTTTGACCCATTTGAGGTTGAAGTAATCCGGGCGATTGGCGCGGGCGATTTCCAGCACATCTCGAAAGCCTTGGGTGGTGATCAATCCGGTCTTGACCCCCCGGCGCTCGGTCAGCGCATTGATCACCACCGTGGTGCCGTGGGCCAGGAAATCCACGGTGCTCAAGTCGACGTCGGCTTTACGGATAACGTTGAGTACACCTTGCGCAAAGTTCGGCGGAGTGGTGTCGACTTTGGCGGTACGAATCTGCTGTTCACCGGTGGCGGGATCGTTTTCGAAGTACACAAGGTCGGTGAAAGTACCGCCGACGTCGGTGGCTACACGCACTGTTTTGCCGTCCATTCCCACAGGGCATCTCCTGCTGTATTTGAGTTTTTTTAGCCAGAAGAGGGCTTCTCGCTGGTGTTCATGGATGCTAGGGCGGGCCGTCAGCTGACGGCTATGCGCGGCGCGGGTAGGTCTGGGCGGCAGGGCGCATAGCGACTACCCATCCGGGTAGGTTGGTGACTAATGCGGGGGACCCACTACGCCAAGTCGCAAAGCCGCCGCTATGGCTGATGTCCGGTTATCGACGCGCAGTTTGGAAAATATGTGTTTGAGGTGGAATTTCACGGTGTTTTCGGAAATATCCATACCCTGGGCAATCGCTTTGTTAGTTTGACCTTCGACGAGCAGAGACAGGATTTGCGTCTCCTTTGCGCTAAAGGGCATGCGTGAGCGAACGGGATGGGCACGCCAACCGCGCAGCCGAGTGATGATTGCGGTCAGGCGTCCATTGATATCGACACAGGCTTCCAATGCAGGCAGCAAACAGGGCCCGGCCTCCAGTAACAGGCCTGGTAATAGCTGTTCAGGAATTGATGCAAGCGTGGCGTCGTGCTCGATAGCATGCCCCTTGCCAAACGCCGTCAGTGTCAGTACCTGCAGGCGCCACGCAGGCATTTGCAAGCCGCTGTGCTGCAAGCTGCGTGCTCCTTGTACGAGTCGGTTGAGCGCCGCACTGGAAGCGCCTGTTGCAAACTGCAGTTTGGCCAATGCCAGCATTGATGCTTCTTGGTTGCGCCAGTCCTGGGCGTTGTCCGCGGCACTTTCCAGGTGCGCAGCCAATGATTCTTGACGGGCCTGAGACAGAAATCCTGCTTGCACCAGAAGATCCACACGCCAGGCTCCAACCAATTGCTCCAGCCTTCGCCAATTTCGCGCAATGGCGAGCTGTGACACATGCTCCAGCTCGAGCAGCGCCGGCTGCATGCCTTGGGTTCGCAGCACTGTGCGCCAAGCCACCTCAGCAGTCCCTGCCGCGATGTCCAGCCAACCATCGGTGTGTTCCAGAGAGGTCCAGCCATCACGCACCCAAGGCATGACCTCGGTCCAGTCACCTTGCCAATACAGGTGCTGTGCCTTGAGACAACCTACCAGCGCCCGTACTGAGCTTTCGTTGCCGAACTGGTTGACGGCGACGACCAATGCATTTTCAACCATCTGCGCTGACGCCGGAATATCACCCGCCAGTGCCAGCACCTGTGCCTCATGAACCCGGCAATAGTTTTCACCCCGCGGGCAGGCGATCAGACGCATCTTGATGTGTGCCGAACGAATGATCCGCAGGGCCAGCGGCAGTTGGCCCTCGGTCAATGCCTGCAAGGCATGTACACACTCAAGTGTGCCGATGGCCAGCAGGTTTTCGCTTGGGATGCCGTCGTATTGAGGTAGATCAAAGCAGTCCACATAGGCGCAAGCGAGGGTCTGAACCACATGAAAGTCGCCTGCCAGACGTTGATCATTGCGGGTTCTGTCTTGGACGAGGCCGAGTGATTGGCCTGCAAGCGCGTGCTCGCCTAGCTTGGCGTGCAAGTACGCTTGGAGCAATAGAAGATCCGGCTCGGCCCCCAGGGTTTGTTTGTCAAACTGCTGCAGCAGGCTTTGGGCGTAACGAATACCGTGGAAAAGCACTACTTTCCAGCTGCCGGCACGTACGACCAGATCCACTGCCAGTCGCGTATCACGGGCACGTAGCGCATAAGCGACCGCCTGAATCCAGTCCTTTTCTTCAGCCAACCATTGTGCTGCTGCATAGTGAATGTCCCGCGCGGCACTTGCATCAATGCTCTGTTTGAGAAAGTCCTGCAGCAACCGGTGGAAGCGAAACCACTGACGGCTGGCATCCAACGGCACCAATAGAGCATCGAGGTGGGCCAGTTGCCTCAGTAACTGTGCGCTGTCGTGACGTTCACGTACCGAATCGGCCAACTCGGCGTTGAAGCGCTCCAGAAGCGCCATGTCGCGCAAAAAAGCCTGGCACACTGCGGATAAGCGTTGCACCACTTGTCCCGTCAGGTAATCAGCAATATCGGTGACGCGTCCCGAGAACGCAGCGAGGCTATTCAACGAAGTATCGCCGTTGGTCCGCCACAGGCGTGCCAGCTGCACGGCTACTGCCCAGCCTTCGGTTTTATCATGTAGGTGAGCGAGTTCGGCGGGCGGAATATCGGGCCCTAGTATGGCTGCGGTTTCTGCCTTCGTAAGCATCAAGGCGTGTGCCGAGACTTCGTGCACCCAACCATTGGCCTTCCATTGCGTCAGCGGCCAGTCAGGGCGAATGCGTACAGCCACCACCCATTCCATCCACGGGGCAGCCTGTTCAAGCAGAGCCTGTACGATGACGTTGAGTTGCGGGGTAGCCGCCACGTGATAATCGTCAAGAAACAACGTGACCTGTCTATTTTCCCTGGCAATTGCGTGGAGCAGGGCAGTAATCGTGCGGTGCGGTTGAGCATCCAGTGACTGGTCGTGAGCAAGCCGCACCAAATGTCCAAGATCAAGCCCTGCACGGTCCAGCGTAAGGATTAGATACGACAGGAAGCGATTGGGGTCACTGTCGGCCTCATCCAATGAAAGCCAGGCAATGACGGCGGGCCTCGCAGTTGATAAAAGGGATTGACGCCACTGCATGAGGAGCGTCGTCTTGCCGTACCCAGCGGGTGCGACCACCAGAGTCAATGGACCTTTGATTCGTGCATGGAACGCATCAAGCAGCGGCTGTCGAGGCAAGGATGTCAGCAGTAACAACGGCGGTGTCAGTTTGCCAACCCAGCACCAACCGCTCACTGTGGCAGTCGATAGTTGTTTTTTCACGGTCGCGGTCTCATCCGGAGGGGCCGCTTCTGATTTAACAGCTGTGTTTCGGCGATAAAGCGCAGAATCGTCACGTAATGTTTATGAGCCCAAAGACCAGCGAGCCCGTTCCTTGGGGAAGCGCATCGTCAATGCGTTATAACCCGCTGAAATCCGCCTTTCAGAGGTACTCATTAAAACGATAGAGTATGTCCTACGCGTCATGTAGGACGTCTCTGATTCTTCATTCATTCGTTAAAATCGGCTCAGTCGATACTGTATGGGCGTCGGCTTATTCGTTGGTAATGCCAACTCCCCAACCCATTCCGCCGTCACCGCCGCCTGCGTCAACCCCAGATGCTGATGCCCAAACGCAAGCAGCACCTTCCCATCACACACCCGATCAATCACGGGCAATGAATCCGGCAACGACGGCCGGAACCCCATCCACGAAGTTGCACCTTCTGCACTCAGGTCCTCGCGAAACAACCCCTGGCTCAACCGATGCAACTGCCAGGCGCGCTGCATATTCGCCGGGCGATCGAGGCCGGCGAATTCCACCGTGCCGGCCAGGCGCAGGCCGTCGGTCATGGGGGTCATGATGAATTTTCGTTCCAGGGAAGTGACGGCAAACGGCAGGCGATGGTGTTCATGGGGCAGCATCAGGTGGTAGCCGCGCTCCGTGTCCAGCGGGACTTTTTTGCCGGTCAGGGCGGCGGTCAGTTTGGCCGAGTGGGCGCCGCAGGCGATCAGCACCTGGCGCGCGGACAGCGGTCCCTGGTCAGTGGTGAGTGAAACGCCTTGTGCGTCGACGCGGCCATCCAGCACGTGGCGTTTAAGAAACTGCACGCCGCTGGCCTTGGCCGCACGCACCAGTTCGCAGACCACGTGGTAAGGATCAATAAAGTGCCCGGTGCCGGGGAAAAACAGCCCGCCCTGAATGTTGTCGCTCAACTGCGGTGCAGCCTGGCGTATGGCATCGCCGGACCAGAACGTGACCGGCACTTGCTGCTGTTGCATGCGCTGCTGCAAGGCATTGAGGGCTTCCCGTGATTCCGCCCGCTCAAACACCAGCAGCGAGCCGTCCTCGCGCAACAACTCCGGCTGCCCGATGCTGTGCAGCAGGCGCTGCCACGCACCCAGGCTACCTTCATTGAGCGTACGGATACCCGCGACCGTGCGCTGGTAACTCGCTGGGCGCAGGTTCAGCAACAAGCGCACGAACCAGGGCAGGGCGCGCGGCAGGTATTTCCAATCCAGGCGCAGCGGGCCCATGGGGTCCAGCAGCATGCCGGGCAAGCGCTTGAGGATCGACAGGTCGGCAATGGGGAACACCTGTTCGGTCGCCAAGTGCCCGGCGTTGCCATAGGACGCGCCCATGCCGGGTTCCTGCGGGTCGACTACCCGCACTTGCTGGCCCTGACGCGCCAGTTGCAGCGCGCAGGCGACGCCGATAATGCCGGCGCCGACCACGACGATATCCGCATCGGACATGGCCTACGCCTCCCTCTGGCCATCGAGCAGGCGCCGCAGCAGCAACGGGTTGCCGTGCTGGAGTGCAGCAGGCAACAGCGCATCGGGGAAGTCCTGATAACACACCGGTCGCAAAAACCGTTGGATCGCCGCCGTGCCCACCGAGGTGCTGCGCGAGTCTGACGTGGCGGGGAAGGGGCCGCCATGCACCATGGCATCACAGACTTCCACACCCGTCGGCCAACCATTGACCAGCAGGCGCCCGGCCTTGCGCTCAAGCAACGGCAGCAGGGCTTTGGCGCTTGGCAGATCTTCGTCATCCATCTGTAAGGTGGCGGTCAGTTGGCCCTCCAAGTGCTCGGAAACCTGATGCATCTCTTGGTTATTGGCGCATACGACGATCAATGAAGCGGCGCCGAAGACTTCGGCTTGCAGGTGTTCATTGGCTAAAAAATCCTTGGCCTGAGTCACGAACAGGTGGGCTTGGCCTCTGTTGGGGCCTTCTGCTGGCAACCCTTTTGCCGCCACCTTGGCGTGTTCTGTCAGTGCGGCCACGCCTGCATCGAAGGCACTGAAAATGCCGGGGGTCAGCATGGTCTGCGCTGCACAGTTGGGCAGCATTTCACTGGCCGTGCCGATAAAACGATCCAGCGCGGGCCCTTGTACGGCGATCACCAAACCTGGGTTGGTGCAAAACTGCCCGGCACCCTGAGTCAGCGACGCCACAAAGCCTTTCGCCAACGCTTCACCGCGTGTGGTGAGTGCGGCTGGGAACAGATACACCGGATTGATCGAACTCATCTCCGCATACACCGGAATCGGCTCGGGCCGGGCCTGCGCCGCTTGGGTCAACGCCACGCCACCGCTGCGCGAGCCGGTGAAACCAACCGCCTTGATGCGCGGATCGGTGACCAGCGCAATCCCCACCTCGCGTCCCGAACCGTACAACAGCGAAAACACGCCTTCGGGCAAGCCACAAGCCTTGACTGCCTGCGCCACCGCCCGGCCCACCAGTTCACTGGTGCCCGGATGCGCGCCATGGGCCTTGACCACCACTGGGCAACCGGCGGCCAGCGCGGAGGCGGTGTCGCCACCGGCTACGGAAAACGCCAGGGGGAAATTGCTCGCACCGAACACGGCCACCGGGCCCAGCGCGATATGGCGCTGGCGCAGGTCTGGACGAGGCAGTGGCTGGCGTTGCGGCTGTGAAGGGTCCACCCGCACATCCAGCCATTCCCCGGCGCGTACGGTGCGAGCAAAGGTGCGCAGTTGGCCGCAGGTGCGCCCGCGTTCGCCTTGGATGCGCGCGTGGGGCAGGCCGGTTTCGGCAACGGCACGTTCGATCAGCTCATCACCCAGGGCTTCGATCTGCGTGGCGATGGCTTCAAGAAAGCTGGCACGCGCCTCCAGCGACGTTTCGCGGTACTTATCAAACGCCGCCCACGCCAAGGCACACGCCTGGGCCACCTGTTCGCCGTCGCCGCCTGGATAGGCCGGTTCCATGGGGGTATCGGTGGCGGGATTGATCGCCCGGATCGCCTCGCGGTTTCCGGAAATGAGTTGCTGACCGATCAGCATTTTGCCCGTCAGAGTCATGGGGTCGTCCTGCTAGAAAAGGGGTTGGCCGCTGCGAGAACCGCAGCGGCGCGCAAGGGGGTCAGGCGACGTTCTGTTCCGCCGACCAGTTGGCGTACCACTGGCGGAACAGTGCGTACTGGTTCTCGGCATAACGGCGCTGGGCGTCGCTGAGCACATCCGTTTCATTGAAGTGCAGGGCGTAGCCTTTGTCACCGTTAAGTACCATCAAGTGCTTGTAATACAGCACCAGGTCGCAGCCTTCGTCGAAGGACGACAGTACTGCCAGCGCGGCCTCCAGCTCTCGGGCCTGGCGACGGGCCTTGGCATCGCCCTTGGCGGCTTTTTTGCTCAAGGCCACCAGTTGCAGCACTTCCCGAGGCAGGGCGTTGCCGATACCGGTGATGGCGCCGGTGGCGTTGCAGTTGACGAAGCCGTGCACCACCTGGGTGTCCACGCCGACCATCAAGGTCACATTATCGTCCTGGGAGGTGATGTGTTCGGCGGCGTAGCGCAGGTCGGCGCCGCCGCCAAATTCCTTGAAGCCAATCAGGTTCGGGTGTTCGCGGCGCAGTTCAAAAAACAGGTCAGCGCGGGTGGCGAAGCCGTAGTAGGGGCTGTTGTAGATCACCGCAGGCAGGTTTGGCGCAGCCTTGAGGATGGCCGAGAAGTGCGCCTTCTGTGCGGTAGCGGAGGCACCACGGGACAGTACGCGCGGAATCACCATCAGGCCATGGGCGCCGACTTTGGCGGCGTGGGCGGCATGGGCCACGGCTTCACGGCTGTTGACCGCACCGGTGCCGACGATGGTCGGTACACCGGCCGCCACCAGGCGTGCCACGCCTTCCTGGCGTTCGGCCTCGGTGAGCAACGGCCAGTCGCCCATGGAGCCGCAGTACACCACGGCGCTCATGCCGATATCGATCAATTCCCGGCCTTTGGCGACCAGGGCGTCGAAGTCCGGTTTGCGCTCGGCGGTGCACGGGGTCATCAGGGCGGGGATGCAGCCGGTGAAGATGTTGTCGCTCATTGTTCTAACTCCTTGGAACGTTCAGTACAAACAGGGAAGGGCTTAGATGCCCCAGGCAAACGGGTCGCGCTCGTCGATCAGTAAGGTGCTGTCGGCGGTCATGTAGGCGCTGCCGGTGATGAAGGGCCGCACGCGCTCGCCGTCCCATTCATAGCGGCCTTCGAATTGGCTGCCGGTGATGCTGGCTTGGGTCCAGGTTTCACCGGGCTTGAGTTTTTCATCGGCGGCCAGGCAGGCCAGCTTGGCGCTGGTGCCGGTGCCGCAGGGCGAGCGGTCGTAGGCCTTGCCGGGGCACATCACGAAGTTGCGGCTGTCGGCAAGGTCGTCATCGGCGAACAGTTCGATGTGGTCGATCAGCGCGCCATCCGCACCGTGAATGCCTTGATCCTCCAGGGCCTTGAGCATCGCCCAGGTGTAATCGGTAAGCGCATCCACGTTGTCCATCTGCAAGCGTTGGCCATGGTCCGACACCAGGAAAAACCAGTTGCCGCCCCAGGCGATATCGCCGTAGACCACGCCATGCCCTGGCACCTCCACTGGCACCTGTTTGCGCAGCCGGTAGGCGGGCACATTGCACAGCGTCACGCTGCCGTCTGTGTGCAGCGTGGCCTCCACTGGACCGACAGGCGTGTCGATGGCGTGCACGCCGGGCTGGATGCGCCCCAAGTGGTGCAGCGACGCGACCAGGCCGATGGTGCCGTGGCCGCACATGCCGAGGTAACCGGCGTTGTTGAAGAAGATCACGCCACAGACCGCGCCCGGCGTGACGGGCTCGCAATACAGCGCGCCGACCAATACATCGTTGCCGCGCGGCTCCAGCAGGCAGGCACGGCGCCAGTGATCATGCTCGGTGCGCAGGCTGTGCAATTGATCGGCAATCGTGGCGCCGCTCAGCGCCGGGAAACCGCTCATGACCAGGCGCGTCGGTTCGCCGCCGGTGTGGGAGTCGATCACATGCAGTCGCTTCATAAAAGGCTCCTGAATCAGTAAGTCGCGGGTGTCAGCGGGGCGTGAGGTTCATCGACCGCTTCGCTTTCATCGGCTTCGTGTTCCAGCCGTACCAGGTGAGCCGGTACGCCAGTGGCGGCGCCCCAGTAGTAAATGCCGAGTGCGCAAACGGCGACGACAATCGTGTCGAGCGGGTGGCTGATCACGCCGATGCCGCCAAAACTGCCAAGCTTGGACAGCAGGATGGTCACCGCATAGAAGCCGATCAGCCAGGCAGACGAGCGCACTTGTTGTTTGATATTGAGGTGCGCAGTCGGCACCCAGCGTGCGCACAGCAGGTACACCACGAACATGAGGATCTGCAGGCCGAGCAGCCAGGACACCGTGCTCCAGCCGGACCAGTACACGATCAGCGCGGCGATGATGAACGACAGCGGACCCAGCACCGCCATGCCCTTGACCCGGAACGGCCGCGCCATCTGCGTTGCATTGCGACGCAGCGCGGCAACAGTCACTGGGGCCACGGCATAGCTGAGGATCAGCGCCGCAGACACCACATTGATCAGTGCTTCCCAGGACGGAAACGGTAGGGTCCAGAACACCGACAAACCAAAGGTCAGCCACAGCGCCGGGCGTGGAATGCCGGACTTCTCATCGATACGCGTGAAAATCTTGAAGAACGTGCCGGTCTGCGCCCAGCCATACACCACGCGAGGGGTGGCGTTCATGTAGATATTGCCGCAGCCACTGGGTGAGATCACCGCGTCGGCCACCACCAGGTAGGCCAACCAACCCACGCCCAGCGCCAGGGCGATATCCCGATAAGGCAGCGCCAGTTCCTTGCTGATCCCGGCCCAGCCATTGGCGAGCATTTCCGTGGGCACGCCACCGAGGAAGGCGGTTTGCAGCAGCACGTAGATGGCGGTCGACAACAACACCGAAAGGATCAAGGCAATCGGAATCGTGCGCTGCGGGTTCTTCACTTCACTGGCCACCGAGATGATCGGCGTCAGGCCCAGGTAGGCAAAAATCACCCCACCGGCCGACACCGCCATCTCGATGCCCGACAGCCCGAACGGCGCAAAACCCTGCACCTGGAAGTTCGCCGGTTTGAAGAAGGTGAACAGCACACCGATCACCAACAGTGGCACGATGAACTTGAAGACGCTGACTAGGTTATTGGCGATGGCGAAGGTTTTCACGCTGCGGTAATTGAGCACGAAGAACAGGCACAGCAGGGCGAATTGCACCAGCCAGCCGAGGGTAGTCGGGTCGCTGGAACCGGTCTTGGTCAGCTCTGGAAACCACGCCGCCGCATACTGGCGCGAGGCGACCACTTCGATGGCCACCAGGCTGGAAAACGCGATCAGGGTGATGAAGCCCATCAGGTAGCCCAGCAGTGGGCCATGGGAGTAGACCGGGTAGCGCACCACGCCGCCGGCGCGGGGCAATGCGGCGCCCAATTCGCAGTACACAATGCCCAGCAGCAGCACCGCGAAACCGCCGATGAGCCAGGAAATGATGCCCGCTGGGCCTGCGATTGCAGATACGTGGCTGGCTGCAAACAACCAGCCCGAACCAAAGATGGCACCCAACCCGATAAAGGTCAGGTCCATCAGGGAAAGCTGTTTCTTGAACTTGCCTTGAGCTGACATAGCGTCGCCTTCTTGTGAGTTATTGGATAGGCATGCAGTGGCCATACAGTGAACGCCTGAACGGCGGCGCGATTGATGTTTTTTGCCGGCATTGATGACGAAATCAGCACAGTTTTAGTGGCTCGACAGGGCTCCGGGCATCGGGCAATCTGCTATCCGTCAGGCCACCAGCGGGGATCAACCGTCATGCTGCAGAACGCGTTTGCGACCCTTTGCCAAGGGAGCAACCCCCAAGACATCGAACAGTTATTGGGCAGTGTCGCGCAGCTATTGCCGATGCTGGACGTGATCCCCAATGCCGCGATTTTCATCAAGGACACCCAGGCCCGCTATGTGCTCGCCAACCGCACCCTGGTGCAGCGCTGCGGCCTCAAGCAACTGCAACCGCTGCTGGGCAAGACCAGTGCCGAAGTCTTCCCCGCGCAGTTGGGGCCGGGCTACACCGAACAGGACCGGCGCGTGCTGGAGCAGGGCTTTGTGCTGGAAGATCAGCTGGAACTGCACTTGTACGGCACCCGCGAACCCGGCTGGTGCCTGACCCACAAGTGGCCGCTGTACAGCCACACAGGGGCGATCATCGGCCTGGCGGGTATCTCGGTCGACCTGCAAACCGCCAGTGAAAGCCACCCGGCGTACCAGCGCCTGGCCGCCGTGGACGCCCATATCCGCGCACACTTCAACCGCCGCGTGACCCTGGGTGAACTGACCCGGATCGCCGGCATTTCAGTGGCGCAGTTGGAGCGCTACTGCAAGCGCGTGTTCCACCTCACGCCACGGCAGATGATCCAGAAGGTACGGCTGGAGCAGGCGCACCGGCTGTTGCACACCGACCTGCCGATCACCGAAGTGGCGCTGCAATGCGGGTATACCGACCACAGTGCGTTTACCCGCCAATTCAAGGCGTCGACGGGGTTTACGCCGAGGCAGTATCGGCAGCTGGCGTAGTCGCCCACATTGCAATGCAACGAATGGCCCCGGTTGTGGCTCCTATGCTTACGAGCAACCTTTGGACGACAACAGGGATCAGGCATATGACGGCGGCTGAAAACAACCATGTGAGCTGGCTGGTGGAACAATCGATGCTGCACGCGGCACGCCAGCGCGCCAAGCTCTATTCGGGCCAGGGCCGGTTGTGGCAGCAGCCGTACGCGCAGACGCGGCCCCGTGATGCTTCGGCCCTGTCGTCCGTGTGGTTTACCGCGTACCCGGCCTCGATTGTGACCCGTGAGGGCGGCACGGTGCTGGAGGCGCTGGGGGATGAGGCGCTGTGGCAGGCGTTGTCGAAGATTGGCATCCAGGGCATCCACAATGGCCCATTGAAGAAGTCCGGCGGCCTGAAGGGCACGCAGCACACACCGACCATCGACGGCAATTTCGACCGCATCAGCTTCGAGATCGACCCGGAGTTGGGCACCGAGGCGCAGTTGCAGGCGTTGACGCGCATGGCGGCGGCGCACAATGCGGTGATCATCGACGATGTGATCCCGTCCCACACCGGCAAGGGCGCGGATTTCCGGCTGGCCGAGATGGCCTACGAGGACTATCCCGGCCTGTACCACATGGTCGAAATCCGCGAGGAGGACTGGGCGCTGCTGCCCGACGTCGCTGAGGGCCGTGACGCGCAAAACCTCAGCCCCGTCCAGGTCGATGCGTTGCGTGACAAACACTACATCGTCGGCCAGTTGCAGCGGGTGATCTTCTTCGAGCCCGGCGTCAAGGAAACCGACTGGAGCGCGACAGACGTGGTGCTCGGTGTGGATGGCAAGCCGCGTCGCTGGGTGTACCTGCATTACTTCAAGGAAGGCCAGCCATCGCTGAATTGGCTGGACCCGACCTTTGCCGCGCAGCAGATGATCATCGGTGATGCGCTGCACGCCATCGACGTGATGGGCGCGAAGATCCTGCGCCTGGACGCCAACGGTTTTCTTGGTGTGGAGCGCAAGCTGGACGGCACGGCCTGGTCCGAGAGCCATCCGCTGTCGATCACCGGCAACCAGTTGCTCGGCGGCGCGATTCGCAAGGCCGGCGGTTTCAGTTTCCAGGAGTTGAACCTCACCGTGGATGACATCGCTTCCATGTCCCATGGTGGCGCCGACCTGTCCTATGACTTCATCACCCGTCCGGCGTACCAGCATGCACTGCTAATGGGCGACGCCGAGTTCCTGCGCCTGATGTTGCGTGAAATGCACCGCCAAGGTATCGACCCCGGTTCGCTGATCCATGCGTTGCAGAACCACGATGAGCTGACCCTGGAGTTGGTGCACTTCTGGACGTTACACGCCCATGACACCTTCCTGTACCAGGGCCAGACCTTTCCCGGCAATATCCTGCGCGAGCACATTCGCGAGCAGATGTACGAGCGCCTGGCCGGTGAGCATGCGCCGTATAACCTCAAGTTTGTGACCAATGGCGTGTCGTGCACCACGGCCAGCATCATCACGGCGGCGCTGGGCATTCGTGATCTGGAGGCGATCACCGAAGCTGACATCCGGCAGATCCGCCAGATCCATTTGCTGCTGGTGATGTACAACGCCATGCAGCCTGGGGTGTTTGCCTTGTCGGGTTGGGACTTGGTGGGCGCGCTGCCGCTAGCGGCCGAAGAGGTCGAGCACTTGATGCAGGATGGCGACACCCGTTGGATTCATCGCGGCGCGTATGACCTGGTGGATTTGAACCCGGACGCAGCGCTTTCGGCTGGCCACATGCCACGCTCGAAAAGCCTTTACGGCAGCTTGAACAGCCAGTTGCAGGACCCCGAATCCTTTTCTTCGCAACTGCAGAAAATCCTCGCGGTGCGCCGTGCCTATGACATCGCCGCCAGCCGCCAGATTCTGGTGCCGGAGGTTGAAAACTCGGCACTGCTGGTAATGGTGCATGAATTGCCGGCCGGCAAAGGCACGCAAATCACTGCACTGAATTTTGGTGCCACGCCGATCACTGAAACCCTGCATCTATCGGATATTGCTGCCGGGATGGTAGTGGACATCATCAATGAGCGTGTGGAAGGCGACCTGACGGCGGAGGGGGAATTCACCATTACCCTGGATGCGTATGAGGGGTTGGCGTTGCGGGTGGTGAGTAGTTCACCACAGTAACTTTACCCACCATAAAGATCGCAACTTGTTTCGGAGTTTCCTTACGTTGCCTGCATAAAGTCGCATGTTAGTGTCCTGCTCACTACTTGCCTCTTACGCGTATGGCGACTCAAAGGAACAGGAATGCGATCTCCGTCGGTATCCAGTGAAGAACATTCAACTGCACAACTTCCGCGTGCAGGGTTAGTGGTCAGTCTCGCCACTCGGCAAGAAGAAATACGTGAGGTGCAACGCCTGCGTTATCGTGTCTTTACCGAAACTTTTAAATGGTCTGAACTTGCAAACCCTGAGGCGTTGAATACTGACGAGTTTGACGACTACTGCGACCACTTACTGGTCCGCGACGCCAAGACTTCAGCCGTGGTGGGCACCTACCGCCTGATGGGCCCGGCCGCTGCACAGCGCATGGGGCACTACTACTCTGAGAGGGAGTTCGACCTCAGTGGGCTGGCGTCATTGCGCCCCAGGACCGTTGAAGCCGGGCATGCCTGTGTCCACCCCGAATACCGCAGCGGCAGTGTGATCATGCTGTTGTGGTCAGGTCTTGCGAGGTACATGGAGAGCCAGGGCTGTGACCATCTGATGGGTTGCGCGAGCGTGAGCCTGTCCGATGGTGGCCATGATGCGGCGGCGTTGTATCGAGGCTTTACCGCAGAAAATCGAGCGCCCGCCGACTATCGCGTAACGCCCCATATCCCTTTTCCCCTGGAAGCGTTCGAGCCCGGACATGTGCCGCGCGTACCCCCGTTGCTCAAAGGTTATTTACGCAGTGGTGGCTGGGTCTGTGGTGCTCCGGCCTGGGATAAGGAATTCAATGTCGCGGACTTCTTTATGTTATTGCCGCTGTCGAAGTTGGACAGTCGTTATGCGCGACATTACTTGAAGCCTAAACAGTCATAAGGGTTTGTTTATTATGTTTCTAAGTGAAGAAAGAGATACCGCTTTAGCCTATATTCCTGAGCTGGTGCCTGTTCTTGAAGCGGCCTCACTGATTGAACTTGAACGTGGCGAGTCTAAACAACTGGCCACGTTATTTAAAACAGTCGGCGCGCCAGGACTTTCCATCGCCAAGGAACTTGGCGGTGGAGGGATCAGCGCAGTCAACCTGGCCCAGGTACACACCTGGGTTGGCGCCCATTGCCCTTCATTGGCCGTGATGATGACCATGCACCATCACACGGTGGCCGGCATGATGGCGGCGAGTCGCTTCTTTCCCGATATCCAGGGAATGCTTGGCGTGGTCGCTCGCGACAACCTGTTGGTCGCCTCGGGTTTTGCCGAGGGGCGGGCACACGCCAATATCCTGGAGTCCACGCTGTCCGTAGAAAAAACAGCCGCGGGTTATTGGGTGAGCGGCAGCAAGAAGCCGTGCACGATGACCCATCACTTTGACGCGATCACCTTTGGCGTCAACTACGTCGACCCGCAAGGCCAGACCCATATCGGCATCGGCCTGGGGTTGGCGGGTGATCCGAATATCCAGCGGAAAAAGTTCTGGTCGGTGCCGCATTTGCAGGCCGCCGACAGCCATGAAGTGATCTTCGACAAGCTGTTGGTGCCAGAGGCGTTGATGTATTTCAGCAAGGCCGTGGATAACCAGCTGGACGATGTGCAGCAGGGCACGGGTGAACACTTGTTTGCGATCTGGTTCCAGCTGCTTGCGTCGGCGTCCTACCTGGGCATGGCGTCTGCGTTGGCGTCGAGGGCATTGGCGTGCAACAAAGGCTCGCAGGATGATCGCGCAATGCTGCTGATTGATCTGCAGGGCGCCACGATGGCGATACGCGGCCTGGCGGTTGCCATCGACCAGAACCGGTTCCTGCGCGCAGACCTGGCACGCGCGCAAGCCACGCGGTTTGCGGTGCAAGAGGCGATCAACCGCATCAGTACCCGCGCCTTCGAAATCCTCGGTGGCATGGCGTTCATGTCCTCCGAGGAAGTCGCTTACCTGTTGGTGGCGACGCGGGTACTGGCGTTTCACCCCACTTCACGGCTCGCCAGTGTGCCGTTCCTGTGTGAGCAGCTCAGTTAATAGAGTTGCGGCACGATGAGTTCCGGTGGCGTCGGGCTACGGGAGTAGTCCTCCTGCCGCACCCGCTGCGGCAGTTCGATCACCGGCAGCTCGACTTCTTCATATGGCATCTGCCCGAGCAGGTGGTGGATGCAGTTGAGCCGGGCTTTTTTCTTGTCATCCGCCTGCACCACCCACCACGGCGCTTCGGCGATGTGGGTGCGTTCGAGCATGATTTCCTTGGCCTTGGTATAGGCCTCCCAGCGCCGACGCGACTCCAGGTCCATGGGGCTGAGCTTCCATTGCTTGAGCGGGTCGTGAATACGGCTAAGAAAGCGCAGGTGCTGTTCCTGGTCGGAAATGGAAAACCAATACTTGATCAACTGAATGCCGGAACGGGCGAGCATGCGCTCGAACTCCGGCACGGTGCGGAAGAACTCTTCGTACTGGTCCGCGTTGCAGAACCCCATGACCTGCTCGACGCCAGCGCGGTTGTACCAGCTGCGGTCGAACAGCACGATTTCGCCGGCGGCCGGCAGGTGTGAAACGTAGCGCTGGAAATACCACTGAGTCTGTTCTCGGTCATTCGGCGCGGGCAGGGCGGCCACTCGGCAGACCCTCGGGTTCAGGCGCTGGGTGATGCGTTTGATCACACCGCCTTTGCCGGCAGCATCGCGCCCTTCGAACAGGATCACCACTTTGTGACCGGTCTTGACCACCCAACTCTGCAATTTCACCAGTTCGCCCTGCAGGCGGAACAGTTCGCTGAAATAAATCCTGCGCGCGGCTTTTTCGGCGCTTTCACCGACGTGCTCGTCAAACAGCGCGTTGAGGTCGTGCCCATCTTCGGATAATTCCAGTTCCAGCTCTTCGTCACTGTGATCCAGCAATTCACGATGGATGCGCTGCATCAAGGCATCTTCTATTGAGGACATGGGTGGAACTCGCGTGGTGGGGGATGGCAAAGTCTTAGTCGCATTTTGTTACTAACCAATGACATCAAATACCGTGATTGCGGTGGGAGAGGGGGACAACCAGGCGTTTTACCACTCCACGTTCATAAAACCGTAACAAGAATGTTGCAGAGTTCCCGAGCCCGTAATTCACAAGGATTTTCCTGAATGAAACGTCTGATGAAGTCTGCTGCACTCGCCGTTGCGGTTTCTCTCAGTGCCACCTCGGTGTTTGCTGCCGAGAGCATCCGCCTCACCGGTTCCGGTGCGAGTTTCCCAGCCCCGATCTACCTCACCTGGTTCAAGGATTTCAGCAAGAAAACCGAGGGTGTCACCGTTGATTACCAATCCAAAGGTAGCGGTGCGGGTGTACAGGACTTCCTGAACAAAACCGTCGACTTCGCCGCCAGCGACTCGGCCATGAAAGACGAAGACATCGCCAAGGTGGCCGAAGGCGCGCAACTGCTGCCGATGACCGCTGGGGAAATCGTGTTGGCGTTCAACCTGCCGGGCAATCCTAAAGAACTCAAATTGCCACGCGATGTGTACTCCAACATCTTCCTGGGCAAGATCACCAAGTGGAACGATCCCAAGATCGCCGCCGCCAACCCAGGCCTGAAACTGCCTGACATGCCGATCACTGTTGTCGTGCGTGCAGACTCCAGCGGCACCACCGCGGTGTTCACCAAGCACTTGGCCGCGATCAACCCTGAGTTCCAGAAAGACCTGGGCGAAGGCAACACCGTCAACTGGCCAGCCAGCGACAAGTTCATCAAATCGCCGAAAAACGACGGTGTGACCGCCACTGTGCGTCAGACCCCAGGCGCGATTGGCTACATCGAATACGGCTTCGCCAAACTGGCCAAGGTTGACTTTGCCCAGCTGCAGAACAAGGCCGGCAAATACGTTGTACCTAACGCCGAAAGCGGCGCCGAAGCCCTGGCGGCGGTGAAAATGCCGGAAAGCCTGGTGGCCTGGCTGCCGGATCCGGATGGTGCCAAGTCCTACCCGATCACTTCCTACACCTGGATGATCTTCCGCAAGGACAACGGCAACCCAGCCAAAGCCAAGGCCATGCGTGAAATGGTCGAGTACAGCCTGACCGAAGGTCAGAAAATCGCCGACTCGATGGGCTACATCCCACTGCCTCCATCGGTTGTCGATCAAGTTCGCAAAGCTTCCGCCAACATCCAGTAAGGCCGCCAGGCCGCTCTCGGCATGGGTTGTCAGCCATGCCGGGAGCGTTTCCCCCTTGTTCCGGAAATAGCCAATGAACACACCTTTTGTCGTACCGGTTAACCCGGATTCTGCGTGCCAGCCACCTTCTACGAAGGATTTCCTGGTTGACCGCACCTTCCGTGCACTTGCACGCATAGGCGTAGTGCTGGTGCTGGCGCTGGTTTTCGCGCTGGTCTTCGAAGTAGGGCGCAAGGCACTTCCCGGCATGGAAAAGCACGGTTTTGATGTGCTGTTCGGCAGTGTCTGGGACGTTAACCAAGGCAAGTACGGCATTCTGCCAGCTATTTGGGGCACGCTTTACAGCGCCCTTATCGCGTTGCTGATCGCAGGCTTTTTCGGCGTCAGCATGGCGATTTTTCTCACCCAGGATTTCCTGCCGGCAAAACTCGCGGCGGTGTTTCGCACCATCGTTGAATTGCTCGCCGCCATTCCCAGCGTGGTCTACGGCCTCTGGGGCATTTATGTAGTGATCCCGGCTATCCGCCCGCTGACTGCGTGGCTGAACACTGAACTGGGCTGGATTCCGTTTTTCGGCACGTCCCTCAGCGGGCCGGGCCTGCTGCCAGCGGCGCTGGTGCTGGCAATCATGATTTTGCCAACCATTGCCGCCGTGTCTCAGGACGCCCTCACCGGTGTGCCGATGAAAACCAAGCAAGCCGCCTACGGTATGGGCACCACTCACTGGGAAGCGATTCTCAAGGTAATGGTGCCCTCTGCCGCGACCGGTATCTTTGGTTCGCTGGTACTCGGCCTGGGTCGCGCCTTGGGTGAAACCATGGCCCTGGCCATGTTGGTGGGTAACGCGAACAACATCTCGCTTTCGTTGTTTGCACCGGCCAACACCCTGGCCGCCTTGTTGGCGCTGAACTTCCCCGAAGCCGGCCCGAACGAGATCGAAGTGTTGATGTACGCCGCACTGGTCCTGATGTTTATCACGCTGCTGGTGAACATCATCGGTTCGATGATCATGGTCTACGCCCAGCGGGGTACCAAGTAATGACTGATCTCTCTACGCCCATCACCGCCATGCCGAGCCTGCAACGCCGGTTCGAAGGCCGTGCCTTGCGCAGCCTGGTGCTGACCACCCTGGTGTGGTTCGGCGCGTTGCTGGCCAGCGTGCCGCTGATTTCCGTGCTCTACATGCTGATCACCCGCGGTGGCGCACGCCTGAGCCTGGAAGTGTTCACTGAACTGCCGCCCACCGGTTTCGAGACCGGCGGTGGCTTCGGTAACGCCATGGCCGGTACGTTCGTGATGGTCGGTATCGCTGCCGCCATCGCCGTGCCGGTCGGCATTCTGGCTGCGGTTTTCCTCGCTGAACTGGGCCCGGACAGCAAGTTGGCGAACGCTTCGCGCTTCGCCGCCAAGATGCTTACCGGTTTGCCATCGATCCTGGCGGGTGTGTTTGCCTACGCCCTGGTGGTGATGACGACCGGGACTTACTCGGCTCCAGCAGGTGGCGTGGCATTGGCGGTACTGATGCTGCCGATCGTGGTGCTGACGGCTGAAGAGTCGATGAAGATGGTGCCCAAGATCATGAAGGACGCGGCCTACGGCATGGGCTGCACCCGTTCGCAGGTGATCTGGAAAATCGTCTTGCCTACCGGCATGCCCGCGATCCTGACCGGCGTGATGCTCGCAGTCGCACGTGCTGCCGGCGAAACCGCACCGCTGTTGTTCACCGCGCTGTTCAGTAACTACTGGATCTACCACGACGGCAGCCTGGCGGTCATGAATCCGACGGCGTCCCTGGCCGTGTTGATTTACAACTTCTCCGGCATGCCTTTCGACAACCAGCTTGAGCTCGCCTGGGCGGCCTCGTTGGTGCTGGTAATGATCGTGCTGGTCGTGAATATCGTGAGCCGTATTTTCGGCAAGCCCAAGTACTAAGAACGGGAGCACCTGAATTTTGAACGTCTCAACTGCGCAAAAAGCCGCTCCGTTTGTCACCCAGGCGCCAGTGGTCATGGACTGCAAGCTGGACAAGATTTTCTACGGCAACTTCATGGCGGTGCGTGATAGCCATGTGCCAATCGAGAAAAACAAGATTACCGGCTTCATCGGCCCGTCCGGCTGCGGCAAATCGACTGTGCTGCGTAGCCTCAACCGCATGAACGACCTGGTCAAAGGCTTCCGCTTCGAAGGCCACGTGCATTTCCTCGGCCAGGACGTGTACGGCAAGGGCGTTGATCCCGTCGTCGTACGCCGTTACATCGGCATGGTGTTCCAGCAGCCGAACCCGTTTTCGATGAGCATCTTTGACAACGTGGCCTTTGGCCTGCGCCTGAACCGCTACAAAGGCGACTTGGGTGATCGCGTCAAGCACGCGCTGCAAGGCGCCGCGTTGTGGGATGAAGTCAAGGACAAGCTCAAGGTCAGCGGCCTGTCGCTCTCCGGCGGCCAGCAGCAACGTCTGTGTATTGCTCGCGCAATTGCCACCGAGCCGGAAGTGCTGTTGTTGGACGAACCTTGCTCGGCGCTCGACCCCATCGCCACCCGTCGTGTCGAAGAGCTGATGGTCGAGTTGAAAAAGGATTACACCATCGCGCTGGTCACCCACAACATGCAGCAGGCGATCCGTGTGGCCGATACCACCGCGTTTTTCTCGGTGGACATCTCCCAGGGCACCCGCACCGGTTATCTGGTGGAAATGGGCGCCACCGCGCAGATCTTCGAAAACCCGCGTGAGCAAATGACCGGGGACTACATCAGCGGCAAATTCAGCTGACCCATGCATCGTTTTTCAGGATTGCCAATGACTGCAACACGTCGTCTTGATCTGGCCGCGATTGAACGCGCCCTGCGCAAGGTACAGGGCCGTTTTGCCCAGCTTAGCCAGGACTTTACCGAGCCACGCGACCCGCTGACAGACGAAGTGCTGCAGAATGTGCTTGAAGGTTATGCCCTGATTGACGACTATGTTGCGCGCGGTGTCGACCTGTTCGACCTCCAGCAATTGAATCTGATGCTGGAGATCAATGCCACGGTGCTCTGTGGCAAAGACCCGGTGCGCCGGCAGGAATACGCGCAGCACCTGGCGGCGACCGAAGTGCACTTTTTCAACAATGTCGAAGGTGGCATCAAGGATTTGTATAACTGGTATTGCAAGCACCATAACGAATCCGTATGGAAGCGAGCAGCCGGTGTCTACGTGCGGGTCCTGAGCAAGCCGCAGTTGTTCATTGAAGGCAATCACCGCAGTGGGTCGCTGATCGTCAGCTATCTGCTGATGCGTGAGGGGTTGCCACCGTTTGTGCTGACGCTGGACAACGCCGAGGGCTATTTCAACCCGTCCTCGGTGATACGCAACTCCGCGAAGCATGGCGTAATGGCGTTGTACGAATTGCCCAAGATCAAGAAAAAATACGCAGCGTTCCTGGAAGATAACGCTCCAGATCCAACCGAGTTTTTCCTGAGCGACACACCAGCGCCCGCCCACCAGGGGGGCCAATGATGGGAAGGTACCCAGTGCTCGACACGATCAAGCGTGTGTTCATCAAGCGTCAGCGAATCCGTATTTCGTTCGACATCGACGACACACTGGCCTGTCAGCTGCACCACAGTGCAACCGAGCACAGCCGCTTGCCGGCGTGTGTGCACCGTTGGTTGGGTGAGCCCTTGCGCTGCGGCACCCGTTCTCTGACCCGTGAGCTGCGTCGCCAGGGTTGCAGCGTCTGGGTCTATACCTCATCCGGCCGCACGCCGTCCTACATCCGACGTTGGTTGTTGCTGTATGGCATCCATGTCGATGGCGTGGTCAACAGTGTGCGACATAGCCAGGCCCTGACCGACCGTGGGCTGACGAGCACCCCGTCAAAATTCCCACCGGCTTTCGATATCGACTTGCATGTCGATGATTCCGAAGGCGTGCAGCTTGAAGGTTTCGACCACGGGTTTCGCGTGGTAGTGGTTGACCCGGAAGACGAGCAATGGGCACAACGTGTGCTGGAGGCTGTGGCACAGGTTCAGGTGCAACTGGCGCGGCAACAACCGCAGCGGCACAAGCTGCCCGTTCGGACTTATCCAGGGTTGACGTTGAACGGCTAAAAGCCGGAACCCTGTGCAAACCAAGGTGCAGCGAAGGTTGCTGCTGGGGCTGGATGCCATTAGCATCACGCCCCGTGCTTGAGCCTTGGAGGGCCACCGATGCGACATGATGTTGTTTTGCGCTTATTCGCGATGATGTTGTTCAGCCTGACCCTGACCGGCTGCATTCATTACGAACACAACAGTGCAGAAGGCAAGCCGGTCGACCAAGTCGCCACCATCCAGCAGTTCGATAAGCACCTGACGATATTCAAGATCGATGACGATCAGACCCTTTATTGGCTGAGTCGCCAGAACGAATACCGCTTGGGAGCTGGGGTGCACAGACTTCAAGTCACCCGGTTCATCTCTGCGCAGGCCCAGACAGCGCCCCTGGCAATGACGGTTGAACTGGCGGGTGGTCGCACCTATGGTCTTTACGGCAACGTGTCGTCGAACCGCTGGAGTTTCGATATCCGTGATGTCGAAACAGGGAAAAGCGCTTCCGTTATCGACCATTTGAACAAGACGCCCTGATGGGGCAAGCAAAAAAAGGGGGCGGCTGATTAATCAGCCGCCCCCTTTTTTACTTATTTGGCGCTCAACGCACCGAGAAACTCGGTATGCCGCAACACCTTCGAAAACATCGACAGCGTGAAGTTTTCAGCCGCTTTTTGCTGTTCATCGGTGAACGTTGCCGTGCAGTCGGCCAGCGTCACCACGTTATAACCCTTCTCATAACCTGATCGAACGGTGCCTTCGACGCAGCAGTTGGTCAGGAATCCCGCCACCACCAGGTTCTGGATGCCGTTGTTGCGCAGTACCAGGTCCAGGCCGGTGGTGGCAAAGCCATCCAGCCCCCGCTTGCCTTCCACGAGGATATCGCCGGTTTCACGGCTGATGGCCTCGGTAATCTCGGCGCCCCAGCTGCCGGAAAGAAAAGCAGCGCCATCGGCAACGCCCTTCAAGATTCCATAGTCACGCGTCGTCAGTTCCGGGTAGCCCTCAGTGAACTGGATCGGCAGGTGAATGATCTTCACGCCCAGCGCGCGTGCCTGTTGCACGGTCGTTGCGGTGTTGGCCAGCATGTCGGACTGGTGCATGACGTCTTTGACGGCGTCATGAAACACGCCACCTGCGGTGGTGAAATCGTTTTGGAACTCGATCAGAACAAGAGCGGTGGCGTTTGGATTCATGATGAGGCTCCGAGAGGTGTCACGGGATTGACCCTTCAGAGTATATTCACTGAATTATCCCCCACAAGGACAGTGCAATGACCCGCTATTTCAAACATCCAGAGAGTGACCAGGTCGAAGAAGTCGATGCGTTCCAGGTATTGGCAGTCTTGTTTCTCGGCCCGCTCTACCTGCTCTTCGCAGGCCTTTGGCGCCACCTGCTGATCTGGGCTATGGCATTAGGGCTGGGTTTTCTCGCAGGCCCGCCCTGGGCGGCGATTCCCATTGCCGGGCTGCCCATCCTCTACTGTTTCCTGATCCGTAAAATCGTCGCCGCTGAGTATGTGAAGAAGGGCTGGGTCGAGGTGTCTGACCCGGCGCTGGCGCTCAAGAAACCAGCGCCAGCGGCAGAAACTGTCGCCGAGTAGTTACCGGGAGGCAGGTCTCATCGGCCGACATCGCCTAAATCGCTATTCAAGGTGGCAATGGCCTGGGCCAATTGCATGTCAGACATCAGCGGCGCGCTATAACTTGACCGGTAGAAGCGCGACGCCTGCTCAAACTGCGCGCCACGGATCTCACCCTCTGAGCCGATAAACGCAAGTGCATCACTTTTGGATGACTTGAACAGGTCGGGAATGGCAGAGGTCAAGGCCGTGGCGCCAGAGACAAGTATAAAGGGCGCAACCGAAGTGATCATGAGCGCGGCTTGAAATGGGTTGTTGTTTTCAGCGGTGGCGACTGGATTGCCGAACAATGCCAGTGCGGCGATTACCACTCTCTTCCATGAGTCCATTCTGCGGTGTGTCCATTGCGTTGGGAGGGCGCCACGATAACAGAGTAGGGGGCTCATCGCGTTGGATGAGTTTGCGGGCTTTCCTCCAGATGCTTGCCTAGCTCACTGATCTAGCAAGCTTTTTTGCTGGCTTCCTGAGGCAAGAAAGCAGCCCTTCGACCTTGCATCAAAGCGACTGGATCTATATATTCCCAACCCTGCAACACGCGCTGCCGCCCGAATGGCGAAACTGGTAGACGCATGGGACTTAAAATCCCCCGCTCGTAAGGGCGTCCCGGTTCGATTCCGGGTTCGGGCACCATCATTTGGTTTCACGACATTCCAGGAAGTCGCTGAAACCCACAGAGAACCTGCCTTGTGCAGGTTTTTTTGTTTTCACGGGGAGTCCTTTCTCAGGCACTCCCAATCATCTCGTCTGCCAAGTCGGCGAGCGCGCGAAGACGGTCCATCTGTCGCATATCGTGGTGATAGCCCATCCAGATGTCCCGGCCCGGTGGCGCCTCGCCGGTGTCTACTCGTTTTAGCGCGGGCAATTGATCACCCAGTGCGCGGGGCAGCACGGCTACGCCTAGGCCGAGCCCACACATCTGCGCCTGAACCGTACGGCTGCTGCTGGTAAACACGGTTCTGGCTCGCGGATACGACGCCTGTAACCAGAGGACGTCGGGATAATGCGCCTGTGCAGTGTTCATGGTGATCAGTCCGAGGCCTTCACCATCCGTTTGCAGTGGGAATGACGCCTGGGCACTCATGTACAGCCCGTAGCTCAGCGTAACGAGCCGTCGTTGGACGATGTCGGGCTCGGTGAACGGGACGATCCTGAATGCGATATCCGCTTCTCTGCGCGTCAGATCGAACAAGCGATGCCCTGCAATCACCTCGGGCACGATCAAGGGATGGCGCCGGGCGAGTTCACCCAGGACGGGGCCTAGCACATAACTGGCGAACCAGTCCGCCGATGAGATCCGCAACTGGCCTTCAAGCTGGGCGCTTTCGCCCGCGATGCGTCGCTCGATTGCCAGCGCGTTACGTTCCATTTCCTGTGCCAGTTCGAAAATGCGTTCACCGCTGTCGGTCAATACCAACCCTGACGCCGTGCGGCGGAAAAACACCTCGCCACCGGCCTGCTCCAACACGTGCAGGCGTCGCCCCACGGTGGGATGGCTGACGCCCAACAGCTTGGCGGCGGCACCCAGCGAACCGCCGCGTGCGATGGACAGGAAGACGCGCAAGTCATTCCATTCCATGGTTTACCCCGTACAAAAGTGAACAGTGAAGATGCAGTAATGGCAGTCCCGCGGCAACCCCTGGGCTCGCACAATGGCGGGCAAGCCGTTTCAGGCTTGACTCCTGCACCCACAGAAGGACACCCGCATGAACCTTGAAACCCTGGCCGCTCGACTGGAGGCCCTGGAAAGCCGTGCGGCCATCGAATCACTCATCTCTGCCTACGCCAACGCGTTTGATCGCTTGGCCCTGACTTGTTACGCACGATCTGGCATGCCGACGCTGTTCTGGACCTGCCAGGCTTCGGCGAAGGCGCTGGCCCGGAGGGTATTGTCGCGATGGCACACAACAACTGGCGAAAGATGCCCCACATGCACCATTGGATGGCCAACCCGCTGATTCGTATCGAGGGTGATGTCGCCACGGCAACCGTCGCAGCTGACTGCTTGTTTCATGACATCGAAAAAGGTCCGGTGCAGGTGAGCGGCCTTTATCACGATTGCTTCGAACGACGCGAAAGCCAATGGCTGTTTACGGCACGACGCTTTGAACTGCACTTTTTGACGCCACTGGAAAACTGGAAGCCCATCGCGGGTTCGGAAGCGTTCGGCGGTATTTGAACCCGCAGCCGTTTGGGATGCGCGCCGTTGATTGGGCGGATGACGCAGAGCCCGGCCTCGATTGATTGTGTAGGGAGTATGTCCATGTTGCACACTGCTATTTCCCAGTCTGACCCACGCCGCTGGGCGATGTTTGCGGTTTTGCTGGTCGGCGCGTTCCTGCCGCCGCTGGATTTTTTTATCGTCAATGTCGCACTGCCGTCGATCCGCGACGCGTTGGGCGGCTCGGCCTCCGCCGAGCAGCTAGTCATTTCCTCGTATGCCGCGCTGTATGCAGTGACACTGATCACCGGAGGGCGGCTTGGGGACCTCTACGGAAGAGGCCGCGTGTTTCTTTGCGGCCTGGTGGGTTTTGCGGCCGCCTCGGTGCTGTGCGGTTTTGCCGGGTCGCCATGGGTGTTGGTCGCCGGACGCGCCTTGCAGGGCGTCACGGCCGCCGTCATGGCCCCGCAGGCGCTGGCGTCGGTGCAGGCGATTTTTCCCGAGTCGGAAAAGCCGCTGGCGCTCAGCTTATATGGTGCTGTCTTCGGCCTGGCCTCCGTGATCGGCCAGACACTGGGCGGCATCTTGATTTCCCTCGATCCCATGGGTTTGGGCTGGCGGGCGATTTTCCTGGTCAACTTGCCGGTGGCGGCGCTGGTCTTGCTGTTTGGCATTCCCCTGCTGAAGGACGTGAAATTGCGTCATACCACGCAATTGGACCTCGGCGGCATGGCGTTGTCGGTTGCCTGCCTCGGCGCGCTCATCGTACCGTTGACCGTGGGCAGGGAAGCAGGCTGGCCGTGGTGGTCTTGGTTGTCGCTGCTTGCCGTACCGGTATTGGCGCGGTTGTTCTGGCGCTATGAAACTCACCTGAGCCGTTCCGGCGGCGTGCCGCTGATTGCGCCCGCCGCGTTGACCGCCCCCAAGTTGGGCCGCGCACTGCTGGTTGCATTGCTGTTTTACTCAATTGGCGTGTTCTTTCTGTTGTTTTCGGTATACCTGCAGCAGGCGTTGCACACCTCTGCGCTGAGCGCCGGCTTGGTGTTCCTGCCATTTGGCGCAGGGTTCCTGGTCGGCCCCCTGTTGACCCCGTTGGGGCGGCGCATACTCGGCGGCTATGTCAATCCGCTCGGCATGGCGCTGGAGTCCATCGGGTTGCTTGCGCTGGTCTGGCTCATCGCTGCGACACCCGTCGGTGCGCCACTGGCGCCGGTGGGGCTGGGAGCGACTCTGTTTGTGATTGGCCTGGGGCAAGGGCTGGCCCTGCCGACGTTGATGCGCATGGTCACCGGCAGCGTTGCGCCGGCCTATTCGGGCATGATTGCCGGCATCGCCAGTTCGACCCTGCAAGTCAGCACGGCCCTCAGCGTCGCCGTAATTGGCGGGGTGTTCTATACCGTTCTCGGTTCGCGCACCGATCCAGCCGCGATCACCCACGCCTTCATCGTTGCGAACCTGTGCATTGCCGTTTGCCTGGCCGCTGGTGCCGGCTTGGGCGTTACGCTCGCTTGGCGATCCGCCGCCTACACACCCCGCCATGTCAGGTAAATTCAACAAGTAGTTAGCTGTGACTTCAAGAATTCGTCGAGGCCTGTACGAAAAAGCACTCAAGAAATCAGGACGCTTCAGACGCTGACTTTGCTTCCAAATGACCTCTGCCGAGTTGTTAAATCTTGGGCTCCAGATAGGTAAATGAGGGTACTGCTCATGAGTGAAGATCTGCTCAAATCATTCTCTAAAGAGGTCATGCAAAACGGGCCGGAGTCGACCCTGCCTTGTAACTTGAGCGACCAGTGGCTGGAGGTGTTATCCGCGCAGATGGAGGATTTTTTCGAAAATGATTCAGATGAGTGCCTGTCACTCCCCTTGATGGCCGTACTTCACATCCTGTTCGCGAAAAATGAAGGGGCGGCGATTTCGGAAACTCACGACAGGCTTTTTGATCATCTTTGCAACTATCGGATAGAGCTGGGGTTGGAAGAGATCAGGCGCAAAACCCATGTGAGTGTAGAGCCCGCCAATTTGGAAAGCATATTAACCAATCGCAGCGTGGCCTTTAAGCAATCGGCAAACTGATTACACTGAAGTACAAATGAAGTGCCTGCCCCTGTATTTATTCATCCGGTACAACCTCCTAGAGTTCTTCCCATTCGCCGCTCTGTCATCCCGGCAGGGCGCGAATTGGAGAATTACTGATGCCCTTGTTCAATACCATCGAATGGCGCAATAACCTGTTGGAGTCCCTATCGTGACTCGCCCTGTCAGCATCGACTTCGTGTCGGATGTGATGTGCCCTTGGTGTGCACTCGGCGCTGTGGCGCTGCAACAGGCCATCGCGAACCTGGCGGGCGAAGTTGCCGTGGAGCTGACCTTCAAACCCTTCGAGCTGAACCCGGACATGCCGCCTGAGGGCGAAAACGCTGTCGAACACATGATGCGTAAATATGGCCGCACCTTTGCCGAAGTCGCCGCGCGTAATGTCATGGTGATCGACCGCGGTAACGCCTTGGGCTTCACGTTCGACTTGGCGAAGCGTACGCACTTCTACAACTCCTTTGACGCCCACCGTCTGTTGTATTGGTCGGTGGCGCAGGGTCGCCAAGTTGCACTGAAGCACATTCTGTTCAAGGCGCATTTCAGTGATGGGGAGAATATCAGCAGCCGCGACACCTTAGTGCGTCTTGCTGGTGAGGCGGGGCTCTCCACGGCACGCGCTCAAGGGGTGCTGGACAGTGGGGAGTTCGCCGTTGAAGTCCGTGAGCTTGAAGATTTTTACCGCAGGCGCGGGATCAACGCTGTCCCGGCCATGGTACTGAATGGGCGTCACCTGGTGGCTGGCTCACAGTCCGTCGAGGAATACGAACAAGCCATCAGGCAAGTAGCGGTTGCGCCGTGATTACACGAACGGCTGACCGCTGAACCCGCGTGGCAAACGCTGCAAACCAGGCAAGTCGGTAAGACGCTGCGTCCACGCGCTGCGCCAGTCAACGTGGGTCTGAGTCTTGGCTTTTCGATTGGCGCGGCGGGCGGCGTTGCGCTGGGTGCGGCGCGCTTCTTTATAGGCTTCGGTATTGCGACAGGTACGGCATTTGACCCGGTTCAGCTCGGTGCTGGAGGGGAGGTTGGTGCCGTGGTGGCCACAGGCCAAGTGACCTGCAACCTTGAAGTGAATGACCATGTCAGCGTCTCCTTCTTGGGGGTACGCGCATCGGCAGACCCACAATGCGCGCGGGGAGGGCGGGGTGTAAAAACCTCGACACCTAGGGTTACGACCCCAACGATGAGACAGCGTTCGGTTTTGGCTACAGGCCTGTTCAAGCCTGGCACCTGAAGCTAACCTGCCAGGCCACCCATCAAGAATAAGGAAGCAATGATGAGCGTCGAGACCCTGCCATACGAGGGCAGTTGCCGTTGTGAGCGTGTGCGCTTCAGCGTGAGTGCCGCCCCGGTGATCACCATGGCTTGCCACTGTACCGGCTGCCAGAAGATGTCTTCCAGTGCGTTCTCACTGAGCGCATTGATTCCCGCCAGCGGTTTCACGGTCATCCAGGGTTGCCCTGTGATCGGCGGTATGCAGGGCGTGGATCGCCACTATTTCTGCCCCCATTGCATGAGCTGGTTGTTCACGCGGCCCCACGGCATCGATGAGTTCGTCAACGTGCGCGCCGCCTTGCTGGATAACGCCAGCGGTTACGTGCCTTACATGGAGACCTGGACTCGCGAGAAGCTGCCTTGGGCCTCCACTCCGGCGGTGGAAAGCTTTGCGCAGCTGCCCGAGCCTCAGGAATTTGCGCGCTTGATGCAGGCCTACGCCGAGTTCAGTCGATCAGCGCCAGCAAGTCCGTAGTGCCCACATCCAAGCCTGCCTGGGTCAGCAAGGTCGTGGCCTGGCCCCGGTGGTGGGTTTGGTGATTGAAGAAGTGTACGAGCAGGCTGAAGAAGTCCTTATCGGCCGTGACGCCGCGCATGTTGCTGTAATGCAGGCGATGGTCCAGGTCGGTCTCCTGCACGGTGTGGCTCCAATCGACGATCAATTGATCCAGCCAGGTGCGATAGGTTGCCAGCTCGCGTATATCCGCGAAGGCCAGATGCTTGAGATCAGCAGGCGTAGCAACAGCCTGCATCGGAGCCAGTGCTGAAAAGCCTGCTGGATGCTGCGCAAAACGCTTGAGCCAGACGCTATCGCCCAGCACCAGGTGGTTCAGGGTGCCGAGGATCGAGCCGAAAAACGCCTGTCGGTCCATCGCCAGCTCCGCGTCCGTCAATGTCAGGGCCGCGTCATAGAGCTTGCGGTTCATCCACTGGTTGTAATTCGCCATCAGTGCGATGTGCTCAGTCCGGTTCACTTGGGTTTTCTCTCGAAGTCGCGATAGCGTCATGATAGGCCGGGACCGCCCGGCGGTCATGGTGTTCCGGCAAGGTCGGGCTATGGTTGATAGACGCCAACACTGCGCCCTCGGAGGGTGACACCATGAACACCAGCGATTTACTCGAACAACTCCTGCGCGCCGGGCAAGGCGGCAGTGCGTCATCCGGCGGACTGGGTGGACTGCTTGGTGGGTTACTGAAGGGCGCCGGCACAGGCAATGCATCAGCCGGTGGCGGTCTGGGTGGTTTATTGGGAGGGCTGGGTGGCATGTTGGGTGGCGCCACGGGCACTCGTCCCGCTCAAGGGCGTTCCGGCGGGATGAACTACGCTGCGTTGGCCTCACTCGGTATGGCGGCATTCCAGGCCTACCAAGCCTGGCAACGCCAGCAGGCCACTGCGCCGCAGCAAGCCTTCCAGACAGTAGACCAGCTCGACGGCCCCGCAGCCGAAGCCCACAGCCATGCGGTATTACGTGCCTTGATTGCCGCCGCGAAAGCCGATGGGCGCATTGATGAGCAAGAACAGGCGCTGATTTCCAGTGAGCTGGGCCGCCATACCGACGACCCGCAACTGCAACAGTGGCTCGACGCCGAAGTCGCCAAGCCCTTGGATGCCGCGGATTTCGCCGAGTTCGCCAGCGACCCGGCTGTGGCGGCCGAGGTGTACCTGGCCAGTGTGATGTTGGTGGACGATCAGCAGGACGCCGAGCGTAACTATCTGGATGACCTGGCGGGGCAGTTGCACATCGACCCGCAATTGCAACTGCACCTGGAACAACAAGCCAAGTCCTAGAATCGCAGCGTGGCACCGGTGGTGAGCCATTGCGCGCGCTCACCGATCAGGCTGCGCCCGACCACCAGGTCCACGTCGACAAACTCGCCGAAATGAAACCTCGGCCCGGCCTGCCATGCCTGGTCGCCGCCATCCTGGCCGTAACGTTCGGCGATCACGGTCAACGAATGGGCCAAGTGGTACTCAAGGCCGGTGCCCCAGGTCAGACGGTGTTTTTGGTCGCCATCGTTGTAGGCGTGGGACCAACCGGCATTCAGGTTCAACCGCAAGGGTTCCAGCGGTTGCCACGTCAACGGGATATTGAAGTCGGCGCCATCGAAGCCGTGCTGACGGTCGTGTGCAAAGTGCGCACCGGCCGACACGGCCATTTCCAGCCCCAGATCTTCCCGCGACCATACTTGCGCCTTGAGCTGTGGATTCACTTGGGTTTCGCCCTTGTCTGCGCTGGTGGCACGGGACAGGGCTGCGCCCCATTGCACCGAAGGCAACGCAGCAAAGGTGCAGGCGGGCGACAGCGTTTCAGTGTGGGTACTGCCATCGTGGCGGTTGGCGGTGTGCCAGGCGTCCACATTGCATTCGCCCGGCGCATTGATCGCGCCGTCATCGACCACGTACGAACCACCGGCCGCATTGGCCTTGGACAGCAAGGCAATCGCCAACAGGATGCCCAGGGTCAGCCCGATAAAGATCAGGTTACGTTGCAACGCGCGACGCTTGGCCGGTGGCAGCAACAACAGAGTATGACGCGCATCTCGGTAGTGACGCGCACGGTATTTGGCGAACCCGTCCTGGCGTGGTGGGGTGTGTTTTTTGTGCATGATGCACCTCGCATGAATTCAGCTTTCTACGGTCAGCACCGAAATGCCGCTGGCTTTGGCCTGGCAGACCAGCTCAGAGGTGTCGTCCCCGCCGGGCAGGGCGATGACCACGTCTGGGCGGCTGTCGGTCAGCATGAAATGGTTGCGCTGGCGTTCCGCCTGCTTGCCGTGGCGTTGCCAGTTGGGCGGGTAGCGCACCACGTCGATGCCCAATTCCCGCGCCCATTCCTCGACGTCGCTGCCGAGAAATTGGTTGCCGCCGTGGATCAATACCTGCACCGGGCGCAGGCGGTGGTAAGCGTCCAGCACTTGGCGGGACATTTTGGTGTCGGCGTAATGACGACCTGCACAGATCAAGACGCGCATAAGGTGATTCCTTGTGTTG
The DNA here is from genome assembly GCF_001579805.1 of Pseudomonas azotoformans. Classification (NCBI taxonomy): domain Bacteria; kingdom Pseudomonadati; phylum Pseudomonadota; class Gammaproteobacteria; order Pseudomonadales; family Pseudomonadaceae; genus Pseudomonas; species Pseudomonas azotoformans. The sequence goes on along the minus strand of NZ_CP014546.1, from coordinate 5,024,220 downwards.
CACGGTGGCGGCCGGGCGACCGCCACCGTTTAAACGGCGGGGGAGATCAGTACCACTGCTTGAAGCGGCGGATGTAGATCGTCTTCATCAGTTGGGCCACGCAGCAGTAGCTGAGCAGGGTGCCCACCAGCCATGGGAAGTACGCCAGCGGCAGCGGTTGCAGGCCGACCAGGGTGCCCAGTGGCGAGAACGGCACGTAGATCCCCAGCACGATCACCACACAGGTCATCATCAACACCGGCCACGCGGCGGTGCTCTGGAAGAACGGGATCTTGCGGGTCCGCAGCATGTGCACGACCAGGGTTTGCGAGAGCAGCCCCTCGATGAACCAGCCGGACTGGAACAGGGTCTGCACTTCCACACTGTTGGCCGCGAACACGAACCACATCAGCGCAAAGGTGGTGATGTCGAAGATCGACGAGGTCGGCCCGATCCAGATCATGAACCGGCCGATGTTCTTCGCATCCCACTTACGCGGCTTGGCCAGGTACTCCTTGTCCATCTTGTCCCACGGCAAAGCCAGCTGGGAGATGTCGTACATCAGGTTCTGCAGCAACAGGTGAATCGACAGCATCGGCAGGAATGGGATGAATGCACTGGCCACCAGCACCGAGAACACGTTGCCGAAGTTGGAGCTGGCGGTCATGTTCAGGTACTTCATGATATTACCGAAGGTTTCGCGGCCCTTGAGCACGCCTTCTTCCAGCACCATCAGGCTCTTTTCCAGCAGGATGATGTCGGCCGATTCCTTGGCGATATCGGTGGCCGTGTCGACCGAGATACCCACGTCGGCGTCGCGCAGTGCCGGTGCATCGTTGATCCCATCACCCAGGAAACCCACAGTGTGGCCGTTGGCTTGCAGCGCCTTGAGCACGCGTGACTTCTGCAGCGGTGTCAGCTTGGCGAACACGGTGCGTTCTTCCACACGGCGCAGCAGCGTGGCGTCGTCCATGGCTTCGATTTCAGCCCCCAGCAGCGGCTGGCCTGGATCGAGACCGACCTGGCGGCAGATCTTGCTGGTGACCACGGCGTTGTCGCCGGTCAGTACCTTGATCGCCACGCCGATCTGTTGCAGTGCCGCAATCGCAGGGCCGGCAGTTTCCTTCGGTGGATCAAGGAAGGTCAGGAAGCCCTGGATCACCAGGTTGCGCTCATCGGCAGTGGTGTACTGCTGACGTGCCATGGATTTAGGAATGTGGCGGGTGGCGACCACCAGCACACGGAACCCGTCTTCGTTATAGTCGTTGGCAATCGCGAGCAGTTCTTCACGGCGACGATCATCCAGCGGCACGGCGGCGCCGGCCTCCATGACGTGAGTGGAAATGCTCAGCATCTCTTCCACAGCGCCTTTGCACACCAGCAGTTGGTCGTCGGCGGCATCCTTGACCACGATCGACAGGCGACGACGCACGAAGTCGAACGGCAATTCATCGATCTTGCTGTAGGCGAACGGCACCTTGAACTTCGGGTTCTGCTCCGAAAACTCCACCACCGCCTGGTCCATCAGGTTCTTCATGCCGCTCTGGTGATGGCTGTTGAGCCAGGCCAGGGACAGCACCGCATCATCACGTTGACCAAAGGCGTTGACGTGATGTTCGAGGATGATCTTGTCCTGGGTCAGGGTGCCGGTCTTGTCGGTGCACAGCACGTCCATCGAACCAAAGTTCTGGATTGCGTTGAGGCGCTTGACCACCACTTTGCGCTTGGCCATGGCGGTGGCGCCCTTGGCCAGGTTGGCGCTGACGATCATCGGCAGCATTTCCGGGGTGAGGCCGACGGCCACCGCCAGGGCAAACAGGAAGGCATCGCCCCAGTCGCCCTTGGAGAAGCCGTTGAGCAGGAACACGATCGGCACCATCACCAGCATGAAACGGATCAGCAACCAGCTGACGCTGTTTACCCCGCGGTCGAACGCGGTTTGCACCCGCGAACCGACAATTGCCTTGGCCAGGGAGCCAAAGTAGGTGCGCGGCCCGGTGGCGACTACCACCGCTTTTGCACGGCCACTGACCACGTTGGTGCCCATGAAGCAAATGTTCGGCAGGTCCAGCAGGTTGCCCTGGTCGGCCACCACCGGTCCGGCGGATTTCTGCGTGACATTACCCAGGGTGTCGTACTTTTCCACCGGCAAGGCTTCGCCGGTCAGCACGGCCTGGCTGATGAACAGGTCGCGGGATTCGATCAGGCGGATGTCCGCCGGGATCATGTCGCCGGCCGACAGCTGCACGATATCGCCGGCCACCAATTCGCGCATCGGCACTTCGCGCAGGGTCGGTTGCGAACCTACCTGCTCACGGCGCAACACGGTGGCCGTGGTGCGAACCATGGCTTTCAGGGCTTCGGCAGATTTAGCCGAACGGTGTTCCTGCCAGAAGCGCAACAGGCTGCTGAGCAGCACCATGGTCATGATGATGATGACTTTGGTCGGGTCGGCGTCTTCGCCTTCCTGCATCGGCAGCCAGCAGTCGGTGAAGAAACTGATACCGGCCAGTGTCAGCAGCACGTAGATAAAGGGGTTATTCAGTGCCTGCAGGAACTGGACGATGGCGTGAGGCGGCTTGTCGTGGGCGACTTCGTTGTAGCCTTCGCGTTGCAGGCGAGCGGAGGCGTCCAGTTCGGTCAAGCCGTCCTGGGTGGCACGTACGTTCGCCAGGGTGGCCGACAGGCCGTTGTGGGCTTCGCGGGCGGCACGCATCGACAGTTTGGTGTCGGCGTCGGTGCCATTCTTTTTGTGCAGAGGCGGGTTTTTTACGGCGCTCATTGTCTGTACTCCTGTCGCCAATTTTCGACAAAACATACCCAGTACTTACCTGAAGACAGGCGAGCGAAAGCATGCCGAGTCGCTAACTTCGCGATCGGTTTAAATAAGGTGTTCACATAACTTCTATATCGCCCGCTTACAGCGCGTTAGTTAACTAGCGCGCAGCGGGCTACTACTGGACGTGTTCATAAAGAACTCCAGAATAGGGATCAGGAAGTTGCTGTTTCCAGCCGGGTCAGGCGGCGCGAGCGCTCACATAAAGACCGAGCATCAAGCTGGCCTGTGCCAGGCTGGAAACCTTGGGTCTCTGCGGGTCTTGAGGGTCGGCGTGATCCCAGTGCTGCACCAGTTGGCCGCTTTCCGGGCAGATACGCCAATGCGCCAGCGGGTAGGCCGGGCGCACTTGAGGGGAGGGTGCAGCAAACGCTGAGCGGGTAGGGGAAAAGCCTACGGGCTCACGGCACAGCTTGGCGCGCAGGGCGGCCGCTAGTGTGCGTACATCAGGCAAAACAAAGGCTTGGAAGGTCATAACACACCTCGGGACCGGACAGGCGACCGGCGAGGCAGTTACGGTGGAGCATCGAGCTCTAGCGCAGCTTACCGGACCGGGGAGGCGAGTCCTGTCATATTCTGGGTTTGGCGCCCGATGCCCGCGTAAGCGGTGCTCGGACAGCGACTAGATACTGTGTCCATTGGCTTCTTTTGTGAGGTTTAAAAAAGGCCCCAGTTGCAGGCACGGGCAATCTACTCAGACGGTTACAAAATGTCAACGCATGATTAATTAAATTGTCCGGTGTTCAGAGTTCATTCAGATAATCGGCATTCGAAAGTTAGTGGGTATATAACTTTAGATACCCTGTGCGGCCAGAACGGCCAGATAGATCAATACCACGCCACAGGTGCCATAACTGATACGTTGCCACAACGGTGACGCGTTCTGGCGCAACATATTGACCAGCCCCGCGATCAGAAAGCACGACAACACCGACGCGAGCATGAACCCAGCAAAGAACATCAGCGTCTGCCCGTGGCTGGGCGTGGTGCCGACGATGCCCGACAACGCGCTGCCCAACGCGCCCCAGTAAACAATGTTTTTCGGGTTGGCCAGGGAGATCGCCGCCCCGGTGGCCAGTGCGTTTTGCCGAGTGCTGGCGGGTGCATCGTCTGACTCAGGTAGCTTCCAGGCGTCGATCAGGCTGCGAATGCCGAGCCAGGCCAGGTACACCGCACAGACCACCGTCAGCGGCACGCGCACGGCATCATGTTGGATCAGCAAAGCGATCCCGGTCAGGCCGATCACTGCCCACACCGCATCGCCCACCAGTGAGCCAAACTGCACCAGCAGGGCCGGTGTGAAGCCGTGCAGCAAGCCACGGCGCAAAGTCTCTGCCAACACCGCGCCGGGTGAGAGGCAGAACACAAAACCGAATACCACTGCGTAAAAGAAGATCGTCAACATGCCCACATTCCTTCAAGAGATGGCAGGCAGTGTGAGGATGAGCCGAGGCGGTGTCTTGGACCAGATTGCGCTGTTCAGCGTTTAACAGCGTTTTGATAAAGGCCCGGCGTGATGCCGTAGGCGGAGCGAAAGTGCCGATTGAGGTGGCTTTGATCGGCAAAGCCCAGCTGATGAGCGACCTCGGAAGCGGCCATGCCGTTGCGCAATAGGCCCTTGGCGCGGCGCGTGCGCAGTTGCATGGCCCACTCACGGGGCGTCAGCCCGGTTTCTTTCTGGAAGGCGCGCAGCAGGTGGAATTTGGAGAGGCCCACTTCAGCGCCAAGGTGGTCCAGCGTCAAGGGTTGATGCAGTTGCTCGGAAAGCAGTTCCTGGGCGCGACTGATCAGAGGCTTGCCGGTGCCGGTGCTGCCTGGCAGACGCACACCGCTGATATTCACCACTTCCCCCAACAGCAGCACCAACGCCTCTTCATTCAGTTCGCGAACCAGCGTGTCGTTACTCAACGCGCCCTTGATCGCCGGCGCCAGTCGCAGCGCAAGGTCGGGTTGGAAGCACAGTGAACGATCAAACTCCAAGTGCCCCAGCCCAACGTCCGCCGCTAATTGATCCGCCGTGGCGTACAGGCTCACAAAGTGCCAGGGCGCGCCGTCCGCCGCGCCGCCGCCCTGAATCTGGCCGGGGTTGTACAAGGTGATGGAGCCGGGCCCGGCGTTGAATTCCCGACGGTCGAGCCAGACTTTCTCTTCGCCCAGCAGGTTCACGCCGATCACGCATTCATCATGGCTATGGCGGGCAAAGGTCAGGCCGGTGCAGGCGGTGCTGCTGATTTCATAGTGGCCCAGCCAGGCGTGTCGCACGGCGCTCATCGATTCAACTCGGTCAGGAGACAGGCACGAGCATACGCTGGCAAGCGGGCTCAAATCGACCGTTGATTGACACGCTGCGAGAGTTCGTCGGCGCTTTCCTTGCGCTCCGAATAGCGGTCTACCAGGTCCGGGCGTTCGCGCAGCAGCAAGGTGAACTTCACCAGTTCCTCCATTACATCGACCACGCGGTCGTACAGGATGGAAGGTTTCATGCGGTCCTGATCGTCGAACTCCATGAAGGCCTTGGGCACCGAGGATTGATTGGGGATGGTGAACATGCGCATCCAGCGCCCCAGCACGCGCAACTGATTAACCGTATTGAAGGACTGGGAGCCGCCGGACACCTGCATCACCGCCAGGGTTTTACCTTGGGTCGGGCGCACCGCGCCAAGGGCCAGCGGCACCCAGTCGAGCTGTGCCTTGAACACCGCTGACATTGAACCGTGGCGCTCGGGCGAGCACCACACCTGGCCTTCAGACCACTGCATCAGTTCCAGCAGTTCTTGTACCTTGGGGTGATCGCTGGGGGCGTCATCCGGCAGTGGTAAACCGCTGGGGTTGAAGATGCGCGTTTGCGCGCCGAAGTGCTGCAACAGGCGCGCGGCTTCTTCCACCAGCAGGCGGCTGAACGAGCGCTCTCGGGTCGATCCGTAGAGCAGCAGGATACGCGGTGGTTGGGACGAGCCGTCCGCGTTTGACGGGAACAGCGACAGGTCCAGGTTGGGCAGGGTGGTCATGGGGCCTCCGATTACAGCTCGGCAATTCGAGCGAGTTCTGCCTTGAGTTCAGTTGGGCTGAGTTCGGCAAACGGCAGGATAAAAAACGCCCGGCAGCGAGTGGCAATGGTCTTCAGCGTGGCGTCGAATGCCGCCTGCACTCTCGCATCGTCGCCCTGTACATCCGATGGGTCTTCCAACCCCCAGTGCGCTTTTACCGCTGGCCCGAAATACACCGGGCACGCTTCGCCGGCGGCCTTGTCGCATACGGTAATCACCACGTCCGGCGGGCTGTCTTCGAACGCGTCGTTGCCCTTGCTGTACAAGCCGTCGGTGCTGATGCCGGCGGCCTGCAAGGTGCTCAGGCTGCGCGGCAGGACCTGGCCCTTGGGAAAGCTGCCGGAGCTGATCGCCTCGAAACCTTCCGGCGCCAGGTGATTGAACATCGCTTCGGACAAGATGCTGCGGCAGCTGTTGGCGGTACACATGAACAGGACTTTCATCGTTAGATACTCAGTCGCAAGGCAAGGGCGGCGAGGGTGATCAACAGCACCGGCAAGGTCAGCACAATGCCGACCTTGAAGTAGTAGCCCCAGGTGATGGTGATGCCTTTGCGCGCCAGGATGTGCAGCCACAGCAAGGTAGCGAGGCTGCCGATAGGGGTGATTTTCGGGCCCAGGTCGCTGCCGATCACGTTGGCGTAGATCATCGCGTCCTTGACCACGCCCACGGCATGGCTGGACTCGATGGACAGCGCGCCGATCAACACGGTCGGCAGGTTGTTCATCGCCGATGACAGCAGTGCCGTCAGCACGCCGGTGCCCATGGCCGCGCCCCACACGCCGTAAGTGGCGAAAGTGTCGAGCCAGGTGGCCAGGTAGGTGGTGAGGCCGGCGTTACGCAAGCCGTAGACCACCAGGTACATGCCGAGGGAAAAGATCACGATCTGCCAGGGTGCTTCTTTGAGCACTTTACGCGTGGAGATCTTGTGGCCCTTGGCGGCGATCACCAGCAGGAGCACGGCGCACACGGCGGAAATCGCGCTGATCGGGATACCCAGTGGTTCCAGGGCAAAGCAGCCCACTAGCAGGATGCCGAGCACCCACCAGCCGGCGCGGAACGTCGCGCGGTCGTGGATGGCACTGGCAGGGTCTGCGAGGTCGGCCCGGGTCGTAGGTCTGCGGAATATCACGACGAAAGAACCACAGCAGCACCGCCAGTGTGGCCGCAACGCTGACGAAGTTCACTGGGACCATCACGGCGGCGTATTCGTTGAAGCCGATCTTGAAGTAATCCGCCGAGACGATATTCACCAGGTTCGACACCACCAGCGGCAGGCTCGCCGTGTCGGCGATAAAACCTGCGCCCATGACGAACGCCAGGGTGGCCGCCGGAGAAAAGCGCAGCGCCAGCAGCATCGACATTACGATGGGCGTGAGGATCAGTGCCGCGCCGTCGTTGGCGAACAGCGCCGAGACCAAGGCGCCGAGCAGCACCATATAGGCAAACAAGCGTCGGCCTCGTCCACGTCCCCAGCGTGCGACGTGGAGTGCGGTCCAGGCGAAGAAGCCGGCTTCGTCAAGCAACAGGCTGATGATGATCAGCGCGACAAAGGTCCCCGTAGCATTCCAGATGATGTGCCACACCACCGGAATGTCAGCCAGGCTGATCACGCCGCAGGCCAGGGCCAGGATCGCGCCCATCGTGGCGCTCCAGCCAACGCCCAGACCCTTGGGTTGCCAGATGACCAGGACGATGGTGAAGATAAAAATGGCAATTGCGACAAGCATGAATAAAGGCTCCGATGGCTCAGCAGCAAGTGCTGGCCCGTTGTGGTCTGTCGCCCATTGCATCCAGACGCTGTGCGTCGCTGTGCAACCATGGCTGGTTGGCTTGCAAGGTGGTGTGCAGCACCTGCGTCACCCACTCGGGCAACGCGGGGTTGATGCGGTAGTAGATCCACTGACCCTGACGACGGTCCTGCAGCAACCCGCAACTGCGCAGTTGCGCCAGGTGCCGGGAGATTTTCGGCTGGCTGTCGTCCAAGGCATGGATCAGTTCGCACACGCAAAGTTCGCCTTCACGCAGGATCAGTAATGTCAGGCGGGCACGGGTGGCATCGGCCAGGCATTTGAAGAGGGTGGGCGGGGAGAGGGAGTCCGACATGGCCAAGGCCTTTATATATATGGTTATCCGAATATACGTATTTCCATATGTATCAGTCAAACCCTGTTTCAATTGATATGGATCAAATGCCTTGAAATCCGCCACAAGTGTTTGAAATTAAAATGAAACACGAATGTCCTAAAGTGCCTGCCCATTGCTGATGAAGGAAGACCCCGCGTGACCCGTGCCACTCGCAACCTGCGCAAGACCCTCGATTCCGTCGCGGAAAATAACGAAACCGCTGCGTTCGACCTGATGCGCGCCGTCGAAAAACTCGGCGATGAAGTGCTGCGCCAGCGTCTGCTCAATACCATTCACAGGCTCAACCAGGATGCCTATGAGTTGCGCGAAGCGCGTGATTCGGTGGAGCAGGTGTCGGTCAGGCTCGCCTGAGCAAGATCGTTCAAGACAAGCTCGTTGTTGCGCTGGCATGCTTGTCGACTGTCTGTCGATGAGCCGTTTCCATGCCTACTGCCTTACCTCATTACGCCTTTGCTCGCGGCGCCATTGCCGTTATTCCCTTGTCCCTGGCCTGCGCGCCTTGGGGCCTGCTGGCCGGTTCCATGGCCATCGATGCGCAATTCAGCCCGTTGGAAGCCCAGGGCTTATCCGCCATCGTGTTTGCCGGTGCGGCGCAACTGGTTGCCATTGGGATGGTCAAGACTGGCGCCAGCCTGATTTCCATCGTGCTGACCACCTTGCTGCTGACCTCCCAGCATCTGCTGTATGGCATGCACCTGCGGCCAATCCTTTCTCCCCTCAAGACCCGCTGGCGTATCAGCCTGGGCTTTCTGTTGACCGACGAATTCTTCGCACTGGTCAACCACTACGACCGCGAGACCTTTAACCGTTGGTATGCGCTAGGCGTCGGGCTGACGTTCTACATCGCCTGGAACCTGTTCACCCTGGCGGGCATTGTGCTCGGCAAAAGCATTCCCGGCCTTGATCAACTGGGGCTGGAGTTTTCCATTGCCGCCACCTTCATCGCGTTGATCACGCCGGTGGTGCGGGATATTCCCACGGTGGTCTGCGTGGCGGTCTCACTGCTGTTTTCGGTGTGGTTGAGCTTCCTGCACTGGGAATCGGCGGTGGTGGTGTCCGGCCTGTTGGGCATGAGCGCGGGTTACGCCTGCAAGCGATTGGGAGTAGGGCAGCCATGATCTTCCTGATGATTGTGATAATGGGCCTGGCGGTTTTTCTCAACCGTTACCTGTTTATCGAGCCGCGCCTGCCGGTGCGCCTCAACCGTGGCGCGCGGGAGTTTCTTGGGTTTGCCGTGCCCGGCATGCTCACGGCGATTTGCGGGCCGATCATTTTCCTGGCGGACCATCATCTGAATCTCAGTCCGGCCAACCCCTACCTGTTGGCGGGTATCAGCGCAGTGGCGTTGATGTTCTGGACGAGAAATGTGCTGGTCACGGTGTTGCTGAGCATGGCGTTGTTCTATCTGTTCCGCTGGTTGCTCTAAAACCCAGGCGAAAAAAAGCCCGCGGGAGAGCGGGCCGAAGGGAGACTTCTAAAAATGAGCGTCGCCACTATAGGCGGCGCCTGCTCTCTTTACAGTGAAACAAAGTTCATACAGCCGTCAGTAGAGACTGTGGCAATGGTACAGTCGCGTTTTTTTCCAACGGAGCAATGGCATGCACAAGGTGGTAATTGGCGCACTGGTATTGGCGGCCCTGGCCGGTTGCGCGGGTTCGAAGATGAAAGAAGCGCGCGCAGGCACGCCCTACAAGACCCTGGCTTCGGATAAGGCCACCCTGGTTGTTGCCGAATGCGTGCAGTTCGGCTGGCAGGACGAAAGCGTGTTCGGCGTTGATGCCGGTGGCTTCAAGGAGCCGATCGCGGCGGGCGGCTACACCGTCTACACCACCGCTGGCGATTACTTCGTCGACGTGCAAAGCGCGGGTGCCGGCTCCTCCATCAAGTACTACGCCGCAGAAGACAATATGCCCGCCAAGCGTCGTTTGGCTGCACTCGCGACCTGCCTGTAATCCATTGCCTTAGTCGATTTAGGAAATGCCTGGCACGACAGCCGCCCGGCATTAGCTTATGATTCACCCGCTCGCCCGACATGATGGCTCTTTACCAGTACACGGACGTCGAGGCCTAAACGTCGGGCGAGCATCCCTCCTTTTCTTCAACGCGGCATGTAACCCAGGTGCCAGCGACGGGGAATCTTCAGTGACAGCAACCCCAACAAACCCGCCAACACGCCGCTGACCATCAGCGCCTTCAAGCCCATCTGCTGCTCCAGCAATGCGCCAATCACCGCGCCCACGAACATGCCGGTCCATGGGATCAACTGCACGCGCCAGCCCGTGCGTCGTTCTCCGAGCAACCAGCGTCCCAGCCCACGACCAAAGCGTGACAGCGCGCCAGTGACGTAGGTCAGCCCTACGGGGAGTCCGTTGACCTCTTCCACAGCCGCATTCAGCATGCCCATCGCAATGATTGCCGCCAGCAGCGCGAGCAGTGTGTCAGCGAAAGGCAGCCATGCCGCACCGCACAACAACGCCGCAATACACAGCAGCAAAGGCAGGGCATGACGACGGCTGAGTCGACTGACCAGCACACCCAGTGCGTTACCGACCACAAATGTTGCTACTAGCAACAACAGCCGCCCGGTCAGCCCAAGATCACCCGCGCTGATCGCCACCGCCAGGCGCGTGGTGTTGCCGCTCATGAATGAAACGAAGTCGCCGCTCGCCATGAAGCCGATGGCATCGGTCATCCCCGCCAGAACTGAAAGACTGGCCACCAGCATCAGCCCGACCCGGCCACGCCAACGCTGTCGGTGGGCGAGTGCAGCATTGGCGTAAGGCTTGCGAGGCGATGGCAGCATAGGGTCGGGTTCCTCGATGAGATTATCCGGCCACTACCGTAGGACGCTTTACGCGTCGGTGCAATGACCTCAGACAGGCTCCAGCGACCAACCTGTGTCGTGCCAATCCAGGAAATGGGTGGGCTTGATCGATTGGAGGAACGTCGCGTCATGGGACACCACCACCATCGCCCCATTGAAACCTTGCAGCGCTTGCTCGAAAGCCATCACCGACTCCAGGTCCAAATGGTTGGTCGGTTCGTCCAGTAACAGCAGTTGCGCCGGTACTTCGCGCCACAAGGCAATCGCCATCGCGGCTTTCAAGCGTTCGCCGCCGCTGAGTTGCCCGGTGGGTTGGGTGACGCGCAAGGCATCCAGTTGCAGCAACGCCAGGCGCGTGCGCAGTTCGGCTTCGGCCAGGGGTGTATCGAGCAGGTTGAGCTGTTCAACGATGGAGCGTTGATCGTCCAGCAACGCAAGGTGTTGATCGATGTAGGCGCAGGGCAGAGGCAGGTTGCATTCACCCGCGACGACCTGCCATTGACCGGCCAGTACCTTCAGCAACGTGGACTTGCCGCAGCCGTTGGGCCCACGTACGGCGACGCGCACCGGACCTGCAAGATGCACATTCAGACAGGTCGACGGCAGCCACGGTAACTGTGCGTCCACCAACGACAGCACCTGTCGCCCGTTGGGCACCGCTGAGGCGGGCAATGCCAACAAGGTCGGCGTTTCATCTTCGACCCGTTCATAAGCCTGGCGCACCTGGGCATCCAGTTCGTGTTTATGTTGCCAATGCGCGCTACGCACGGTGCTGACGATCTCGGTGGCGGCACCTTTCCAGCGCGCCTTGGTGAAGCGGTCGACGTTGGCGGTTTCTGCATGCTTGCGTGAGCGCGCGGCATTGCGTTGCAGGCTGTCGTGGTCTTTTTGCAGCCGCCGCCGTTCGCGACTGCGCTCCAGGCGTGCATGGTCGAGCGCGGCGCTGGCGGCCTGTTGTTCGGCATCACGCTGCAGCCGATAGGCATCGTAGTTGCCGCCATAGACGTTTACGCCGAGGGGCGACAGTTCAATGATGCGCGCCATGGCGTTGAGCAATTGCCGATCATGGCTGACCACCACCAGGCCATCCCGCCAAGCGTCGAGCACACGCAGCAGCCAGGCGCGACCATCGCTGTCGAGGTGGTTGGTGGGCTCATCGAGCACCAGCAACGGCGGCGCGGCCAGCAGCGCACCGATGATCGCGACTCTGGCCAACTGGCCGCCGCTGAGTTGGTCGGCAGGGGTATCAAAGGACAGCTGCGCCAGCCCCGCGCCATCCAGGGCGCTGCGCAAACGCTCGGCCAGGTCCCAACGGTCGTCGATCAACTCCAGATCTTCGATCCGTGCGGCGCCTCGAACCATGCGTTCAAGGGCGGCCAATATCACTGCGGTCCCGGTGAGATCGGCGACCGTCTCCCCTGGCGCAACCGTGATGCTCTGCGCCACGTAGATCACACGGCCAGGGCCATTCAGCGATCCGGAGGAGGGTGGCAGCAGCCCCGCGATCAACCGGGCGAGAATGCTTTTGCCGCGACCATTGCGCCCCACAATGCCGGTGGGTGTGTGATCGATGGACAGGGTCAGGTCATCCAGCAAGGTCTCGCCATTGGCGAACTGGAAACTCAAGTGTTGCAGGGAAACAAGGACGGGCAGCCGGTTGACGTCAGTCATCAGCACCTCCAAAAAAATGTCGGACAGGCCAACAAGCGCGCCAGGCGGCTCGTTGCAGATACATTTTGGAAGGCTTAGTGGTTCACGTCGGCGGTCGTCCTGCGGATCAGAAGGGAGGCAAAGCCTAACCCGTCTTGGCTTTTTTCGGCAAGTGCGCCGCCAGTTGCTCAAGAAACATCGCCAAGGCCACTTCTTCGGCCTTGAGCCCTTTGCGGATGCGCGGCTTGGGCAGCTTGGAGAGTTCGCCGAGGCTGAAATGCTCCAGCACGGCAGGGTGGATGTAGCACTTGCGGCACACCGCTGGGGTGTTGCCAAGCTGTTTGGCGACATCCTTGACCATCGACACAACATGCCTTTTGGCATCGGACTCAGGCTGCCACTCCAACTCCCGCAACACGGCCAGCGCCATGGCAGTGCCGGCCCAGGTGCGGTAGTCCTTGGCGGTGAAATCGGCGCCGGTGAGGCTGTGCAGATAGTCATTCACGTCGTGGGAGCTGACGGTGTGCCGCTCGCCGTCTTCATCGAGGTACTGGAACAGGTTCTGGCCCGGCAATTCCAGGCAGCGTTTGACCACGGTTGCCAGTCGCCGGTCTTTAACGCTGATTTGGTGCTCGACGCCGCTCTTGCCGCGAAACTGGAACTTGATTTCGCTGCCTTTGACATCCACATGGCGGGTGCGCAGGGTGGTCAATCCATAGGACTTGTTGTCGCGGGCGTACTGGGTATTACCGACGCGGATCAGCGTAGCGTCGAGCAGCGTCACCACGGTGGCCAGCACCTTTTCGCGGGTAAATCCGGGTTCGGCGATTTGCGCTTCGAGCTGTTTGCGCAATTTCGGCAGTGCACTGCCAAATTCCTGCAGCCGCGAGTACTTGTCGGTGTCCCGCACTTCGCGCCAGCGCGGGTGATAACGGTATTGCTTGCGTCCACGGGCGTCGCGGCCGGTGGCCTGCAGGTGGCCGCGCGGGTCGGCGCAGATCCACACGTCAGTGTAAGCCGGCGGGACGGCGAGGGCGTTCAGGCGCTTGATCTCGTCGGCGTCGTGGATGCGCTCACCCTTGGGGTCGAAATACTGGAACTTGCCCCGCAGCGTCTTGCGGCGGATGCCGGGCTGGGTGTCGTCAACGTAATGCAGGTCGCGGGGTAGCGCAGAGTCGGACATGAGGCGGGTTCCTTGGCAACAAATCAGGCCGGTATGTCTGATGGACCGCAGCGGTGTGCGGTCGTGCCAAAAGGTTGCTTACGCCAACACCGCGACGGCCTTGATTTGCGCCCAGAGACTCTGGCCGGGGTGCAGTTGCAGTTGGTCGCGGGAGAACCGCGTGATGCGCGCCAGCAACGGCGTCCCACCCGCGTCCAGTCGCACCAGCACGTGGGCGTTATTGTCCGCCGAAATCTCCTGGGTAACCGTCACCGGCAAGCGGTTGAGGATGCTGCTGTGCTCCTCCGCTTGCAGGCTGAGGCTCACATCCCGCGCTTGCACCTTGATACGCAACGCTTTGCCCACGGCCAGCGGTGCATGGGCCACACGCATGTGCAAGGCGCTGGCAGGCAGTTGCAGGGTGAGCAACTGATAGTGGTCGTCGTAGGCGCTGACCGCGCCGTTGATCACCACCCCTGCATCGTCACCCAGCGCCAGGGGCAGGTCGAGCCGCGCCAGGGTTTCGCCGATGGGGCCGCTGGCCAGGGCCTTGCCGTCGCTGAGCAAGACGATGTGGTCGGCCAGGCGCGCTACTTCATCCTGGGCATGGCTGACGTACAGCACCGGGATATCCAGTTCATCGTGCAGGCGTTCGAGGTACGGCAGGATCTCGCTTTTGCGCTGGCTGTCGAGGGCTGCCAGGGGTTCGTCCATCAACAACAGACTGGGGCTGGTGAGCAAGGCGCGGGCGATGCCGATGCGCTGGCGCTCACCGCCGGAAAGGTGCTGGGGATGGCGATCGAGCAGGTGGCCGATGCCCAGCAACTCGGTGGCATGGGCCATATCCACACGGCGCTGCTGACGAGGAATGCGCTTGAGGCCGAACTCCAGGTTGGCCCGCACCGACAGATGAGGGAACAGGCTGGCCTCCTGAAACACGTAGCCCAGCGCGCGTTTATGGGGCGGTACGAACAACCTGTTGCGACTGTCTTGCCAGACTTCATCATTGATCTGGATAAAACCGTCTTCGGCGCGCTCCAGCCCGGCGATGCAACGCAGGCACGTGGTCTTGCCGGAACCGGAATGCCCATACAGCGCCGTCACACCGCGACCGGGCAAGTGCAAGTCCACATCCAGGGCAAAGCCCGAGTACTCAAGTTTCAGGCGTACATCAATCATCGACATCAACTCCAGCCCATCTTGGTTTTACGGCTGGAATACAGCGCCAGCAACACCAGGAACGCGAACACCACCATCGAGCCGGCCAGCCAGTGGGCCTGAGCATATTCCATGGCTTCCACGTGGTCGTAGATTTGCACGGACACCACCCGGGTCTTGTCCGGGATGTTGCCGCCGATCATCAGCACCACGCCGAATTCTCCGACGGTGTGCGCAAAACCCAGGATGGAGGCGGTGATAAACCCTGGCCGCGCCAGGGGCAAAATCACTGTGAAGAATGTGTCCCAAGGATTGGCCCGCAAGGTCGCGGCCACTTCCAGCGGGCGTGTGCCGATGGCGGAGAAGGCGTTTTGCAACGGCTGCACCACAAACGGCATGGAATAGATCACCGAGCCAATGACCAGCCCGGCGAAGCTGAAGGTGAGGGTGCCCAGGCCCAGCCATTGGGTGAACTGGCCGAAGTAGCCATTAGGGCCCATGGTCAACAGCAGGTAGAAACCGATCACCGTCGGTGGCAACACCAACGGCAACGCGACGATGGCGCCAATGGGGCCGCGCCACCAGGAGCGGGTGCGCGACAACCACAGGGCAATCGGAGTGCCGATGACCAGCAGGATCACGGTAGTCAGTGACGCCAGTTTGATGGTCAACCAGATAGCGGAAAAATCGGCACTCGATAACGGCATTTACTTGGCCAGCTCGTAACCATAGGACTTGATGACAGCAGCAGCTTTAGGCCCCTTGAGGTAGTCAACCAGTGCCTTGGCAGCAGCACTGTCCTTGCCCTTGTTGAGGATCACTGCGTCTTGTTTGATCGGGTCGTGCATGGCTGCTGGAACGATCCACGCTGAACCGCTGGTGACTTTGCCGTCTTTGTAGATCTGCGACAAGGCCACAAAGCCCAGCTCGGCGTTGCCGGTGGACACGAACTGGTAGGCCTGGGTGATGTTCTGGCCTTCGACGATCTTGTCTTTGACCTTCTCGGTCAGCCCTTCCTTGGCCAGTACTTGGGTAGCGGCGAGGCCGTATGGCGCGGCTTTCGGGTTGGCAATCGACAGGTGCTTGAACTCGTTTTTCTTCAGCACTTCACCTTTGGCGTCGACGTAACCTTCCTTGGCCGACCACAGCGCCAGGGTGCCGACGGCGTAGGTGAAGCGCGAGCCTTTGACGGTGTCGCCTTCGGTTTCGAGCTTTTGCGGGGTGGTGTCGTCGGCGCTCAGGAACACTTCGAACGGCGCGCCATTCTTGATCTGGGTGTAGAACTGGCCGGTGGCACCGTAGGCTGCGACCAGTTTGTGGCCGGTGTCTTTTTCGAAATCGGCGGCAATCGCCTGGATCGGTGCGGTGAAGTTGGCGGCGACGGCCACCTGGACTTCATCGGCGTGGGCCGAACCGAAGGCGAGGGCAGCGACCAGGATGGCCAGGCGTGAGGCGTGAATCGTCATGAAGCAGCTCCTTTGAGGGTGTACGGCTTGTTATAGGTAGAAGGCTTAACCGCTATGTATGGGAATATATAGCGGTTGGCCATTGCCGGTACAGTGCAAAGTTGCCACAGGTTCTATGGGTTGAGTTTGGCCAGCGCCTGCTGCGCCAGTTCACGCGTCAACTCATAGGTGGTGGTGTCTTTGCCCAGGCGCAGTGCCTGGCCAGACCACAGGTTACTGAAACCTGCTTCATCCTTGGCTTTGAGCGGTATCAACGCGCCGCCGGAGGTGGGGAAGGCCGGAGCTGCTGGGTTGATTGCGCCCAACTCACGCATCACACGGTTGACGATGCCCCGTGCCGGGCGACCGGTGAACAGGTTGGTCAGTGCGGTTTCGCTGGCCTGGGCATGGCGCAGTGCGTGGTGGTGCGAAGGGGTGACATTGGCTTCAGGTGTAAACAGGTAAGCCGTACCGATTTGCACCGCCGAGGCGCCCAGGGCAAAGGCCGCGACAATTCCGCGTGCGTCACCGATTCCCCCGGCGGCAATCACCGGCACGCTCACGGCGTCAACCACTTGCGGCAGCAGGGCGAACAGGCCTATCTGGGTATTGAGGTCATCGCTGAGAAACAAGCCACGATGGCCGCCCGCTTCACTGCCCATGGCGATGATTGCGTCGCAGCCGTGCTGCTCCAGCCAGATCGCTTCTTCCACCGTGGTGGCCGAGGACAACACCTTCGCGCCTGTGGCTTTTACCCGATCCAGCAGGGCTTTTTCCGGCAGGCCGAAGTGAAAACTGACGACTTCGGGACAGAATTCCTCGATGACTTGGCAAGCCGCTTCGTTAAACGGTTCGCGGTTGGACACAGGCGTCGGCGCTTCAAAATCGGCACCCAATTCGCGGTAGTAGGGTTCCAGCAAGTCCTTCCAGCGCCGATCACGCGCAGCGTCGGGGGCTGGCGGTTGGTGGCAGAAGAAGTTGACGTTGATCGGGCGCGGGCTGGCCTCACGGATGGCGGCCAGGGCTTCGCGCAATTGCGCGAGGCTCAGTGCAGCCGCCGGCAATGAGCCCAGCGCCCCGGCTTTACTGGCCTCGATGACCATGGCCGTGGTCGTACCCACGGCCATGGGCGCCTGGATGATGGGCAGTTCGATCCCCAGCAGGTCGATAATGCGGGTGTCTGGCCAGGTGCTCATGGGATGTCTCTCCAGCGTTAGTGAGGCTTTACGCTGTTTTAACAGGGCCCATGTGCCCCGGCCACTCTGTTTTATTCACTGGACGAACGGCACGTTTCGTGGTGTGCCATCAGTTGATGGCGTCGCCCAGTACCGCGTGAATCCGTTCGGCGATGTGGGCCGCATGGGTTTCCAGGGCGAAGTGGCCGGTGTCGAGCAGTTCCACCACCGCGTTCGGGTTGTCGGTCTGGTAGGCGTGAGCCCCTGGTGGGATGAAGAACGGATCGTTCTGGCCCCAGATCACCAGCGTCGGCACCTGTTTGGCCCTGAAGAAGGCCTGGAACGCCGGGTACAGCGTCAGGTTGTTGCGATAGTCGAGGAACAGGTCCAACTGGATCTCGTCATTGCCGGGGCGCTGCATGAGCAGTACGTCGAGCATGTAGGACTCCGGCGCAACCAGTTCGGGCTGATGGACACCGTGCAGGTATTGGTAGCGCGTGCCTTCAAGGCTGATGACCGCATTGCGGATCACCTCGCGGTTGGCCTGGCTTGGTTCGGCCCAATAGGCGCGAATCGGTGCCCAGGCATCCCCCAGGCCTTCCAGGTAGGCGTTACCGTTTTGCGAGACAAGTGCGGTGACCCGTTCAGGGTGTGCCACTGCCAGGCGCAGACCTACGGGTGCGCCGTAGTCGAAGACGTACAACGCGTACCGCGTCAATTCCAGCGCGTCGACAAAATGCCCGACGGTGATCGCCAGGTTATCGAAGCTGTAGTGGTAGTCGCGCTCGGCTGGTACCTCGGTAAAACCGAATCCCGGCAAATCCGGAGCGATTACCCGAAAGCGCGTAGCGAGCAACGGGATCAGGTCACGGTACATATGCGAAGAACTGGGGAAGCCATGCAGCAGCAACATGACCGGCGCCGAGGGGTCGCCGGCTTCGCGGTAGAACATGCTTACGCCGTCGGCATCGACATGGCGGTAGTGAACGACGGAGGTTGGAGTGGTCATGATGAAGGTGCCTTTGTAACTTGATTGGATGGATATACGGGTTACCGTTTTCAAAATCTGCGCTCAAATAAGTAACCTGTCAAACTATTTATAGAGGTTTCAATTTTGTCGTGTGTAACTATCCGTGTGCTTAGATAGCGGTTACTATGTCGACGCTTATAAGAGGAATGACCATGACTATCCCTGCCCCCCTTGAGCCTTATGTCCTCGCCGATGACCCGGTGCTGGACATGCTCAACACGCGCGCCAATGTGGACGCGCAACCCCACGACTTCTGGCAGTCCGATGCCGATGTCGAGCGTTGGCTGGTGCGCCTGGAGTGGGTGAAGGAAGGGCAGGTGCCTGCATTTGAACCGGGCGCATTGCTTCGGGTGGGCCGGGAACTGCGCGAGGTAATCCGTGTATTGCTGGAGTCGCGCAAGGAGGGAACGCGGGGCGATCCCGCCGCGCTGAATGGCTTTTTGCGCAAGGCCGTCAGCCATCCGCAGTTGGCTTGGCCGGCGTCGGGGGAGTTACGCGTTGAGCGTCAGCGCAAGCAGCAGACCCCGGAGCAATTTCTCTCGATGATTGCAGAAGCCGCAGCGCGTTTGCTGGTAGACGGGGATTTCAACCTGATCCGCACCTGCGAACATCCCGAATGCGTGTTGTGGTTCTACGACCGCACCAAGGCGCATAAACGCCGTTGGTGCAGCATGGCGCTGTGTGGCAACCGACACAAAGTTGCTGAGTTTCGCAAGCGCAAGTTGGGTTAAGCCTTGCTCTCACGCTCCAGCAACTGCTGCTTACGTTCTACACCCCAGCGGTAGCCCGACAGGTCGCCATTACTGCGCACCACCCGGTGGCAAGGAATGGCGACCGCGAGGCTGTTCGCGCCACAGGCTTGAGCCACCGCGCGGAACGACTTCGGCGCACCGATTCGCGCGGCTATTTGCGCGTAGCTGGCCGTGCTTCCCGCTGGAATATCGCGCAAGGCTTGCCACACCCGCTCCTGAAATGCGGTGCCGCGCAAGTCCAACGGCAGGTCCAGGCCGAGCGCAGGCGCTTCGATAAAGCCCACGACCTGCGCGACCAACTGCTCGAAGCGCTGGTCGGCGCCTACCAGTTCCGCCTTGGGAAATTGATCCTGAAGATCGCGTACCAGCTTGTCAGGGTCGTCCCCCAGCAGAATCGCGCACACGCCACGCGCACTTTGTGCCACCAGAATCGCCCCCAGCGAGCACTGCCCGACGGCAAACAGGATCGCCGAGTTAGTCCCTCCGGCTTTGTAGTCGCTGGGTTTCATGCCAAGCAGCTGGTCAGCCGACTCATAAAAGCGGCTGTTGGAGTTGAAGCCTGCGTCATACAAGGCATCGGTCACCGAGTGCGAGCCTTTGAGCCCATCGCGTACCTTGCGCGAACGGTGCGCAGTGGCATAGCCCTTGGGGGTCAGGCCGGTGACGGCTTTGAACACACGATGAAAATGAAACGGGCTCAGGTTGGCTTGCGTGGCCAGCACATGCAGGCTGGGCGCAGTGTCCGCCTGTTCGATATGCCGGCACGCGTCCGCCACCAGTTGCGCATGGTGCGCAACCAACTGGGTCTGGTCTGCGCTTACGCGTTTGCTGGCGCGATACCCGGCGGCCTCGGCCTGCGCGGGGGTGTCGAAGAACTCGATGTTTTCAGGGCGTGGCAAGCGTGAAACGCTGCTGGCGCGGCAGTACACACCGGTGGTTTTTACACCATAGACGAACAACGTATCGGCCTTGGGGTCTCGGGCGAGGATGGCCGCCCAGCGGGGGTCTTGTTCGTTGGTCATGCTCGGTACTCTTGACGGATTCCATTCAGACTAATCGCGCCATGCACACCTGGCACTCTGAAGCTTGCGGTCAAATCAGCCGGCGGCGCGAAACGTGAGGTTGATGCGTTGCGGGCCCATGACCGGATGTACGCCTTCCTTGATCGGCATCACCCCGTGGAAGCGCAAGCGGTCCACGCCGCCCCACACCACCACGTCGCCGTGGAACAGCGAGACTTTGCGGGTTTTGTCACTGCGCTCATGTCCGCCAAACAGGAAAATCGCCGGCAAGCCGAGTGACACGGATACAACCGGCTCGCTATAGCGACGTTCGTTTTTGTCCTGGTGCAGCGACATCTTGGCGCCAGGCACATAGCGGTTGATCAGGCAGGCGTCGGGGGCAAAGTCGGGAAAGCCGGCCTCTGCCGCCGCCTGCACCGCCAATTGACGCAAAACGTCTGGCATCTGCGGCCATGGCTGTTGGCTGCGCGGGTCGAGCGGCGAGTAGCGGTAGCCGGAGGTGTCGGTGGTCCAGCCCAGGTCGCCGCAACTGCTCAATGCCGCCGACATGGTAAAGCCGCCGGGTGTGACCATTTGCCGGAACGGTGATTGAGCCAGAACACGCCGTAGTTCTGGCAGAACGTGCTCAATCCAAGGTAGGGCATAGCCCCGTAATACGTAGGACTGCTCGCCAATTTGCTCACGCCCTGGGGGTTGCTGCAGGGCGTCGTCGGCAAACAGGTCAGCGGTGGGGCCGGGCATCGGCTTACAGCGCCTTGCTCACATTGATGTCGGTGATTTCATCACTGGCATCGTGAATTTTCGCCAGGGCTTGTTTGGCTTCTTCTACGCTGTTGGTCTGCAGTTGGGCGAACTCAAAACGGCGTTCGCCGTTGAGCTTGTACTTGATCACGTATTTTGTAGTGGTGTTCACGGCTATTTCCTGTGAAGTGTGCGGATCAGCTCAGCTTGGAGCTGGTGCGACGCACGATGCGGATCTTGTGGGACAACGCGGGTTTGCGGGTCACGCTGATGGCGCGGCGCGTGACGACGTCCAGGGTAATGTTCCAGAACCCGGTGCTCGGTGCGGTGATTTTGGCGGGAAACTTATCGAAGGCACCGCCGTGATAGGTATGACGGCCGCCATTCTTGAAACTACGAAAATTCGCGTCGCTCATCAGACGAATATTACAAGTCTGCGAGCATTCGATGACGACAATGTCGCCCTCGTTGAGGTGCTCACGCTGGTGGATGAATTTCATGGGTGGGGGCTCCAGAAGGGCTTTTTCTGAAAAATCAGAACGATACGTAGGTTAAGATGGAGTTTATCAGCCCCAGCGCGTTTATTATCGGCCCGTCTTCAATGACGTCGACAATTTAAAACAGTTATTTACCGAGTTATCAGGGATAAATCCTACGTGGGCGGGAGAAAATTACCATCCCCGCTGTCGTAGGGTCTTTATCGGAGGTTTGTGTATGAAGTGGAGTGTGTTGGTTCTGGCCCTGGCGATTGGTGGGTGTGCTTCGGTTGCAGATATCAAGCAGACCCCTCCGACCCTGGCCGTCATTTCCGGGAAGAAACCCCAGGAATATGCCGCGTGTGTGGTGAAAAAACTCTCTGCGACCCGTCGGCCGTCGCAGATCGAACCGCATAAGGATGGCGGTGTGCAGGTGATTGTGCCGCAGAAGTTTTCCGCCGACCCTTCAGCGATCTTCGAGATCGATGAGCGCTCCAGCGGTAGCAGCATCAAGCTCTACGAGAGCATGTCCAATGTGCCGATCCGTCCGGGTGATGTGAAGAAGGCTGGCGAGGACTGCATTTCCGGCTGATCTGGCCTCTTCAACCCAGCGACTTCCAATCCGATAAAAAAGCCTGGCCGCGTAAGCGTAATGCCGGGCTTTTTTTACGCTGTGTTTTTGGAGTTGTCGCGACGGGGTCATTCCCCTACCATTTGTAGGCTTATGCCGTAAGCGTCTAAGCATATAACTATAAAATGGAGCCGTGATGATGTCTCTGGAACGAGTACTGATGGGCAGTGCGCTGATGCTGTTATTGGGCAATGCCCATGCGCTGGAGGGGAGAAAAATCTTTGCCGAGGGCGGTTCGCAGCCGGGCGCCATGCCCTGTATAGCCTGTCATGGTGCCGATGGCGCGGGGATGGCCGCAGCTGGCTTTCCCCGATTAGCGGGATTGCCCGCGACGTATGTGCGCAAACAGCTGGAAGACTTTAAAAGTGGCAGCCGTACGAATCCGGTGATGCAACCGTTGGCGAATGCGCTCACGGATGCCGAAATAGAGGCGGTCAGCCAGGTGCTGGCGGCAATGCCGGCTCCTGTTCCCCAGGTGGTCTATCGCAGCGAAATGCCGATCAACGCCGCCCAAAAGCTCGCACAACAGGGCGCCTGGGAGCGGCAGATTCCGGCGTGCGCCAGTTGCCACGGCCCAGCAGGGACAGGCGTCGGCGACGCGTTCCCACCCCTGGCCGGCCAACCCGCCGCTTACCTGGAAGCGCAGTTGACGGCTTGGCAAAGCGGCACCCGCCACAATGATCCGAATGACTTGATGGGGCACATCGCCAAGTCCCTTACGGCAGAAGAAGTGCAGGGCGTGGCCCAGTATTTCGCCTCGCTGAAACTGGAGGCCAAGCCATGAACCCGTTGATATTGGCCTTGGGCCTGTTGGGTCCAACCTCGGTCCACGCCGCCACGATCGCCATGGAGGACCAATCGCAGTTGCAACCTGCCAGCCACGCTGCGGCCAGCCCATTCCAGCCTCCTCAAGAAAGCGAACTGCCCGACAACGCCTACGGCAAGCTGGTGAAGGAGGGTTACGCGCTGTTCGTGGATACCAAACGTCTGGCGCCGAACTATGTCGGTAACGGACTCAACTGCAGCAACTGCCACCTGGACCAGGGCCGCCTCGCCAACTCGGCGCCCTTGTGGGCTGCCTACCCGATGTACCCGGCCTATCGGAAGAAAAACGACAAGGTCAACACCTTTGCCGAGCGATTGCAGGGCTGCTTCCAGTTCAGCATGAATGGCGGCACACCTCCAGCCGCAGATAGCCCCGAGATCACCGCGCTCTCGGTTTACGCTTATTGGTTGGCGAGCAAGGCGCCACTGGGTGTTGAATTGCCGGGGCGCGGCTATCCGGACGTTGCGCAACCGGCCAAGGGTTACGACTTGAGGCAGGGCGCCCAGGTTTATGAAGGCCAATGCGCTGTCTGCCATGGCGCCGAAGGGCAGGGCCAGAAGGTCGGTGACCACTATGTGATGCCGCCGTTGTGGGGTAAAGACTCCTACAACTGGGGCGCGGGCATGCACCGCATCAATACGGCGGCGTCCTTCATCAAGCACAACATGCCGCTGGGCAAGGGCGGTAGTTTGAGTGACCAGCAAGCCTGGGACGTGGCCGCCTATGTCAACAGCCATGAACGGCCGCAGGATCCGCGCCTGGTTGACGGTTCCGTGGAGAAAACCCGGCTCAAGTTCCACGCCAATGACGGCGTCAATCTCTACGGCCAAACCGTAGAAGGCGTGTTGATCGGGCAGGGCATCCGTTAAACTGTTACCCGATCAATGCAAAAATGCCGCGCAAACCCTCGGTCTGTGCGGCATTTGTCTTTTTGGGAAGTTATTCATGAAGCGTGAACACGTCAGGGCTCGCCAGGCCGAAGGCCAGATATCAGCGACGCACATCATCCAGAACCCGGCCGACTTGGGCGAGTGGATCGTATTTTTCAAAAAAAGCGGCGGCCGCAGTTTTTTCCTGGTGGACGATCAGGACGAAGTCGAGTCGTTCCAGCGGCTGGATGACCTGGTGGAGACCATCCGGGGCCTGGGTATCAAGTTTGCCGATATTCAGCTGTGAGCATGACGCTCACTTGCACACGACGACCACACTGCGGCTTTTGAAGTTGCCCACGTCCTTGCCCAGGGTCTTGTCACTTTCCTGGAGCGACGGCGTGCCTTCGGTGCCGACGATACGGTAGCCGGTGCCGGCACATGAGGCGTCGGCCTTTTCGTAGCAACTGGCCCAGGAATTGGCCTCGCCGGAACAGTCGATGGTCAGGCCTTGCTCACCGTTTTTCAGGTAGACGTCAGACGTGGTGGTGCACCCGGCGAGCGCCAGGACTGCAGTCAGTGCCAGAAACTTGTTCATAGGGGTTCATCGTCGAGGGTGTGGGAGGGGACGCTGACACGGTCGTGGGGCGTTGGCGCAGAATTATAGCGAAATGCCACACTGTGCGCAGTCACAGAAATACACTTCGCAACTGCGCGCTCTTGCCCTCAGCGGTTTTTCTGTGTCACGGAACTCCCATCACGAGTACGCCGCTCCCAGTCACAGGCCCCGCGGCAGGCAGCGAGCCCGGTCGCTGAACCAGGGAAAACGTCACGTCATCCCCTCCGACACTGTTGGTGATCTGGGTCAGGAACCTGCCGTTCACAGCCACCGCAGACCCCGCCCGGACCATCGCTGTGCCGACATTCGGGTTGGTCATCAGCAGCAGGCGGTTGTCGAACGACGTCGCGTTGCCTTTATAAGTGATGGTGATAGGCGTGGTGATCCCGGCGTTCGGGCATGAGTAGGTGAGCCTGCGGTTGCTCTGGATAGGCGTTGTCAGCGGATCCGTACCGATTTGTCGTTGGTGGACGTTGCCAAAGTTGACCTCAATGGGGTTGTTATTGTTGATCGTGCAGGTTGAGGGAGAGATGGAGAAATTGTTGGCGGCCCTGTATACGAGCGAAAGACCTGCCCTACCTGAGTCATAATTGTTTGTCTGGCTCAGGCGCAACGTGCCAAGGATGTCATTTATGACGACGTTGATCGGGTTCGCCGGATCGTTGCGATTCAGGATGTAAGGCGTCACGTTGACGGCAACACCGATGGCGTTATTGGGCATGGTTGCAATTCGAATGTTGGTCGGTACTGGGGTGTTGTAGTACCCCCCGTTTATTCTTAAACCTGTACCCTGGTTGACAAATTTAGGACCGGGTGTCCAGGCTGGCCCGGCTAGGACCGATGTTGACCAGTAGTCTTCGTAATGGGATGGCCAACCCGGATAAGGCGTGAATCTGCACTCAAGCCTTACGCCTTCCAGAAGGATGCGGCTTGTGTCAGAACCTAATTGGACGGTTACGGGAACCTCTAGGGGCAGCGTGCCGCCAGTGTCCACTTGTTGCCACGGGCCGCCATTGACCCGGCACTGGGCAGCGTTCACATTTGTTGTAATACCCACCAAGGCAAGCAGCACCATGGCGCCATAAAGTCGTTTCATGTTGATCTCTCGTTGCCTCTCTACTGGAATTACTCAGGAGAGATTTGAGTTTTGTCTGGGACTGTTACGGATAGTCCAGCGTAAAAGTCGAGGTCACCGTGTACCGGCCGTGCCCGATGGTCTGATCCCTGATCGCATCCGGCTCGCCCTGCACATAGGCTTTGAGCTCGATGACGTTGCTGCCAGTGCTCAACACCTGTTTGTCGCTGACGGTATTCACGGGGAAAGGCTTGTTGTCCGGTGTCTCTATGCCAAGGCCGATTCCCGTTGCGCCGCTGCCACCGTCCAGTGCGAACAACCCCGGCAGCTTCACGTTTTCCGTGCCACCGAGCAGGATGGTGACCGTGTCACCAATCGTGGTGTCGCAGTTCTCCAGGTGCACCTTGAAGCCCCTTCCCTGGGTGCGCGTATTGAGGTAGAGGTGCTTGCTGGTCACGTCCCAGAGTTCCAGGGTGATTGCGTCGTCGCCTGGGCGGATCGTGCAGGCCTCTTCCACCAGGTTGCCCTTGAAGCGAAGGTTGTCCGCAGCATCCGCATTGGGCGTCAGTCCGAAGCTCAGCAGTAACGCCAGCCAGGCGCATGCCCCTCGTTTATGATCCATTTCATGTCGCATCGACGCGGCTCCTACTCGTATTCAGCCAACAGCGTGGCCACTGCTGAAAACGGTGCGGGGGGCAGGGTTGCGCCCGGTTGTTTGATGGGCACCACTTCCAATCTCGGCGGAGACGAGAGGACGATGTCCATTGGCGTATTGAGTGGAAATGGCACGTTGTTCTGGAAGAGCCGAATCCCCAGCGCCGATACGTTGGTTTGCACCGCCGCGCCATCAAATGCCGTCGGCGTGCCGTTGACACTCAACTTCAGCGCCCAGGGCAGGGTGGCTGCGCCACAGTTGATGGTGTAAGGCACCGCTTTGCGGTACTTCACGCCGTCTACGCGCTTTACGCCCACATCGCCAAAGTCGACTTCAATCGTGTTGCCTGCATCAATGGTGCAAGGCGGTGGTTCATTCAGCGTTCCGCTGAACGTCAGGTTCGCCATCGCGCCACCGCAAAGGCCCAGGGAGCACAAGGCGAGCAACGCTCGCTGCTGCCAACCAGTCATTGATTATTCCTCTTCATTGATAATCGACCACCAGGGTGGCGGCCGCATCAAAGGCCCCTCCGGTCAAGGTGCTGCCCGCGCGTTTGACCGGCACCGCCTGTACCACCGGAAAGTTCGGGTGGGTAAAGTTCACGGGGGTATTGATTGGCCAATCAGCGCCATTCACGAACAGCTTTACCCCCAGGTCCGGTTTGCGGGTCATCAGCACACGATTGTCAAACGCAGCGGCCGTGCCCTTGAGTTCCAGCTTCATCGCGTTGCTGACAGGTGAATTGCAGGTGACGGTGTAAGGCACCCCCCGACGATAATTGATGCCGTCAACCCGTGAGGTCTGAAGGTCATTACCAAATGGCACGTCGAGTGTGGCGCCGCTGTTAATCACGCAGGGCGGTGGTGCGATAATCACCGCACGGATAGTCAGGTTGGTGTCGGCCTTGACACCCTGGCTGACGGCCAAAAACAGGCCGCCACTGATAAGAACGGCCCATGGGCCGGTTGGCTTAGCCATTGTCACGCCCTTACTCATAATTGAGCTTGAAATCCACCACGGCACGAAACGCGCCGCTGGTCAGCGGTGCGGTGGTGCGTGTGGGCTGAACAGTCCAGGTCTGGGTGTTACTGCCCAGTGGCAAAAACAGCGGTTCACCCCGCGATCCCAGCTGTACATCGCGTCCCAGAGCGTCGGCCAGGCGCAGGCCCATTCCTGTTATGCCCTGCACTTTGACGAGCCTTGGGTCATCGGCATCGGCAGGGGCAACAAACATGACCGACAGCACCGGTTGAAAGGCGCTCCACGTCAGGTTGCCCGTGCGTTCGCTGCGGATGGTGCCAGCGGTGCGCTGGCAATCGGCAAACCGCAATTGGAATGCCACAGGCCTTGCTTGATCGCCGGGGCGTTGCAGCTGGCTGGCTGATACGGCGCCAAGGTCGATGGTTTGATGCAGTGAATTCATCTCCAGCGCGCAGGGGATTTCATGCATGCTCCCGGAAATGTTCAGCATCCCGTTCATGCCCTCGACGTCCTCGGCCTGTGCGACCCATGGCGCGGCCAATAACAGTCCGCCTAAGCCCTTCACAATGTGCCACTTCATGGTGTTCTCCAGCGGCTGGTGCTACTGATTTGAGGGGGAGGTTTGTGCATTCACCGTGCAGGTGTTGCCACTGCAGGTGAAGGCCATCAATGGACGTCCGCCGTAATCATTTACGTAAGCCAGATGCGGGGTGGTGCCGAGCGCCTTGGCGGTGACGCCCAGGGTCAACTTGCCTTTTGGTGGGACCATCAGTGGCTCGAAGCCCGACACGGTCTTGCCGTCCTTGGTGCTGCGCGCATCCACCAGCGTCACGTAGTAAGGCGTCGGGTTATTCACCTGGTAACGCTCGCCATCGCGGGTGAGGGTGAGTTTTTCCTGCCAGGGGGTGGACAAGTCCTGTTGGCTGGGCGCAATGGCTTGCGGCCGGTAGAACAGTTTGATCCGGGTCTGCAGCGCAATTTGCAGGGTGTTGGCTTTGTCACTGCGTGGCGGAATTTCTCGCAAATTGAAGTAGTAGACCGTCTCTCGGTCCTGGGGCAACGATTTGGCCGCCGGTAACGCCTGAACCTTTACCTGGCTTTGTTTGCCGGGTTCCACACGTTGGACCGGCGGCAGCACGATCAAGGGGCTGGTGATTTTTTCACCGGCTTCGTCTTCGATCCAGCCCTGAGCCAGATACGGTAACTGGGTGTTGTTATTGGTGATGCTTACGCTGGTGGCATCTTTGCCACCATCAAAAATCACTCGGGTACGATCCAGGCCAATCGCGGCGTTGGAGCTCTGGCTCAAGACCAGGGCCAGCCACGCGCTGGCTTGGGTAAGACGCGTATTCAGCTTCATGAGGATGTTTTCTCCGTATTGGTACGCTTCCCGGTCAACGTTTCTTGCTCGGGCAGGGATTGATCATTGGCTACCATTCGGCAGCCCAGTTGCAGCGCGTCAGTCAAGGCATCAGCGGGTAACACGGCAGGGAGGGTGAGGGTGCATCGCTCTGCACCTCCCCAGCTGACGGTCATCTGAGCGCCAGGCTGGATACCGCTCAGGTAGACGTTGCCGCCATCATTCACAATGCCGGTGTCTTGTTGTTTGAGGTTCTTCACCGTCGCACCGAACGGCGGTGCACTGCCGTCCGGCAGACGCAGCACAGCCATGGCTTTTTCGCCGGCAATCACAGGCAAGGATCGATAGCCGATGGCGCCTTCGGTCAGTGTGAGTTGCGTGACGGATTGGGTGGCTTCGACATTGCTGGGCAAACTTTCCAGGTCGACGCTCGCGGCCATCCGCTGATAGCTGCCAATGTCGGAAATGACTGCTTTGCCAAAGGCGTTACTGCGTGTCGGTGCGCCGTAACCGCGCACCGGAACATCAGCCACGCCGCCGGTGTCGACCATCAGCCGAGTGCCACCCATGCTGTTGGCCCGATGCAGGGCTGCCCCTTGGGGCGTAAGCGTAGCGCCGCCACGCGCAGACACACTCAACGTGCTGTAGCCGTCCCTTTGCTGACTGGCCGCAAGATCGATGTCCGCCTGGTCACCGATATGATTCAGGTAACCACTGACAGATTTGTCACTGGCACTGAGTTGGTAGCCGTTACGTTCATCCAGGCGATCACTGTAGCGCGTTGAAAAACCGTTATCGCCACGGGTTCTATCGGCATCCATCGACAACGTACCGGTCCTCCCCAACGGTAGGCTGACGGTCAATGCAACGCCGTTATCCTTGTAGTTGTAGTCCAGGGTCCGGTGTATGTTCAGGGACAGGCTCATGTTTTTGACCGTCCCAAGATTAAAGTAACGCGATACCGCCAAGTTCCAACGTTGCGTGGCCGCGCGTTCCCAATAAGTCTGTTTGTTGTAACTCAAGTAAACGGTGGTGCCCAAATCGCGGAATTGCTTATTGATCGTCGCGGTATACAAGGCTTTACTGCCACCAATAGGCTTCCAACTTTCTGTGTATTCGTCGTACCTGTAGCGCCCGGCGAGTTCACCGTTCCTGCCGTAATGACGCGCATCGAGGTATTCGCTCATGCTCAAGTAGTTCTGTTCAGAAAACCGATAGCCAGCAAAGGTTATCTGGCTGTCGTACTGCTCGAAGTGCTTCGAATATTGCAGGCGGTAGGATTTGCCCGACAGTGTGTCATTCCAGACATTGGCCTGGGCCTGGGTTGTATCCAGCGAGAGGGCGCCGAATGACAACAAGTCACGACCTACCCCAACCGATAACGCGCGGTAGTTGTTATCGGTAATTGCGCCGCCAAACAGCGACCAACCATTGCTGACGCCCCATGAGAACTCCCCGGTAGTGAAGAAGTCGCCATCCGCGCCATATTGAAGATTGGACGGTCGTCCCGCCGCGACCTTGTAACGGATGTGGCCAGGGCGAGTGAGGTAAGGTACGCCAGCGGTATCGATCTGGGAGGTGTGGACCGAACCATCCTGTTCCTCTACCCGCGCGTCGAGCTTGCCGCTCACCGCGTCATTCAGGTCCTGGATACGAAAAGGTCCCGCGGCCACCAGGGTTTCATACAGTACGCGGCCCTGCTGGCTGATGATGACTCTTGCATTGGTCTTGGCGACGCCGACCACCTCCGGTGCATAACCGCGCAGATTCGGTGGCAGTTGACTCTGATCGGAGTTGAGTGCAGCGCCGGTAAAACGGAAGCTGTCGAACAGGTCCGAATACAGGTAGTTTTCTCCCAGTACCAGACGTGCCTTCAGCGATGGAATGGCGCGATAGGCATAGTAACGACTCCATTCCAGACGCGAACGCCTGGCCGACGCCTCGCGGTCCTGGTCGACCCGGCCCTGCCAATCCGCCCTCAGGCGCCAAGCGCCGGCGTTGGCTCCCAACGTGCCGTTACCGCTGACGTCGTTGCGGGTGCGGTCATTCCTCTGGTGGCTGGTTTGTGCCGTCATGTTGTAGTCGAGCAGCAGCCCAGGGATCCCTTCATCCCAACGTGAAGGCGGATCCCAGTTGATCGCGCTGTACTCAAGGTAAGCGTGCGGCAGGTTGATGTTCAGCGTGCTGGTGGTCAGGTCACCCCTTACCTCCATGCCGGGCAGCGCCCGGATATCCAGGCATTCCCCGCCTTTCCACCAAGTCAACTCAGTGGCGCCGGATTCCTTCAGGCCCAATTGCTCCACGATAGCGGGAGACAAGCAGGCTTCACTGCCTTTGGGATCGTTATCGGGAGGGTAAAATGCGACGGATTGTTCAGGCAGTGGCTGGTTGTTTAGTTGCACCACCATTGAATAAGTGCCGGGCAGAATAAAGCCGCTGCGGGCAAACTGGGACAAGTCAATATTAGTGCGATCACTCAGATCCAGAACGTCAGTATTGAACTCGATATCCCCTGCACCCAATGCAGTGCCCGCCACGGATATCAACCCTCCAAACAGGGTAGGGCAGAGCGAATGTTTGATCTTCGACGCATTCAACATGAAAGCAACCCATCAATGTTCAGAAGTATTCCAACTTGAACCGCACTGCCGCGCGGTGATCCCCAGGCATCAGTTGCAATCCGTTACCGATCAGGCGGACCGTGTAGTGAAGGGTCATGTCGCCTTCATTCAGGGGTACCAGCGGCATCGGCTCACCTGGAACACTCTCCTGGCCAAGCGAATCCCAGATATGAAATGCGACCCCCTGGGAAAGCCCAGCGGCGGCGAATGAGCGGCCTTGCCGGTCGCTGGCCCCGTCAAATGTCACGCGCAGATGCTCCCAGTCGGGCAGCGTTAACCCAGGGCGCAGAGGGTCCGGGCGAGTCAATGAGCAATTGACCAGGCGCAGTTGGAAGGGATGCGGCTCGCCGATCGTGTTGCGCAAAAGCCGGCCAATAGGTTCGGGTGGCATTTCGATGGACTGGTCGGCACTCGCCAGTTCCAGCCCGCACGCCGAGTCAATGACTTCTCCACCCAGCGTGACCACTCCATCGCCCTGACCGGATGTCTTCGCGACAACCCCGGGGCTGATGACCGCCAACGAAGAGGTAATTGCGAGGCTTATTAATGTTTTCACCGTTATCTCCCATCAGTTCCCCCGCCACGTTGGTGGCGGGGGGGAATTGCTTACTGATAAGCCAGGGTGAAATTGGTGGTCGCACTGAAATCGCCAGGCACGACGTTGCCCGTCGCTGCACCTTGAACGTAGGCCCCGAACTCCAACGTGTTATCACCAGCGACGATGGCCTGAGGGGTGGTAGGTACACCCAATTCAACGAGTTTGCTGCCGTGGGTCATCATGATGCCGATGTTGCCCGCGCCACCCACGGTGCCGATTGCACCCGGAACAACGGACGATGGCGCAGCCGTGAAGGTGGTGGTTACGGTGTTGTCGGTCAGGCCGGTGAGATCGCAACCTTCAAGCTCGATCAATACGCGGCGGGCTTCGGACTTGCCTCCCGTTTGCAATTGATGTTTTGCGATTGCACCCAGATGAACGGACTGATCGACAGAGTCTGGCTTGATAGAACAAGCACCTGAGTGGACCGATCCTAAGAAGGTGATAGTGCCATCTGCGGCTTGCGCGACGGACATCGACCCCATCAGCAGCCCAATAGACAACAGTGCAGTTTTGATTTCAGTTTTCATCAGCTAAGACCCATCTATATTAATGAACGTCATAAAGAAACCCCGCAGGCAGGTGTGCACCTACCGTTCATTACTGACATGTAAAGCACGCAGGGAACTTGGTTCGACGCCGACCAAGTTGCAGTGAGGAGGAATTTGATTTTTCCAACTATTTGCATTGCAAGTTTCAGCGGCGTTCGAACTCAGGCCATTGTTGGGTTTGCGTGGACAAAAGTAAGTCGCCTGATTCGCCTAGTTGCGTAGCCGGTTATGTCAGGATGTGTAAGAGGGATATGGCATTTTGCCAAAAAACAATAATTAGCTGTAAGAGATGGACTACCATCATTAAGGGAGAGGGTGTTTTGAACGTTATGATTTCTGTAAGAATAGAATTACAGAGATTAATGATGCAAACATCGATAGATGTCGCTATGTAACGGCCACGGCGCGGTTTCAGCGGGCCGCTTGCATGAAATGAGCGCCCACAAAAAAGCCCCGGTGAACGGGGCTTGATGACAGGGCAGCAGAACTTACTTGGTTTTCGGTCGTTTGCTCGACGCATGGCCTGCTTCGTCCACAAACACTTCGGCCACGGCGATCGCCTGGCTCTCGGTGGGGAAGACCCCGGCGACGCTGTCACCGTGGAAGTTGATCAGGTGCCAGCCGTCCGCTCGCTTCGTGATCAAGTAGCCGTTTACGCCTTTTGGTTCTGACATCTATCAATCTCATGGTGTGATTCAAGGGCGTAATGATAGCGCCAAATGCGGCAGGTGCGCGCAGGTTATTCTAGGTCAGTGTCCTGGGTGCAAAAGCGTGCTAAAAAGGGTGCAGCCCTTTGAAATCCTGAGGTGCAGGCAGTTTTTGCCGTGCCGGTGTGGAGGCTCTTCGCGAGACCAGCGGAACTTACGCCGACATTTTTTCTCTATGATGACATCGCAACGCCAGCAGGACCCATTGTAAGGTGACTGCGGCCTGATTAGACTGCGCCGAATTCCGTACGCACAGCCCTTTGTAAGGACCCATATGATCAAGAAATGCTTGTTCCCAGCAGCCGGTTACGGCACTCGCTTCTTGCCAGCGACCAAGGCCATGCCCAAAGAGATGCTGCCGGTGGTGAACAAGCCACTGATTCAGTACGGCGTCGAAGAGGCACTGGATGCCGGTCTGAACGAAATCTCCATCGTGACCGGCCGTGGTAAGCGCGCGCTGGAAGACCACTTTGACATCAGCTATGAGCTGGAAAACCAGATCAAGGGCACCGACAAGGAAAAATACCTGGTCGGCATCCGCAAGCTGCTGGACGAGTGCTCGTTCTCTTACACCCGCCAGACCCAGATGAAAGGCCTCGGCCACGCCATCCTGACTGGCCGCCCGCTGATCGGCGACGAACCGTTCGCCGTGGTGCTGGCGGATGACCTGTGCGTCAATCTGGAAGGCAAGGGTGTTCTGGAGCAGATGGTTGATCTGTACAAGAAATACCGTTGCACCATCGTGGCAGTCCAGGAAGTGGACCCACAGGAAACCAACAAATACGGCGTGATCGCGGGCGACGAAATCGGCGATGGCCTGATCCGCGTACGTGACATGGTTGAAAAGCCAGCGCCGGAAGATGCCCCGTCGAACCTGGCGATCATCGGCCGTTACATCCTGACCCCGGACATCTTCAAGTTGATCGAAGAAACCGAGCCAGGCAAGGGCGGCGAAATCCAGATCACCGACGCTCTGCTCAAGCAAGCTAAAGACGGCTGCGTCATTGCCTACAAGTTCAAGGGCCAGCGTTTCGACTGCGGTGGCGCTGAAGGCTACATCGAGGCGACCAACTTCTGCTACGAGCACTTCTACAAGACTGGCAAGGCTTACTGATTCACGCTGTAAGCGGCCTGTTCCAAAAAAGCCACCTTCGGGTGGCTTTTTCGTTTTTCAGCCCCATGTAAGTCGGTATGCTGGTTGCCTGCCGAGGAGAGTGAAATGGCTTACGATTTTGACCTGTATGTGATTGGCGCCGGTTCCGGCGGTGTTCGTGCGGCGCGTTTTGCCGCAGGCTTTGGTGCCAAAGTGGCCGTGGCGGAAAGCCGCTACCTGGGTGGTACCTGCGTCAACGTCGGCTGCGTGCCGAAAAAACTGTTGGTGTATGGCGCACACTTTGCCGAGGATTTTGATCAGGCCAGCGGGTTTGGTTGGTCACTGGGCGAGGCGAATTTTGATTGGGCCACTCTGATCGCCAATAAAGATCGCGAGATCAATCGCCTCAATGGCATCTACCGCAACCTGCTGGTTAACAGTGGTGTGACGCTGCATGAAGGGCATGCGCGCCTGGTAGATGCGCATCAAGTCGAGATCAATGGCGAGCGCTTTACCGCCAAGCACATCCTCATCGCGACGGGTGGCTGGCCGCAGATTCCGGAGATTCCAGGGCGTGAACACGCTATCGGCTCCAATGAGGCGTTCTTCCTCAAGGAATTACCAAAGCGTGTACTGGTGGTCGGTGGTGGCTATATTGCCGTCGAGTTCGCAGGGATTTTCCATGGCTTGGGCGCACAGACAACCCTGCTGTATCGCGGTGACTTGTTCCTGCGTGGCTTCGACGGTTCGGTGCGTACACATCTGAAAGAAGAGCTGACCAAGCGTGGCCTCGACCTGCAATTCAATGCCGATATCGAGCGTATCGACAAGCAAGCCGATGGCAGCCTCAAAGCCACGCTAAAAGACGGTCGCGTGCTGGAAGCGGACTGTGTGTTCTACGCCACGGGTCGCCGCCCGATGCTGGACAACCTTGGGTTGGAAAACACCGGCGTGAAGCTCGATAAGCGTGGTTTCGTCGAAGTGGACGATCTGTACCAGACCGCCGAATCGTCAATCCTGGCCATCGGCGACGTGATTGGTCGTGTGCAACTGACACCGGTGGCCCTGGCCGAAGGCATGGCCGTGGCGCGTCGGCTGTTCAAGCCTGAGCAATATCGTCCGGTGGATTACGCCATGATCCCGACGGCGGTGTTCAGCCTGCCCAACATCGGCACGGTTGGCCTGACTGAAGAAGAGGCGAAAGAGAAGGGCCATAAAGTGCAGATCTTCGAAAGCCGTTTCCGGCCAATGAAGCTGACCCTGACCGAGTGCCAGGAAAAAACCCTGATGAAGCTGGTGGTCGACGCTGACACCGACCAGGTGCTGGGTTGCCACATGGTCGGCCCGGATGCTGGCGAGATCGTCCAGGGCCTGGC